>JBFYZU010000179.1:0-5032 GCA_041309365.1 Myxococcota bacterium
GAGTGCTGGAGATGTTCTCCGATGTCGCATGGTACGAATACGAACGAGGGGATGAAGCTGTCCTGTTCCCCGTTCAACTCTCTACGTTGCAACGGGACATCTTACGACTGCTTGGCATGGACGAGTCGGCCTATGCGTGATTGAGCGAGAAAGTGGATCGGAATCGATATATTCGCGGTTCTGCCCACGCGCTGTTGCGGAATGTAGGTTTGAGGGTATACACTTCGAATTTACACCATTCTCGTCGCGGCGGGCTGCGGCGGGGGAAGCAATAACGGCCAGCCCGATGCCACGGACACAACGGACGACACCGTTCTGACCGACAACTACTTCCCCAGCCTCGCGTGGTCGGGATCCGAGTACGGCTTCACCTGGGATCACGACACGACCACGGCCTACAACCAGATCTACTTCCAGATCGTCGAGGATTGCGAGTAGGGGCTCTCCGGTGGTCTGTCCTCTCGTCGTCACATCCAGATGAGACTTCCAGAACGGTTGCCTCGGGTGTCTGCAGGATGTTCCAAAGGGAAATCGTGGCCCATCACGCATTTCCGAACGATTCTTGTGTCCGCGGGGATGGCGCACCGCTCGTGGTACCAGGTGGCGCCCATCCAAACCATGTGATATCAATGGGTTGGCCGGTTCAGATCCCCGAGGGCCCTTGGGACGTCTAAGGGGGCATGCGTTTTCCGAAGGAGAGGAGGAGACAGGTCATGAAGGCGAGATACTCTGCCGTGCTCCTTGTCACGGCCATGATGGCGCTTCCCGCGGTGGCCGGTGCACAGGGCATGCTCATCCCCAAGGACCCGAATCTGCAGCCGCTCAACATCGAGTCGCACAGGGTGGAAGTGCAGGTCGTCGACGGGGTCGCCAAGACCACGGTGGATCAGGTGTTCCGCAACGACTGCGGCTCGGACCTGGAGGCCACCTTCATCTTCCCGCTGCCAGCAGAGGCGGCCGTGAGCGACTTCTCTCTCTGGATCGGCGGCACCAAGCAGAAGGGCGAGATTCTCGAGAAGGACGAGGCCAGGAAGATCTACGAGGGCATCGTGGCCCAGCTCAAGGATCCCGGCCTGCTCGAGTACATGGGTGGCAACCTGTTCAAGGCCAGGATCTACCCCGTACCGGCCAAGGGCACCCAGAAGGTGGAGATCGCCTTCACGCAGAAGCTCGACTACCACAAGAACGTGTACAAGTACGTGTACCCGCTCAAGACCTCCGGTCCCTCGGCCAGCACGCTCAAGGACTTCACCTTCACGGCCGAGATCAAGAGCCAGGTTCCCATCAAGACCGTCTACTCGCCCACGCACGAGCTCGACGTGCAGGTCGATGGCAAGAGCAAGGCGACGGTGGGGTTCGAGAAGTACCAGGCCACGCTGGACCGGGATCTGGCCCTCTACTACACGGTGAGCGACGACGCCATCGGCATGAGCGTGCTCACCCACCGGATGGACGAGGACGCGGACGGCACGTTCATGCTGCTGGTGGCCCCGGGCAACGACCTGCCCACGGAGGAGATAGTGGGCAAGCAGGTGACGTTCGTGGTGGACACGTCGGGCAGCATGAGCGGCGAGAAGATGGAGTCCGCGCGCAAGGTCCTCGAGTACTGCCTCGAGCACCTGAGCTCCGACGATCTGTTCAACGTGATCAGGTTCTCCTCCACCACGGAGGCCTTCTACGAGAGCCTGGTCAGCGCGTCGGAGAAGAACGTGAAGGACGCGGTGGAGCGCATCGAGGACATCAACCCCCTCGGCGGCACGGCCATCGAGTCGGCACTTCGAACGGCACTCAAGCAGCCCGTGGAGAAGGACGTTCCCCACTTCGTGATCTTCATCACCGACGGCATGCCCACCGTGGGCGAGACCGATCCCGACGCCATCGTGAAGATGGTGAACGAGCTGAACGCAGGCAAGGCCTCGCTCTTCGCATTCGGCGTGGGCGACGACGTGAACCTGAACTTCATCGACAAGCTCGTGGCCGAGAACCACGGGGCCGCGGACTACGCCCGCACAGGAGGCGATCTGGAGATGGCCCTCTCCGTGCTCTACTCCAAGATCGCGTACCCGGCCCTCACGGGCGTGAGCCTCGAGATCGACGGTGTGAAGACTCGCGAGGTGTTCCCCCTGGAGCTGCCCGACCTGTTCTACGGCGGCCAGGTCGTGGTGGTCGGCCGCTACACCGAGGGCGGCAAGGCCAAGATCACCCTGTCGGGCGAGATGGCGGGCGGGACCAAGACCATCAAGTACAAGGTCAGCCTTCCGGACGAGGACAAGGAGAACGACTTCATCGAGCACATCTGGGCCACACGCAAGGTGGGCTATCTGCTCGACCAGATCCGCCTCAACGGCGAGAACCAGGAGCTCGTGGACGAGGTCATCGCCCTGTCCAGGCGTTACGGAATTGTCACGCCCTACACCTCCTATCTCGTGGTCGAGGAAGGCATGAGCACGACTTCGCCCATGCCGACGCCTCCCCCTCCTCCGATATGGTTCCCGCCTCCCATGTCCGGCGTCGGTGGAGGCCCCATGCCCAAGGCCGAGGCCCCGTCCGCTCCCATGGACTACTACGAGGACGAGATGGCCATGGACGGCCTGCTCAAGAGCGCCGGTTCGACCAGCTCCGACACGGCCATGGGCGAGGAGGCCATCAAGGGAGGCAAGAAGCTCAAGAAGATGAAGGATGCCGAGAAGATCGATTCCTCGCCATCGCTCACCAAGTGGGCCGCGGGCCGGGCCTTCACGTGGAAGCAGGGCCGCTGGGTGGACTCCGAGTACTCGGGCTCCATGAAGACCCTGGAGATCGGGTACGCCACCGAGGCCTACTTCGAGCTTCTGGCCCTCGTACCCGAGCTCAAGGACGCCATGAGCCTGGGAACGGACGTGACCATCGTGGTGGCCGGCAAGGCCATCGTCATAGGCCTGAAGATCGAAGATTCGCCTTCCAAGTCGAAGATCGAGAAGTTCCTGGACAAGTAGCCCGCCGTCGTTCTCACCCTCCATCCCCTGCGCACCGTACGACGTGCAACACCCCTGCCGAGCTGGTATAGGTCTTCAGGGAAAGGAGGACTGGCACGAGATGCACGAAGATCCCAGCGTCCACACCGGAACGAGAGTTCACCCGGGCATCGTCAAGGAGAGAAACCCCATCGTCGTCGTGATCCTGTCACTGGTGACCTGCGGGATCTACTGGATATGGTGGATGTACAAGATCACCGATGAGCTCAAGGAGGCCACTCACGACGAGAGCCTCAAGCCGGGCATGGATCTCCTTCTCAACCTCGTCACCTGCATGATGTGGGGCCTGTACACGGAGTACAGGCACGCGCAGAAGATCCACCAGGTCATCGTGCTGGCGGACCCCAACCACAAGGATCAGTCCCAGACCGTCATGATCCTCAACATCGTGACCGTGGTCGGCGCCTGGCTCGGCGGCATGACGGGCATCTGCGCCCTCATCGCCCAGTACATCGTACAGGACGAGCACAACAAGCTGGCCCGCATGGCCGGCTGACCAGGCGAGGTGGATCGCTCGTGCGTGCACTGATCCTCGAGGGTGGCGCCATGCGGGGCGTGTTCACCGCCGGCGTGCTCGATGGCATGGCTCGCGACGAGGAGCCTCCCTTCGACCTCGTCGTCGGGGCCTCGGCGGGGGCCTGCTGCGCCGTGTCCTACCTTGCAGGTCAGCACGGGCGCAACCGCCGCATCTTCCTCGATCACATGGCGACCAGGGCGTTCGCGAACCCGTGGCGCATGCTTTGGGGCGGCAGCCTCACCGACATGGATTTTCTCATGGGTCCCGTGACCCTGAAGCTGGATCCGCTGGACGTCGGTGCCCTCCGTGCGAGCCCGACCCGGTTCGAGACGGTCACGACCCACGCGCACACGGGAGAGCCATGCTATCTGCCCGGCCAGGACGACGACTGCCTCGTTGCGCTCCACGCCACGGTGGCGATCCCGTTCTTCTACAGGGGCGGTCCAGTCAGGTTCAGAGGAGAGGATCACTTCGACGGGGGAGTTGTCGATCCCATTCCCGTGAAGCACGCGCTGGACATGGGTGCCACGGAGGTGACCGTGGTGCTCACGCGCCCGCCGAGCTGGGAGCCCGAGCGCTTCTCGCCAGTGGCCCGGCTGGTCCTCGCTTTCGACCTGCGCCGCTTCAGGGGCACGTACCGTGCGCTCATGTCCCGCCATGCCACGTACGACGCAACGCGCCGCCTGCTCGCCGCGCCTCCCGCAGGGGTCCTGCTGCGGATGATCTCGCCGCCCGAGGGGTTTATGGTGAAGCGCTTCACCATGGATCGAGGCCTGCTCGAGGCAGGCTACGAGACAGGCCTCGATGCGTGGGGTCGTGCCTCGTCCGGGCGGTAGGACGGTGGCAAACAGGGGGCCTCTCTTCTATACTCGCCTGCTTGCGTATGAACGGGAACGAGCCAGGGATAGAGTACGAGAAGAGGATCGCCCTGAGGCGCGCATCGCTGCGCGTGCTCGAGCGCCGGGACGCATGGATCTCGCACGCCAGGCTCGTGGTATTCCTTCTCGCCCTTGCCCTGCTCGTGGTGGGGCTGGCGGCGGGCCTGTGGAGCGCATGGTGGGCCCTATTGCCTCTTGGACTCTACCTCGTCCTCGTCGTGGTGCACGACCGGGTGATCGGGCTCGCCGAGATGGCGAAGGGGTCCGTTGCGTTCTACGAGCGCGGGCTCGAGAGGCTTCGCGGGACCTGGCACGGCAAGGGTGTGACGCGGACGGATCTGGCCCCACGAGAACACCCCTATGCGGCAGACCTCGATCTGTTCGGGGAGGGGTCTCTGTTCGATCTCATGTGCACGGCAAGGACGCTGGAGGGCGAGGAGACCCTCGCGCGCTGGCTCCTCTCTCCGTCGTCGCCAGGCGAGATCGCCTCGAGGCACGAGGCCGTGGACGAGCTCGTGGCCAGGCTGGATCTCAGGGAAGATCTCGCGCTCGTCGGCGGGTCGGCGCGAGCGGGCGTGCACCCGGACTCGCTGGCCCGCTGGGCCGACGGCGAGGACATCTTC
>JBFYZU010000180.1:0-4794 GCA_041309365.1 Myxococcota bacterium
GTCTGCCATGGCCGGGGTCGCGAGCGAGAGTGCCAGCGAGGCTCCCAGGACGATTGCGGGGATGATGGTCTCGATGCTTTTCATGGGTCCTCCCTGGGCATGCGGGTGAAAAGGCCTCTCAGGGCGCAGGCCTCCCGCATGCGATCGGAGGGTTCGAGGCCGGGCACGGACAGTTTGTTCCTTGCTGCCCGTCGAAAGGTCATCGCCTCGGGCGAGGACTTGTCCGGACCGTCCACGGGTGCCGTTTGCAGGATGACGCCTTCGCGTGTAGGATGCGTGCATGAGCTCGAGGTGGCTCGCTGCGGGCTTTGCGCTGGCCCTGGCGATCGCGTGTCTTGGCGCCCCGGCTCCCGGCGCCGCTGCCGGCGGGAAGGCGGGCAAGGGGGCGACGGCGAAGAAGGCATCCTCGAAGCCCGCAGGCGAGGCCAAGAAGGCCAAGACCGCGTACAAGAAAGGCGTCAAGCTCTACAAGCAGGGCAGCTGGGAAGAGGCCATCGACGCATTCCAGGCCTCGTTCGAGGCGAGCCCGGATCCCAAGGCCTCGTTTTACATCGGCATGTGCCTCGCCAAGCTGGAAAGATGGCTCGAGGCCGAGGAGGAGCTCGAGGAGCTCGTCGAGCACGCTGGCCAGGGGATCGACGCGAAGAAGCGCGAGGAGGCGCTCGAGGCGCTCGACGAGGTCAGGTCCCACATCGCCGTGGTGACGGTCGTGTGCGACGTCGAGGGCGCGACGCTCGCGGTGGACGGCGAGCCCTCGCAGGGCTGGGAGGTGAGCCTCGTCGAGGGGGCGCACGAGCTCACCGTCAGCGCCGAGGGCCACGACCCGGTCGTGAGGCAGCTCGATCTCGCGGGCGGCGAGCCGGTCACGGTCGAGATCGCCATGGACGCCTTCGAGGACGACATTGACGAGCATGTTGGCAAGGGCGGCGGCCGCGGCGAGGTGCCGGTCGTCTGGTTCGCGACCACGGCGGGGCTCGCCGGCGCGCTCGCAGCCGCGGCCGTGATCACGGGGTCTCTGGCCCTGAGCAGGCAGTCGACGTACGACTCGATGGGCATCGACGACGACTGGCAGCCCTACCGCGAGACCACCTTGAAGCTCGGCCTGGCCACGGACGTCCTGTGGGGCATGGCCGGAGCCGCAGCCGTGGCCGCGGTCGTGCTGGCAGTGTTCACGGACTTCGGCAGGACGGAAGACGGGCAGGCCCTGTCGGTGGACCCGGTGATCGGGGCCGGCTGGCTCGGGCTCGAAGGGGAGTTCTGACATGATGCTCACCCGCGCGATGATGTCGGCCGTGCTGTGCGCCGGATGCTCGGCCATCCTCGACATGCCACCCAAGGAGGACGGCGCGACGGACATCGTGACGGACACGGGGGACGAAGGGATCGACGCCATTTCAGACCCGCTGCCGGACACGGGCCTCGATCCCGATCAGGATGCCATCTGGGACGCACCACCCGACTCCACGCCGGACACCACGCCCGACATGGACATCGACACCGCGATCGACACCATCGCCGACACCGCGATCGACACCATCGCCGACACGGCCGTGGACACGCCGCCGGACATCCCGGTGGACGGCACAGAGGCGGAGATCCTGTGCGCCAGGTGGAACGCCGACAGGGCCGACCTCTCGGAGGGGACGTGGACGGGGAGCGTCGCATCCTGCACACCCGGCGACGTGACGGGGGGAGGGCGCGACAACGCCCTCAGGCAGGTCAACCTCTACAGGTGGCTGGCGGATCTGCCGGCCGTGACCACGGACCCGGCCGCGAACACGGCAACGCAGGCGTGCGCCCTCATGATGCACGCCAACGGCACGCTGTCGCACTCCCCGCCCACGTCGTGGACGTGCTACACGACCCTCGGCGCGGACTCGGCCGGGTCGAGCAACATCGCCAGCGGCCCGGGCGTCTCGGCCGTGGACATGTACATGTCCGACTGGGGCAACGAGACCACGATGGGCCACCGGCGCTGGATCCTGTCCGAGGGCCTGGGCCCCATCGGGCTGGGATCCACGAGCTCGTACTCCTGCATGCAGGTCATCCACTGGCCATCGGGCGGCACGTGGACGGCGTGGCCGGCCCCCGGCCTGTTCCCGATCCAGGCCATGGACGTGTCCTGGGTCGGCATCGACGAGTCGGGGTGGACGCTGCAGAGCAACACCATCTCCCTTGCGTCCGCGAGCGTGACGGTGACGCGATCCGGCACCCCTCTGCCCGTTGACGTGAACGTGCTGCTCGCCAACTACGGCTCGCAGTACGCGATCTCGTTCATCCCCGTGGGGTGGACCAGCGCGGCCGGCCAGACCTACCACGTCCAGGTGACCGGGATCTCGTCGCCCATCTCCTACGACGTCCAGATGATCGACTGCGACTGAGCGCATGAGGCGTCCTGTCACGATCCCGGCCAGGCGCCGCGGACCGGCTCGACCTCGGCCTCATACTCGACGATCGGCCTCGGATCCCCGAGGCTTTTCTCTCCGGCGAGAACCGCTTGCTCGTTCGCGTCGAGCTCAAGCCGGCCGGACGGCACGCGCGCACGCACGTTGAGCGCCTCGCCCGCACGGAGCGTCACGTCCGCCTCCGCCGACGTGCACAGAGATGCATGGGTGATCGTCCCGACTTCGGCCTCTGGGTGCATTGTCGGATTCATTGAAAAGACCAACTGCAACGGCGTGCGTCGCGTCAGCCGCCGATGGCGGCATGCTTCCCGCATCGCAAGTTACCTTGCACAAGCCGCGCAAGATCGCCATCGGCTGATCCCTACGGAGCACGAGCCATGCCGGAAGACTGCTACATCGTCCTGGGGATGGCCCCGGACGCGGATCCGGGGCAGATAAGGCGTGCCTACCGGAGGCTGGTGCGCCTCTGCCACCCCGACGCAGGTCACCCCGACCAGGATCCTGACGCTGTAGCAGATAGCGTTGTCGTCATTGCTCCGATATCGTCTTGACGCACTCTCCCTCCAAGGCAACGCACTTGCCATCATTCTTGCAGAGTTTCGACTGGTGGCAGTCCTCTTCGGTCTTCGCTCTGCATACACCGCCTCCCATGTCCTTGAATAGCTCGTAGGAGCAGAGTCCAGCGTTCGCGCAGTCCTCAGAAATCTTGCAGTCGGTATCGGATTTGGGCTGACAGGAGAACCCCGCTTCCACGTAGGTCATGAAGGGAAGACCGGATAGGCCATCCGTTTGCACGCTCACCTCCCAGCGTACGTCGCGTCTGCACATCCCGGACTTCTTGCAAAGGTCTGTCTCCTTGCAGTCTGCGTCCGATACGAGGGTGCAGACTCCCATGGGATAGTGCTTCTCGTAAGAGCACCAGCCCATCTCCTTGCAAAACATGGTGTCCTTGCAGTCCTCGCTAGACCTTGGCTGGCAGATGCCGTCTATTGCCCAGCAAGCCCCCCCCTCCAGACAATACCCGGTTGCCTGGCAGTCCTTGTCCGATGCGGCGACGCATTCCCTACTTCCGTATTCTCCCTTCATGACAGTGCACTTTCCGAACTCCTTGCACTGCTGGGACTGACGACAGTGGAAGTTGGAGGCCACGACGCAGCTGTAATCACCCTTGATACAGGCACCGTACTGCTGGCAGTCGAGCGCGCACTCGGCGTCGACCCGGTTCGTTCCTGCACAACAGGTTGCGAGCAGCGCCAGGATGCCCGTGGCGAGTCTGGTCAATTGCGTTTCGCACATCGAGTCCACCCCTCTATTCATCCGAGGATGTCAAGTCGCAATTCACTACTTGATCGAGTCCGCGTCACTTCCCTATACCGTTCCGACGACTCTACCCTCCATGTATCGATGCAACGAGGTATCCATGCAGACCGACGGGTTATCGAGAGGGCTTCCATCCAAGTTCGATGCCCTACGCGGTCAATCCGGCGGGGGAGCAGACCCTGAATTCCAGCCCCCCCGACTTCTTCGCGTATGCCCTGGCGCCGATGGGGCACACGAGAAAGTTGCGTCCGCGAGGGTGCTTCCCGCGGAAGGCCTTCGTCGCCGTGGGATCGAGCTGACCCGGATCCCACTTGCACTAGATCGCATCCGCCTCGCCCCGCGCCCGCACGATCACGAAATCGATCTCCCTGCCTGCCTTGTCCCTCCAGTAGCGTAAAGTGTTGTCGGGAAGGTGGGCCTGCAGGTGCTCCAGCACGACATGCTCCCAGAGGATCCCCATGTCGTCGGGCCTGAGGGGATCCAAACCTCGCGCGAAGCTCACGAAGCCGGTGTCGAAGGCGTAGAGCTTCGGCATCTTGACGATCTCCTTCTGGCTGTCGCCGTAGAACGGCCTGACCAGGGTGATCGCCTGCGTGGCTTCGAGGGCGGACACGTGCTTCTCGACCGTCGGGCGGCTCATGCCCAGGGCGCCAGAGGTCCGGGAGATCTCGAACAGGCCTCCGCTCTGCTTCAACAGGTACTCGAACAGCGCGTTGAACCTGTCCGGCCTTCGGAAGGCGAACAGCACCTGGATGTCCCTGGCGCAGAACGAGTCCAGCCATTCCCTGTAGAGATCCGGCCTCTTGGTTCCCGAGAGCAGCGCCTCGGGCAATCCGCCGTGGTACAGCCGCTTCTCGAGCCCCGGCACCCCGAAGGCCCCGAGCTCCTCCGGAAGCACCGGCACGAGGCGGATGTGCCGCTTCCTGCCGGTCAGGGTATCGCGGAACTTGCGGCTGGCTTCCAGTGTGGACGAACCTGTCGCCAGTATCCGGAGCCGAGGAAACATGTCCGCGCCGATCTTCAGCAAGCCCGCGGGATCGGCCAGCCTGTGGATCTCGTCGAAGACCAC
>JBFYZU010000181.1:0-2761 GCA_041309365.1 Myxococcota bacterium
CCCCGAGTTGATGTTCTGCTCGTGCTGCTTGCTCTTCTCCTTGAACTGGGTCATCCGGCCCAGGTCTCCCATGGGGGTCACGGAGCTCAGCACCCAGGCCAGCTCCGTGTGCTGGGGCACATGGGACTGCACGAACAGCTTGCACCTCCCGGGATCGAGCCCGGCGGCGATGTTCGCCACGGCCGCATCGAGGATGCGCTTCTGCATCATGGACGGGTCGTACTGGATGGTGATGGCGTGGTAGTCCACGATGCAGAAGATGCAGAAGTGCTCGTCGAGCATCTTCACCCAGTTGCGGATGGCACCCAGGTAGTTGCCCAGGTGGATCTCGCCGCTGGGCTGGATTCCCGAGAACACGATGGTCCTGTCCCCGGGCAGGTGGCGTGACAGCTTCATGTCGTGGGAAAGCTCCATGTCCTACTTGCCGGGCACGGCCCCGATGTGGCGTGCGATGACCATGCGCTGCACCTCGCTCGTGCCCTCTCCGATCTCGAGCAGCTTCTGGTCGCGGAAGAAGCGCTCCACGTGGTACTCCTTCATGAGCCCGTACCCGCCGTGGATCTGCACGGCCTCGGTCGCCACCCTCTTGAACACCTCGGAGCAGTACAGCTTGGCCATGGCCGCCTCCTTGCCGAAGGGGCGGTCCTGCATCCTGAGCCACGTGGCCTTGTAGAGCAGGTTCCTGGCGGCCTCGATCTCCATGGCCATGTCGGCCAGCTTGAACTGCGTGGCCTGGAATGCGTTGAGGGTCTTACCGAACTGCTTGCGCTCGCCAGCGTAGGCGAGCGCCGCCTCGAAGGCACCCTGCGCGCCACCCAGGCCCATGGCGCCTATGGCTAGCCGTCCCGCGTCCAGAGTCTCGAGCATCTGGTGGAACCCCTCGCCCTTCTTGCCGAGGATGCTGGACGCGGGCACCCTGCAGTCGTCGAAGAAGAGCTCGCCCGTATCGCTGGAACGCCACATGAGCTTGCCGTGCATGGTCTTCGCGGTGAAGCCGGCCGTGCCGTTCTCCACCAGGATGCAGGAGTAATCCTTGCGACCGTCCGTCCTCTTGCCGGTCACGGCCTGCACGGTGCAGACCCTGGCCAGCGGGTTGGTGGAGTTGGTGATGAAGATCTTCGACCCGTTGATGACCCACTGGCCGCCGTCGAGCACGGCCGTGGTCTTCGTCCCCCCGGCGTCTGACCCCGCATCCGGCTCGGTGAGGCCGAAGGAGGCCATGGCCTTGCCCTGGCACAGATCCGGGAGGTAGCGTCGCTTCTGCTCCTCGGTTCCATAGTAGTAGATGGGCGAGATCCCGAGGCTGTTGCCCGCCGCGATGGTGGCCGCGTGGGAACCATCCACCCTGGCCAGCTCCTCCACGGCGATGACGTAGCAGAGGTAGTCCATGCCCGCACCGCCGTAATCCTCGCTCACCACCACGCCGAAAAGCCCCAGCTCTCCCATCTGGCGCGTGATGTCCACGGAGAACTGCTCCTTCTCGTCCAGCTCGATGGCCCGTGGTTTGATCACCTGCTCTGCAAACTCGCGCACCGCGCGACGCATCTCCTGCTGGGTCTCGGTGAGGTCATAGTCCGGCATGCCTGGCTCCTTGATGGGTGCGTCTTTTGTACCGGCTTTACGGACGGGTTTCAAGACGCTCGATACCCTGGGTCGTTGACAGATTGACAACCGGCGGTCGATCCCACAAAGTGCCATGTCAGTTGACATCCAGCAGTGGAGGAATCCCATGCTCAAGCAAGACGTCTTCATCGTGGGAGCTGCGCGTACGGCCGTCGGCTCCTTCCTCGGAATGTACTCGAACACCCCCGCCACGGAGCTGGGGGCAACGACCATCAAGGCCGCCGTGGGGCGCGCCGGGCTCGTTCCCGCGGACATCCAGGAGGTGTTCATGGGGTGCGTGCTCACGGGTAGCCAGGGCCAGGCTCCGGCACGGCAGGCCAGCCTCAAGGCCGGCATTCCGGATTCGGTACCCTGCACCACCGTGGGCAAGGTCTGCGGCAGCGGCGCCCAGTCCATCATCCTCGGGGCCCGCATGGTGGCTCTCGGGGAGTGCGATCTCGTGGTCACCGGCGGGATGGAGAACATGACCATGGCGCCCTACGCCATGCCCCAGGGACGCACGGGTTTTCGCATGGGCCCTGGCCAGGTCATCGACGAGATGGTGCACGACGGGCTGTGGGATCCCTACGGCAACCAGCACATGGGGATGTTCGCCGAGCTGTGTGCGGAGAAGTACGGGTTCTCTCGTCAGGCCCAGGACGAGTTCGCCGTGACGAGCTACGAGCGTGCCCTGGCGGCCATCAGTGGCGGCAAGTTCGAGGCCGAGATCGTTCCGGTGGTCCTCAAGGACCGCAAGAAGGGCGACATCGAGCTGAAGGTCGACGAGGAGCCCCGCAAGTTCAACAAGGAGAAGATGCTGGCGCTCAAGCCGGCCTTCAAGAAGGACGGCACGGTGACGGCGGGCAACGCCTCCAGCATCAACGATGGCGGCGCGGCCATCGTGCTGGCCTCGGCCAGGGCGGTCAAGGAGCGCAATCTCAAGCCCCTGGCCCGCATCGTGGGCTGGGCCGGCCATGCGCAGGAGCCCTGCTGGTTCACCACATCCCCCGTGTTCGCCATGCGCAAGAACCTCGAGGACTGCCGCCTCTCGCCTGGCGACATCGACCTGTACGAGATCAACGAGGCGTTCGCGGCCCAGGCCGTCGCCAATATCCGCGATCTGGGGTTGGACATCGAAAAGGTTAACGTTAATGGGGGC
>JBFYZU010000182.1:0-10929 GCA_041309365.1 Myxococcota bacterium
GCTCGAGAGCACTTCGGATGCCGGAACGACCGCGCCGCCCGAGCCGACCCCCCCCCCACGATCAAGCCCGAGAAGAAGCCCACGAAGAAGCCGGGCAAGCCAGGAAAGCAGAAGGAGCCAGGAGGGGGATTCGTGGACGAGGTTCCTTTCTGAACCCTTTTGCATCAGACCCGACAGAAGGTATAGTGCAGCCAGGAGGGACTCATGACAGCGACGACGAACAACACGGTGCCAACCTGGATCCCGATGGCGACCATGCTCGGGATCGTGGTGGTTTGCCTGCTCTCGCCAAGCGCCGCTCTCGCGGACAACAAGGAGGATGCCAAGGCCAAGTTCAAGATCGGCATCGAGGCGTTCAAGAACGACAAGTTCGAGGAAGCGCTGGAGGCGTTCATCGCCTCGGATGATCTCTACCACCACCCGGACACGCTCGTGAACATCGCAAACTGCTATGCCGAGCTGTACAACTTTCCCAAGGCCATGGAGTACTTCGAGCGCTACATGGACGAGAAGGGCGACGAGCTCACGGGTGACGCGAAGAAGGAGATCGTCAACAAGATGGATCGCGTCGGCAAGAAGGTGGGCAAGATCGTCATCCTGCCGGAAAACGTGTCGGGAGTGCTCTTGATAGACGATGAGAGCATCGGGGATCTCCCGCTGGACAAGCCCCTGTACATGGAAGCCGGCCTTCACCAGGTACAGGTGAAACAGGACGGGGGCATCGTCTACCAGAAGCAGATCAATGTCATCGGAGCCTCCAAGACAGAGGTGGAGGTCACCGTCTCCGAGCCCGTGGACGTGGATGCCGAGGTCGAGGAGGACGACGGCGGCGGGGGCGAGACCGACGAGGACGACGAGGCCGACGTGGAGAAGCCCGCGAAGCCCAAGAAAGCCAAGAAGAAGAAGGGCGCGTTGCGCGTGGAGCTGGCCGGCGACGAGGTCGGAACCGTGTTCGTGGACGGCGAGGAGATGGGAGAGACGCCCTTCGAGAAGCAGTACAAGGAAGGATACTACGTCGTCGAGGTCAGGGTGCCCGACTCGCCAGCGTGGGAAGGGGAGGTCGAGGTCAAATCGGCCAAGCACACGGTTGTCACGGTTGACGTGAACTCCACGAAGAAGGTGCCAGACCCGAACAACCCCCTGTTCTGGTCCATGATCGGCGCCACGGTCCCCACGCTGGTGACAGGCATCGTCGTCAGCGTGTTCGCCAAGATGAACAACGACGACGCCAACGCGCTATTCGGAGAGCTCAACACCGGCATGTACAACGGCGACAACAACGACGATGGGGTCACCAACGAGGAGGACGAGGCCATCAAGCAGAAGGCGATCCAGGAGCAGAACGACCTGGTGGATCTCGGTGACAGCGAGAAGAAGGCCGCCATGGCGCTTCTCATCACATCCGGGGTGTTCGCAGCCACGGCCGTGGCCTCGGTCTTCATCTTCCGCAAGGAGAAGCCCGCAGCGGCCGGATCGTTCGAGATCTCGGGAGTTTCTCCGGTGCTGGATCCCACCACGGGAACGGTCGGGCTGGGCCTTTCGGCCACGTTCTAGGATCTCGGCCAGATTCCGGGTTTCTGGACCATCCTTCCTGTCGAAATGTACAATTGCCTCGTGGGTTGAGTTGCACTAGATTCACTCGACCCGATTTTCAACGGAGGAGTGGAGCCTTCCATGGTCCGCGGGTTGAAAAGGTTCAACCTCTTCAGGGCCCTCTCCCTGAACTGGGTATTCGTTCCCTTCCAGTGGGAGTATCTGGCCAGCCACGGCTACAGCGGGACCACCATCCTCTGGCTCAACGCCATTTTCACTGCGACTGCCGTGATCTGCGAGATCCCCACGGGCGTGCTCGCCGACAGACTGGGGCGCAAGAAGGTACTGAGCCTGGGGGCCCTCATCATGGTCGCGGCCTGCGGGTTCTTCCTCATGGGAGGCGAGTTCGAGAGCTTCTTCTATTTCACCCTGGCCAACGTCTTCGCCGCCGCGAGCATGGCCATGATCTCGGGGAAGGACTCGGCGTACCTGTACGACCTGCTGGCCTCCCAGGACGACCTGGGACGCTACGCACGCATCGAAGGCACGAGCACCGCCTACAAGGCCCTGGGCAACGTGGTCGGTTACGTGGCTGGCTCGCAGCTGGCGAGCCACTCGATCGAGATGACCTTCGGCATCACGGCTTTGCTCTCTTTGGCATCCTCGGTCATCGCTGCGACGCTGCCAGAGCCCCCCGTGGCCCGCAAGCACGAGATCGAACGGCACCTGGGAGAATCGTTCAACATCGTGCGCACGAGCAGGGTCATCATCGGGGTCATGTGCTTCAGCATGTTTTTGTTTCCGCTCCTCAGGGTGGGGATCTTCCTGGACCCGGTGCATGCGAAGCTGCATGGCATCCCGGTGGCGTTCATGGGCTACGCGTTCGCCTTGAAGGACCTCGTATCGGCCGTGAGCTCATGGAACGCCGGAAGGCTCGTCCGATGGCTGGGAAAGGGACCCATCCTGCTGCTGCTGCCCAGCGTGTCGGCTCTGGCCTTTCTCATCCAGGGGATCAGCCACGGAGCGTGGTGCTATGCCATGTACCTCGTTCCCGCCCTGGCGATGGGTCTTTACAGCCCCATCATCCGCATCCTCATCAACGAGAACGTTGCGGCCAGCGAGCGGCGCGCGACGGTCCTTTCCATCGAGGGCATGTTCCGCAGGCTGGGCTACGTCTTCTTTTCGCCCATCATAGGATGGCTCGTGGACTCGTTCAGCCTGGGACCGGTGTTCGTGGCAATGGCGTTCCTCGGGTTCGCCGCTTCCGGGATCAGCGCTTTGACCATCGTCGCGGGAAACGGCAAGCTTGCGGACAAGGTGCAGCCGGAGATGCCTTCGGACAACGTCGCCTCCATCGACAGGGCCAGGGAGGCACGCAGATCTCACACAATTCCCGGCGCATCGCTGGATCGCCGGGCCAACCGGCCGTAGATGTGCCCGTCCGGATCCACACATCGCGCCGCATCCACCGCACGGTGGTTCCACCCTTCGACGACGCTCGCATCCTCGCGAGGATCGAGCCCTGGGCATCGCCCCTGCTGGGCCCGCAAGGAGAAGGGACCTTGAACTTGATGTTCTGCTCGGACCGGGTGATGAAGGAGCTGAACAGGGCCTGGCTGGGCAGAGACCGGCCCACCAACGTCATCGCCTTTTCATCCCCGTGGATGGCGCGATACACGGACCGGGGCGGACCCGTCGCACTCCGGCCGGGGATGCTGGACGACCTGGCACTCGAGGCCGGCCCGGAGTTGCACTTGGGCGACGTGGCCGTGAGCGTGGACACGGCCCGCCGCGAGCAGGGTGACGCAAGGGCGAAGGATCCCAGGATCCTCTTTCTGGCAATCCACGGCGTCCTGCACATTCTGGGGTGGGATCACCAGGACCAGAAGGCCAGCAGGAGGATGAACCGCCTGACGGAGAGGTTGTGCACCCTGTCGGGACAGCGAAGCTCATCCAGATCGCGGTAGGGAGCCCGATGATGGCGGCGTCCACGCCAGGCCGGCCATCTGCCCGCTCTTGTCTTGCCCGCGACGTGCCTGGCGTGCTAGATGTTCCACCTCGCCCGGAGAGATGCCCGAGCGGCCGAAGGGGCGCGATTGGAAATCGCGTGTGCCGGCACAACCGGTACCGTGGGTTCGAATCCCACTCTCTCCGCCCACATGGATGAAGGACGCAGGCGGTCCGGACCCGGGGAGATGCGGACCCGTCAGGTAGACAGGTCGCTCGAGACCTGTGCCTTCTGCCCCAAGCTCTGCAGCCACGCCTGCCCGGTCTCCAGCGCGACCAGGCGCGAGACGCTCACGCCATGGGGCAAGCAGACAACGCTGTACGAGATGCTCCGCGGCATGGTCCCGACGAGCAAGGAGTACGTGGAGCCGCTGTTCGCGTGCGCCGAGTGCCTCGGTTGTCACGAGCCGTGCGATCACGGCATCGACGTGCCCGGCTCGCTGAGGCGCGGAAGAGCAACGGTGTTCGAACACGGGTTGTTGCCCGATCCGCTCCGCAAGCTGCTCCGGGATCAGCCGAGAATGCAGCAGCAGGCGCGGGATCGGGTGACGAGGCTACCCGGTGCCAGGCGTCCGGCATCGGGCACGAGGGTCATCCTCTACCCCGGCTGCCAGCCTTCGATCGAGGATCCCGGGCTCGTCCAGGACGCCATGAAGGTGCTCGACAGGCTCGCCGGCGGATCCTCGGCGATCTTCATGGACGGCTGCTGCGGCTTACCCTACCTGCACGTGGGAGACGTGGAGGGGTTTCGCGCGGCGGCGCGCTCCCTGGCGAGCCAGATGGCCGGTCTGCGCGAGGTCGTGGTCCTGGATCCGGCATGTGCCCATACCATCCTTTCCCTCTACCCCCAGCACGGGATACAGATCGAAACGCAGGTCACAACGCTCGTACAGTTCGTCCTGCCTCACCTGCACAGGTTCGTACGTCGCGCAAACCCGCGAGGCCCCGTTTTCTACCACGACCCTTGCCACCTCGGCCGTGGTCTGGGGATCTACGACCCCCCCCGGGAGATCCTGCTCAGGCTCGTGGCGGGAGGTGCCCGAGACCTGCACACCTCCAGGGAGAAGGAGCCCTGCTGCGGCGGTGGTGGAGCGCTCCCCGTTTCCATGCCGGACGTGGCGGCGCAGGTGGCGAACAGCCTGGCAGGCAAGTTCGAGGCCCAGGGAGCCCGCACCGTGATAACGGCCTGCCCCACCTGCAAGAGGATGCTGTCCGGACATCACGGTCTCGATGTGGTGGACATCGTGACTCTCATGGCCGCAGCGCTGTGATGGCTGCCAGGGCTACTCCGGGCAGTATTCGATGGGGAGGTAGACCACGGCATCCTCGTCCATGGCGGTAGCATCCTTCTGGACGAAGGCCACGGCGTAGCCGGCACCTGTCCGGGCGAGTGACACGCAGTCGATCTCCCCTGGCGTGTCCGTGAGTGGAGCGTCACCTTCCGTGAGCCCGAGGTCATCGGAGATCAGCGCGAACCGCACCTCGTCATCGTTGGGCATCCCGTCCTCCTGGGCCCAGGCAAGGGCGAAGCCGTCCGGCCCGTGCAGCAGGGAAGGCCAGGTGGACCCCCCATCCGAGGCGGTGACGGGGGTATCTGCCACCTGCACCGCTCCCGAGGTGTCGAAGGTCGAGCAGTAGATCTCTGGCAACCCGTCGCGAAAATCCTCCCAGCAGACCATGAGCAGGCTCCCGGAGAAGGCGATCGAGGCCCTGCTCGCCGTGCCAGTGGTGCCCGAGATGGGCGTGGGCCCCAGCACAACGGAGCCATCGGCGCCGAGAAGGGCGAGTTGCACGTGGGGCTCCCAGGCTTCGCCACCCACGGTGTCGTCCCATGCAACTGCATAACCACTCCCCGTCCAGACGATCCGTGGCCTGAAGGAGTTGCCCGCTGCAGAGATGATGGGCGTGATCCCACCGTCCAGCGTGCCGTCCACCTGGACCTGGGCAAAGTACACGTCCATGGTCGTGTCCCGGTTGTCCGTCCAGGCCATGCCGATCCTCGAGCCCGACCAGGTAGCGGAAACGTACATGGCGGACACGCCACCCGTCGTCACCTGCGATTCGGACCCCAGCATCGACCCGGCCGAGTCCACGGCACCGAAAAACACGTTGCCGGCAGGCAGTGACCTTGCATCTCCCCACAGAGCCGTGAACCTGTCCATGGCCCAGACGACCGAGGGCGTCCGCGAGTTGAGCGGAGCATTGCTCAGCTGCACCTCGCTGCCTACCATGCTTCCGTCGGCCTCGAGCACCGCAAAGAACACCTCCTCGTTGGGAACCACGTCTATCTCGCGAGCATCGCTCCAGGCCAGACCATAAAGCCCGTAGGCCCCGCCTGCCAGGCCCAGGCCTCCGACCAGGGCTCCGGGTGCGGCCACTGTCACCGGCGTTCCGACGGTGAGACCCGGCGTCGTGCAGGGCGTCACCGTGTCCTCGTCCTGCACGTCCCCGCCATCCATGACATCCCCGATGTCCGAGCCGCCATCCACCGGTACGTCGCCTGCGTCGCCCGTGGTGTCGTCCTCGGCATCCGGCCAGGCGTCGGCGTCATCGAACATGTCATGGCCGGCATCCTGATCCGTCCCGTTTCCGGACGGCTTGCAGGACGCGATGGAAATGACCACGAGGATCGGGAACAGTGCCCTGAGGCTGCTGTTTCTCGACATGTGAACCTCCGGTGCCCGCGTAGGGGCCCAAGATGCGAGCCGGGACCGAATCTACCATGCGCCTGCCTGCGCAGATACTGCTATTCCTGGCATCGCCTCTTCGCCATCCCCGGTGTCTGGACGGAGCATCCGTCCGGTCGTATCTTCGTCGGCAGGGAGGAGAAGGGCCATGGATCTGCAAATCGAGGACAGGGTCGCACTCGTGTGCGCAGCGAGCCGGGGGCTGGGCCGCGCGTCCGCCGAGGCTTTGGTGCGCGAGGGAGCCAGGGTCGCGATCGCCGCGAGGACCGAGCACGACCTCGAGGACGCGGCCCGTGCCATGGGCGCGGTCGCCATCCGCGCCGACATGGCAAGGCAAGAGGACAGGATCCATCTCGCAGAGCAGGTCGAGGACAGGCTGGGGCCAGTGGACATACTGGTGAACAACGCGGGAGGCCCGCCTCCCGGGCCGTTCGAGGCCCACGATGTACAGACATGGCGTGATGCGCTGGAGCTCAACCTGGTGAGCGCAGTGCACATGACCGGCTTGCTTTTGCCGGCCATGAGAGAGAGGGGGTGGGGCAGAATCGTGAACTTGGTTTCCATAGCAGGCCTCGAGACCATTGAGGATCTCATCCTCTCCAACGCCTCCCGCCCTGCCGTGCTGGGGTGGACAAGGGCGCTGGCACGCCAGGTGGCCGGTTCCGGCGTGGGGGTGGTGGCAGTGTGTCCGGGTTTCTTTTTCACGGATCGCGTCCGCCATCTCATGCAGGCCAGAGCCCATGAGGCAGGGCGCACGGCCGAGGAGGTCACGGCCGAGTTCGTGTCGGCCGTGCCAGCCGGCAGGATGGGACGACCCGAGGAGCTGGGCGATCTCGTGGCCTACCTGGCCTCACCAAGGGCCGACTACGTGAATGGTGCCTCTATCTCCATAGACGGCGCCCTGCTGCGGCGCCTCAGCTAGAGCTGCTTCTCGAAAAAGACGCCATCGAGGTTGAGAGAGCCGTCCACGACCTGGGCCGGATGCGCCTCGATGTCCTCCCCTGCCGCAGGATCCGCCACCATGAGAAGGGTTGAACCCAAAGCGAGCCAGGAGCCGGTCTCCTCCCCTCGAGAGTACTTGCCACCGGCCTTCAGCGTGAGTGTATCGCCCTGATCCGAGCTCCAGGAGCCTTCCAGCGACGAAGCCAGCTCCTTGCCTTCCACGAGATAGAAGCTCATGGAATCGAGAATGGCCTGCACGTCGGCACCCCAGTTCGCAAAGGCCTCGGGATCGCCGCTGATGGCGAGCACACCCACCACGAGCAGGTCTCCGTAATGCACCCCGAGGATCCGGCCTCTCATCTGTTTGCCCGTGGAGATGGACCTGCCATCGATGCGGGTCGAGAACACCTCCATGCCCGCCATCTCCCAGATCTCGTCCGACACGCTCGTCCGGTCATCCTCGAAACCGCCCAGGAAGCCGTCGATATCGGGCGTGATCCGGTCCAGGGCACCAGGGGCCGCCCAGGTGACAAAGGGCCTGAGGTCGAAATGCAGTCGGGTGGAATCGGGCGCATACATGTCGTTGCGGTTCCAGCACGAATAGACCTTGCCGAGCGAGGTGATCTTGTTGCCGCACACCTTCTGCGTGTCCACCTTGAACCCGTCGGGAGGCACGAAGTAGAAGAGACCCCCGGGGCCGACCACACAACCCGCCGGAGGCGGGATCTGGGTGCCGGGGCCAATGGCCTCGAGCACGGTCGTCGCCGGCGTCTTGGACCCCCCACCCTCGAGGTTGACGATCTTGATGGTCGGCTTCCCTCCGAGGATCTGGTCCTTGCCCATGCCGGAATCGCTCTTCACGAGTGCCGAAGCTTCGACCTTCGTGAGCTCGAGCGGATTGCCCGCGGGGTCCGAGAGGACGAGCTTGCTGGCGCCCAGGGCATCAATCCTGTAGGTCGATGTGTGCCCACCTGTAGTCATGAGCACGGTGCCATTGCCGAGCTTCCACGTTCCCGTCTCCACGAGGCTTCCTTGCTTCCAGACGAAGGAGCCATCCTGACCGAGCTCGATCCTCAGCTGGTAGGTGGGGTTGCCCCATACCCCTGCCACTGACGACGAGTCGCTGACCTTGGTCGCATCTGGTTCGGTGCCGGACTTGTCCAGTGTCACCGTGGTGCCGGCGGGATCGCGGATCACCAGATTGTCGGCCGACATCTCCACGAGCGTATAGACGGTCTTGTAGCCACCCTGCACCGTGAACACGAGCGACGACCCGTCCAGGCCGAACCAGCCCTCCTTGTGCACCCCTTCCTGATCCCACACGAACTCGCCCTCGCACGTCAGCTTGAGGTCCATGCCGTAGGGTCCGCTTTGCCACTTCCCGCACAGCCCCCCGGGGATGGAACCGGGGGCCGGTGTCGCGGGTCGGGCCGGCGGGCCACAGCTCGCCAGCAACGCGAGGACGACTGGAATGACGCGACTTGAACGCATGACATCTCCCGTATCGCCCCTGCCCGGAGATACCATTGCACGAGGTCGAAGCGCGTGCAAGCCTGCAACCAGGATCGAACAGGCACGACTCCGCCCTTGACCGACACCCTCGTGCTCGTGCAAGGTACCCGCGATGTCCGTGCTCGACAGGTACTCGCAGGCGCACTGGCCCGGTATCCAGGACCATATCGAGGCCCTGATGTCCATGGATGAGTTCAACCCCCACGCCGCGGAGATGATCCGCTACCAGATGATCTCCGGAGGGAAGAGGATCCGGCCGATCATCGTGATCATGGTGACGCAGGCTTTCGGTGGGGATCCATTCAGGGCACACCCCTTCGCTGCCACGGTGGAGCTCATCCACAACGCTTCCCTGGTTCACGATGACATCCAGGACAGGGACATGACGCGCAGGGGTCGGCCAGCCGCATGGGTCACCTTCTCCATGGAGCAGGCCATCAACCTGGGCGACCTGCTCTTCGTCCTCGGCTTCGAGGCGTTCAGCCGCATGGACATCCCGGACTCGCTCAAGCTCAAGATCATGAGCCTGACCATCAGGGGCATCGGCGAGCTGTGCGACGGACAGGTCTACGAGTTCGTGCTCAAGGAACGCGACCGGGTGGACGTCCCGGAATACGTCCGGCTCGTATCCGGCAAGACGGGGTCCCTGTTCAGGCTGGCATTTCTTGGAGGGTACGCGCTTTCCGGTCACGGTGGAGAGTTCGACGAGGACATGAAGCTGATGGGAGAGCACATCGGGATCATGTTCCAGGTCCGGGACGACCTGCTCGACGCCGTCGGCAGCAAGGAAGGAAGGACGGCCGGGTGCGACGTGGCCGAAGGCAAGATCTCCTACCCGGCGGTTCACTTCATGAGCACGAGAGGCGGGAGCGATCGGGCAGAGCTCCTGGAGATTCTCCGCACGCCGAGGGAAAGCACAACGGACGAGGACGTGAAGCACGTGCTCGAGATGTACACCAGGGCCGGAAGCCTCGTTGCCGCCATGGACGAGTACGACGGGAGGCGAAAGGCCCTCCTGGAGCTGCCGTGTCTGGACCGTCACCCCGTGCTGCGGCAGGATATCGTGGAGCTCGTTGGGCTGCTCGACCCCAACGTTTCGAGAAGGGACCTGCGAGCATGACGGGATCGAGGAGGCCCCCCCCACTGCCCCTCTTGGGTCTCATGGCCTTGCGCGCACCGTTCTCGGCCGCTTCGGCCCTGCCCGCCCTGATGGCGGCCGCCTGGGCCTGGCAACGTGGCGAGAGCTTCTCCTGGGCCCGCGCGTCGATGGCCGTTGCAGGTGCCTCCATCGTCCACCTCGCCGCCAACGTCATCAACGACTGGGCCGACTGGGATGGCAGCGACCGAGTGAACCAATTCGTCACGCCGTTCAGCGGGGGAAGCCGCGAGAGGCTCGAGGGCTTCGTGACCCGGAGGTCCTTTCTCGTCATGGGCATCGTACTCATGGCCCTGGCGCTGGCCCTGGCAGCAGGGCTGGTGATCATGGGCCGGCCGCTGGTGATCGCTCTTGGGCTCGCCGGGGCCCTGTGCGGCATCCTCTACTCCGTCAGGCCGTTCCAGCTGGTCGGCAGGGGGTTTGGAGAGCTCGTCATCTTCATCTGCTTCGGACCCATGATCACCCTTGGCACGGGGTACGCCATCGAGGGCGCCCTGATGGTCGAGTACTGGCTCCTGGGTCTGCCCATGGGCTTTCTCGTTGCCAACATCCTCTGGATCAACGAGTTTCCCGACCTCGAGGCCGACGACCGCGCGGGCAAGCGCACTCTCATCGTGCGGCTGGGCACTTCGCGCGCGAGGTGGGGCTACGTCTTTCTCGTCTCCGGCTTCGCCCTGTCGGTGGTGGGTCTGTGGCTGGGCGGGATCATTCCTGTCTGGTCTCTGGCCAGCCTCGTCACGCTGCTTCTGGGCGTGAAGGCGGCCCTGAACCTCTGGGTGAACCATTCGTCGCCCCGAGCGCTGGTCCCATCGCAGGCCGCGACCATCCAGATGCAGGCCGCCTCGGGCATCCTGCTCACGGCCGCGCTCGTGGCCGAGCGCTGGCTGGGATGAGCCCGCGCGTCCTGCGCGTCATGTCTGCTGCCTGCCTCCTCTCGTTCAGCTGCAACCTGCTTCCCGCGGATCTCGTTTCACCCTGCCAGGTGGCAGATCGCAGGCTCTGGCTCGTCATGGTCTGGGTGAACGCGGACTCCGGCGGAGACCCCCACGAGTGGATAATCATGGACGACATCGAGGACCTGGACACGACATC
>JBFYZU010000183.1:0-8533 GCA_041309365.1 Myxococcota bacterium
GCACCTGATGGAGCAGGACGCGGCCTCGGCCACGGGCCACAGGGTGAGCATCCCCGAGGGGGTGATCCCGGTGGCCACCGATGGGACGCCCATGCCAGTACACAGGTTCAACGAGCTGGACGGGTTCTCGCCGGCCACGCCGTGCCTCGTGCTGTTCGAGGGCGTGGACATCGATCCGGACACCGTGCCGGGACAGGACCGGATCGAGACGACCGTGGAGCCGGACAGCGCGGTACAGATCATCGATCTCGCCACGGGCGAGCGCCACCCTCTCATGGCCGAGCTCGACTCCCAGCCCGACGCCATCGAAGAGCACCGTCGCGTGCTCATCGTGAGGCCCATGAGAATGATGGAGTGGGGATCTCGCTATGCAGTTGTGCTGACAGACGGGCTCGAGACCATGGACGGCGAGCCCGTGCCGAGGCCGGCGGGCTTCGATGCCCTGGTGAAGGGACGCAACGTCCCCGGGCCGCTCGAGAGCTGGCAGGATCACTACGACGAGCTGTTCGCGACCCTCGAGGGGCACGGCGTCGACATGGATCGGGTGGTGCTGGCCTGGGACTTCTGGACCAACACCCGCGAGGTGAACCACGCCTCGCTCCAGGTGATCCTGGACGGCACCGAGGCGGACATCCCCTCGGATCCGGACTTCGTGCCAGATTACACCGTGCGCACGTCGCGCACCATCGACTCCGACGTCGACGAGGGCGTGGACCCGCTCATCTGGAGGCACGCGGAGATCGAGTTCTCCATGGTGACCTACGTGGACGGAAACGGGGAGTTCGTGCTGGACGAGAGCGGGCTGCCCACGCCCCAGGGACGTGACGACTACCTGCTCATCATCCACGTGCCACCTTCCGTGCACGGCGCGGCCGCCGGGACCGTGCCGGTGGTGATCATCGGGCACGGGCTTCTGGGCATGCCCGACGACTACCTCACGCGGACCCCGAACTCGCTCAAGGCGCTGGAGTACTCCGATCACCTGGGGATGATCTTCGTGGCGGCCGAGTGGCGCGGGCTGAGCATGCGCGACACGCTGGATGCGGCCACGGCGGCCACCGACTTCGGGAAGTTCCACAGGGTCACCGACGAGCTCCACATGGGCGTGGCGAACTTCCTGGCCGTGGCCAGGATGATGGAGGGCGGGTTCGCCGGCGAGCCGTTCTTCACGGCTGCCGACGAAAGCGGCAGCCTGGTGGACACGGATCGGATCTACTACATGGGCATCTCCCTGGGCGGACACCAGGGAGGGGTGGTCATGGCCCTGTCGTCGGTCATCGACTTCGGCATCCTCCAGGTGGGTGGTGCGCCATGGACCACCATGCTCGAGCGCAGCTCCAACTGGCACGAGTACACGATCATCATCGACTCCTTCGTCCGAGACCCCGTGGACAGGCAGATGCTCTACGCCGCGAGCCAGATGCTCTGGGATCCCGTCGACCCGGCCACCCACTACGAGGCCCTCCGGTCGAGGTCCGTGCTCATGCAGGAGTCGGTGGGCGATGCCCAGGTGCCCAACATGTCCACCGAGTTCTGGGCGCGGAGCGTGGGCCTGAGCCTGGTCGGCCCGGCGCCGAGGCACCCCGCCTTCATCGACGAGGTGCCGGGCCCGGTGGGCCCTCACGGGTCCGCGCTGTTCATCTACGACGCCATGGCCAGCGGGACCTGCGGGGAGATGCCTCCCGAGGGCAACATCCCCGCCGAGGACAACTGCGCCCACGGCATCATCCGCAAGACCCAGGCGCACGTGGAGCAGATGGAGGCGTTCTTCGCCATGGACGCCGACCCGTCGACCGCGGGCACCATCATCCACCCGCCCGACTGCGGGACCTCTCCTTGCCTTCCCGTGCCCTAGAGCACCTGTCCGCCTGACCTGGTCCGCCCGCGAGGAACCGGCAAATGGCTGGCACCGAGGCGAATTCGCTTCGGGATCGGCCGGATAGGGTATTTTTCAAGCTCGCCGAGATCCTGGATGGCGGCCCGCACGTTCAAGGTGGCGTGACCGACAATCAGGAGGATGCCATGAAAGCTTCGCGACACTCGAGGATCATCGTGGCCGTGGCCGTGCTCGCCATGTGCGCAAGCCTCGCGCCGGTGAAAGGCGCCAGGGCCGAGGCCAAGAAGAAGGCCAAGGCTCCCAGCCTCAGCAAGGTGCTCGATGACGCTGACGGCAAGCTCGGCAAGAGCTACGTGTCCATCGGCAACGGCTACGGCATGCCCGAGACGGACCCGGGCGAGGACAAGACCCTGGCACCCTTCTTCTACGTGGCCGATGGGGACCCGGAGCTGGACGCCCTGCCGCTCAAGAAGACATCGGCCGAGGTGAAGATCGCGGGCGTGATCGCCAATGTCCGCGTTAGCCAGACCTTCGAGAACGAGGGCAAGAAGCCCATCGAGGCCATCTACGTGTTCCCGGCCTCGACCCGCGCCGCCGTGCACGCCATGCGCATGAAGATAGGCGAGAGGATCGTTGAAGCAAAGATCGAGGAGCGCGAGGAGGCCAAGCAGCAGTACGAGGCCGCCAAGAACGAGGGCAAGAAGGCGTCCCTGCTCGAGCAGCAGAGGCCCAACGTGTTCACCATGAACGTCGCGAACATCATGCCCGGCGACAGCATCGACGTGGAGCTGGACTACAGCGAGCTCCTCGTGCCCACGGACAGCATGTACGAGTTCGTCTACCCCACGGTGGTGGGGCCGCGCTACGGCAACGGGGCCGACGAAAAGAAGGACGGCTGGATCGGGAACCCCTACCTCTCCGAGGGCAAGAAGGAGACCTACGGGTTCGACATCCTCGTGGCGCTGGAGACGGGAATCCCCATCAAGGAGATCAAGTGCCCGAGCCACGAGGTGGACGTGAGCTTCACCTCCGACAGCGTTGCCAGGGTGAGCCTGGACCAGGAAGGCGGGGGCAACAAGGACTTCATCCTCCGCTACCGGCTCGCGGGCGACGAGATCGAGAGCGGCGTGCTCACCTACGACAGCGGAGGCGAGAGCTTCTTCGTGGTCATGATGGAGCCGCCCGAGCGTCCGGACGAGTCGCAGATCCCGCCACGCGAGTACATCTTCGTGCTGGACGTGTCGGGCTCCATGTACGGGTTCCCCCTGGATACGGCAAAGAGCCTCATGAAGAAGCTCTTGAGCAGCCTGCGCGAGGACGACCTGTTCAACGTGGTCCTGTTCGCCGGCGCTTCCTACAGGATGGACGAGAAGTCCCTGAAGGCCACGGACAAGAACATCGACAAGGCGATCGGCATCATCGACAAGCAGCAGGGCGGTGGAGGCACGGAGCTCATGGACGGGCTGCGCACGGCCTACGGCATCGACAAGGCCGGCGAGAGCGTCTCGCGCACCATCGTGGTGGTGACCGACGGGTACGTGGGAGTGGAGGCCCAGGCCTTCAAGTTCATCCGCAACAACCTGTCGGACGCCAATCTGTTCGCCTTCGGCATCGGCTCCAGCGTCAACCGGGCGCTCATCGAGGGGATGGCCAAGGCGGGAATGGGCGAGCCGTTCGTGGTGCTCAACCCGGAGGCGGCCCCCAAGGAGGCGGAGACGTTCCGCAAGTACATCGAGTCGCCCGTGCTGACGGACATCGAGGTGAAGTTCGATGGGTTCAAGGCCACGGACGTGCTGCCCGAGCACGTGCCCGACCTCCTGGCCCGCCGCCCGATCGTGCTCATCGGCAAGTACGAGGGCGACCTCTCGGGCAAGGTCCAGGTCTCCGGCGTGTCCGGCGACGGCAAGTTCACGAAGTCCATGAAGGTGGACGACGCGTCCTCCAGCGAGAGGACGGCGCCGCTCAGGCACCTGTGGGCCCGCACGTGGGTCGAGCTCCTCGAGGATCAGACGGCCATGCTGCCCGGCGACGAGGAGCTCGCGGAGGCCATCACCGCCCTGGGGCTCGAGTACTCGCTGCTCACCTCCTGCACGTCGTTCGTGGCCATCGACTCCGAGGTGACGAACACGACAGGCCAGAGCTCCTCGGTCAAGCAGCCCCTGCCGCTTCCCGAGGGTGTGTCCAACTACGCGGTGGGTGGCATGGCCATGCAGAGCGCCGGACCCATGCCCGGCATGATGCCCATGGCGCCGTCTCCCACCGGAGGCTCGCCCAAGTACAAGAAGGGCGGCTGGGACAAAAGCAGCAAGGCGACCGAGACCTCGGCTCCGGACATGGACGAGCTCGAGGAGTCCCCGGCTCCTTCCGACAAGAAGGAGAAGGACAAGGACAAGAGCGGCTCCGTGAAGCTCACCTTCGGGACGGATCCGGCCGGCTCCAAGGTCAAGCTCCACCAGCGCAAGAACATCGAGTGGCTCATCGAGGACGCTCTCGACAGCAAGCTCGACTCGGGCGACATCTCCTGCGGTTCATCCCTGTCCGTGACCATCGTCCTCGAGCTCGACTCGAACGGGTCCGTGAAGGCCGTGAAGGTCACCGGCGCATCCTCGGCCGTGGCCAAGGCCATCAAGGCCAAGCTGGCGAGCCTCTCGGGGCTCAAGGGCCTCTCCTCAATCACCGTGAGCGCCGTGTTCTCCTGCTCCAACTGACTCGCAGCCCCGCGAAGCCCCGGGAGTTTCCTCCTCCCCCGGCTCGTCCGGATGGTCCGGGCGAGCCGGCCCCGGGGCTTCTCCCTGTCAGGGATCCGTCGAGGAGATGGGCGGGATGCAGTGGGTTCCCGTGGTTCCGGCCAGGTTGTCGCAGGTGTAGCCCTCTGCCGTGCGGCAGTCGGTGCCCGTGGTGCAGCGGCGCAGGCAGTAGCTGCCGAGATCCGAGATGGGCAGGCAGTCCCCGAGCGCCCCGCACTCCGAGCTCGTCGTGCACGTGGCCGAGCAGTAGCCTCCCGGAAAGGTGATGTAGCCGAACAGCGACGACATGCAGAACACGCCCGCGGCCGGTACTCCCGTGCACTGCGTGTCCATCGTGCAGGCCTCGCCCACGATGCGTCCGGGCGTCGTGTCCACGCCCGTGTCGGTTGCCGTGTCCACGCCCGTGTCGATCACCGTGTCCACCCAGGTGTCGATGCCCGTGTCGGTCGCGGTGTCCACCCAGGTGTCGATGCCCGTATCGGTCGCGGTGTCCACCCAGGTGTCCATGGCCGTGTCCGGCAGCGGATCCCAGGCCGTGTCGTCGATGGTGTCGATGACCGCCGTATCCGGCAATGGGTCGTCGATGTCAGCGCCGGTGTCCAGGCCCGTGTCCGGGATCCCGTCGGGCGTGCCGTCGGCCGGCAGGTCCCAGCCGAGGTCGAAGCTCGTGTCCATGTCCAGCCATGCGTCCGAGAAGGGCTGGACGCTGTTGCCACAGCCTGCCACGAGAGACAGGACCGCGAGCGACGTAAATGAGCGGTTCGTCGTCTTCATGATGATTCTCCCCTTGTCAACATAGAATGTGCGGTGCCTGTCTGTAAAGGTTTCTGGCCGGGTGGACGTCACGCCCTGTCGCGGGCGGGCAGGCCTGACAATCGCATGCTTGCATGGCCTGTTGCCTCCCGGAAGGTTCGCCCGTAGACTCGCCCTGGTAGAAAGGGGGCAGTCGGCATGACCAAGTCGCAGCTCAT
This sequence comes from Myxococcota bacterium, assembly GCA_041309365.1. GTDB lineage: Bacteria > Myxococcota_A > Polyangia > DRWM01 > DRWM01 > JAFDER01. Next base: position 5,556 of record JBFYZU010000183.1, read on the forward strand.
CGAGAAGCTCGCTTTCTCGGCCAGGATACGCAAGACGCAGGCCGGGGCCGTCGTGAACGGGGTGTTCGAGTCGCTCGCAGAGGCTCTCAAGCGAGGCGAGAAGGTGGAGGTGAGGGGATTCGGGAGCTTCTCGGTCAGGTCGTACGGGTCCTACACGGGCCGCAACCCCAAGACCAACGAGAAGCTGCGCATCCCGCCCAAGAGGCTGGCCTTCTTCAGGGTGGGCAAGGACATGAAAGAGGTCGTCGGCAGGGCCCCGAGCCCCAGGGGCGAGCGGACCTGACCGAAAAAGACCCCGTCAGCCGCGGCCGCGTTTCACCACAGGTTCCGTGCCTGCAGCCGCGGCCATGGCGCTGGCAACGCTCACGCCCGCAGCCACCTTCAGGGCCAGGTTCATCGCGTCCACGTCCGTGGCGTCCCACAGGCCCCCCGTGTCTCCACCCGCGGTCGCGAAGATGCTCGTGGACATGGCTATCCCGGCGGCCATCCCCACCGTCCTGGCGACGGCGATCATCCCTCCTGCCACGCCCTGCTTGGATCGCGGCGCGGATCCCATGATGGCGCTCGAGTTGGGCGAGATGAAGATGCCGGTCCCCAGGCCCACCAGCGAGAGCCAGGCGGCCACGGTGACGGCCGTGCTCCCGACCTCGAGCGTGGACAGGCCCCAGAGGCCGCCGGCGAGCACGACGAGGCCGATGACCGACATCCACCTCGTGCCGACCCGGTCGGCGATGCTGCCGGCCGTGGAGGAGATGAGCGCCATCACCAAAGGCTGCGCCGAGAGCACGAGACCTGCCCGGGACATGGGCATGTGGATCGCCTCGACGAGGTAGTAGGGGAGAAGGATCACGAAGGAGAACACGGCCACGTACTGGCCGGTGGCCGCCAGCGCCGGCGCCGCCATGGAGCGGGATCGCAGGAGGCCCAGATCCATGAGCGGGGCGCGCGCCAGGCCCTGCGTCACGAGAAAGGCGAAGATGAGGGCTACCCCGGTGGCTGCGAAGCCCAGAGTCCTCCAGGAGCTCCACCCCCACGAGCCCCCCTCCGTCATGGCCAGAAGCAAGATGGGAAGGCCGGTGACGAGGGTGAGCGTGCCGGGAACATCGAACGACACAAGGCGCCTGGCGGACGGGTCCTTCGGCAGGTAGACCAAGCCCAGGGCGACGACCAGGACGGCCACCGGCACCATGGAGAAGAACACCCATCGCCACCCCAGGCCGGCGATGAGGAGACCGCCCAGCGGCGGACCGATCGTGAGGCCCATGTAGGTGGCCGTCATGAGCTTGCCCAGGGCGCTGCCGCGGCGCTCGGGCGGGTACGAGGTCGTGAGCAGCGCCGGGCCCGTGGACGTGAGCATGGCCGAGCCGATGCCCTGGACGATGCGTGCACCAATGAGCCACCACAGGCCACTGGACAGGCCGCACGCGAGGGACGCGACCCCGAACAGCGAGAAGCCCATGAGGTAGACCCTGCGGTGACCGATCATGTCCGCCAGCCGGCCTGCCACGAGGAGCAGCGCCGCCATGGTGAGCAGAAACGAGGTCACGACCCACCCGGTCCTGTCCACGCGAGCGCCGAGCTCTACCCCCATCTGCGGGAGCGCGAGGTTGACGCTGGAGGCGGTCATGGTGCCCAGGAGCGTGCCCGTACCCACGACGAAGAGCACGAGCCTCTGCCTGGCCGCGCCGTGCGCGGGCTCAAGAGAAGCCGATCCGGGTCTCTCATCCAAGGTCCACGACTATGACGCGGTACCCGGGGGCTCTTCAAGTTCCTGACCTTGATCGCGGTGCCCGTCTCGGGCGAGCTCAGGGCCCTGGCAGAAGTACCGGTGCGGGCGAAGTGCGCGCTTCTGGCGTGGATGGCCCTCGCGGACGCCCCGAGCCAGGCCCCCAGGTGAAGCGTCAGATCGGCGGCAGGGGGAAGCCCAGCTCCTCGAGCAGCCTCGCGCAGTCCTCGCAGAGCTTTCCCGTGGAGTGGTCGAAGGTGAGCACCGTTCCCTTGGCGTCCTCCATGACGCAGCCCTCGTTCGGGCAGTGGGGAAGGCCGAGCGTGTGCCCGAACTCGTGGGTGGCCAGATCCACGAGCCTCTTCACGTACCTCTCCTTCTTCTGGGCCTTGGTCCCCTTTCCGAGCTTCTTCTTGATCCTGTAGGTCGACACCACCGACGCGGTCCCTGGCGACTCGGCCAGCCCGCAGATGCCCCAGTCGAAAATGTCGCCCTTGGTCGTGGAGATGTCCTTGCGGGTCAGGCCCATGATCTTGTCGGCGCCGCCGGGCATGTGGTCGTTCAGGTAATCGAGGAGCTTCTCTGCGCGGTACCTCTTTCGGGGGGCGTACCACGCTTGCTTGGGAAGCTCGCGAGGCTCGGTCACCTCCACCTTCCACCCGTAAACGCGCACGATGGCCTCGGTCACCGTGGCGATGGCCTCTTGGTCCACGTCCCCGAAGGGCACGAGCGCGAGCGCGGCCTGCGTCGAAGGCCCCTTCACGTTCTCAGGCGCGAGCCCGGGCTCTGCTGCCAGCTCATCGGGCGGCAGGGCAGCGGATGCCTCGCCCGGAGGCGCCGAGCACCCGGTCACGAGAAGAAGAAGGCTCAATTGCAGTGCCCGACAACAGATCGCCCACGGCATGTCGCGAAATCCCGGCAGCGGCATCGCCTGGCCCGGATGGCGAGAAACGTCCATGGAGCCAGGATAGCGCCGCGCGACGCCCCAGGCAAACCCACCGACGTCCACCCGAATTGACATCCCCTCTTACCCTGTGCATCCTCCCGGCCACGGGCGGGTAGCTCAGCTGGGAGAGCATCGGCCTTACAAGCCGAGGGTCGCAGGTTCGAGCCCTGTTCCGCCCACCAACGATCCTGGGATGTTACGGCGTTCCCTCATCTTCGGAACTCCGAGACTGGGACTTATTTGGGACGAGTGTTGAGCTCCTCTTGCGAGTGGACCTTCAGTCGCAGGGCACGATGTTCGTGTAGT
>JBFYZU010000184.1:0-4739 GCA_041309365.1 Myxococcota bacterium
AGTGCGCGCAGATCGCCGCCAGGATGGGAGGGACGCACTTCTACATGACCAAGGTCATCGTCACCCAGGGGTTCATCACCTCCGCGACCATCCCCGTGCTCGTCGAGAAGTGAGGGCCCCCTGACCTTCTCACGTCGCTCGACGAGCTCTCATCCTCCTGCCGTCGACAGGTAGAGGACGGGGTGCCGGGCGAACCACCCTGGACAGATCGGGGCTGTCGCACGAGCGTCCGGCACCGCCACGGTGCGACCTGTATGACTCTTTCGGCAGTTGACCAGATCCTTGTTTACAACTAGATTATCGGATATCGAGGGGGAGCACCATGCCTTCCTTCCACGCCTTGCAGATTGCCTTCATCGCGGCGGCGACCATTGGTTCCGTTTCGGGTCGAGCTCTGGCGACCCAGCCTGCCTTTGCGGGTGACGAGGATACCGTCTCGACCGCAGCCGCTGGGACGGCCACCGAGGGATCGGAGAAGCCAGCGCCCCAGCCCGAAAGCTGCGAGAGCGGACAGGACGTCTTCGGAGGCACGTCGGGAATCTGCATCCACCTCGTCCCCGACGAGGACGATGGCCCTCCCGACCTGCTGGACGAGGGGATAGCGGCCTACAACGCCGGTCAGATGGAGCTCGCAGAGGCGAAGCTGAGCGAGGCTGCGCCAGGGCCGCAAGCCGAGTACTATCTGGGGCTGTACCTCTACCACATGGGCAAGTGGCAGCAGGCCCGGGACCTGCTCGAGGCATGCAAGACGAACGAGGCTCTCACCCCCTCTCAGAGGGAAATCGCCAAGAGGATGCTCACGAAGATGGATGCGATATGCCTGGAAGGCGTGAAGAAAGGCGCACCGGATCCCCGCTGTACCGGCCACTTCGCGAAGCTGACGAAGGCATGGAAGGACCCCGGGTACGGATGCGACGAAGATAAGATCAATGTCAACGATACCTGCCTCGGCAAGGACGTGCTGCTCCGCAACAAGAGCGGAAACGCACTGATAGCGAGCGGGGTGGCGAGCGGTCTGCTCGGAGTCGCATTCATGATCATCGGAGGGGTCATCCCGGACGGCCCGGCCGGCTTGGGCCTGGTAATAGCTGGAGGGCTGATGACCAATGCCATCACGGTGCCCCTGCTGATCACGGGGTTCGTCAAAAGACAGGTCTGGCTCGCGACGCGCGAGTTCATCTCGCTGGGGATTGCACCGACACCGGATGGCCTCCAGCTGGGTCTCGCAGGAGTGTTCTGATGTCCGACAGTGTCGACAGGCGGCGTTTCCTCGCGACGAGCGCCTCGATCGGCGCGGCGGGCGTGGCGGCACTTGCCACGCCGGGGTGCTTCTTGCTGCGCGACATGTTCAACACGCGCTGGTACGACGGACTGACGGACATGGACGAGTACATCGCCCTGTTCGACGAGGGCCTCCTCAAGATACGGACGGGCGAAGGCGTGAAAGCGCTCGAGGTGGCGCTGGAGCAGGAGACTTACACCAGATCCATCATCGAGTCTCTGTACGTCGCAGGCATGTTCGCCGACCTTCCCGTGGAGGCCCAGCTCCACCCGGAGATGCAGGCGCGCGTCCAGACGGCCATGCCCGTCATGGACGAGGCGGCGGCCCGGGTCATGGCCCGGATCGACGCCATGGACGACATGGAGATGGGCCGGCTCGCCGAGGCCATGCGCTCCCCCGCGAACCCCGCCATGCGCGTGGCACAGTACATCGACGCCAAGGCAGGCCTCTGCCACGTCTCACCGTCGCGCAGGGTGAAGACCAGGACGATGTTCAACGTCATCGAGTCGAGGATGCGGACGCAGCCGCCAGCCCTGTTTCTCGACGAGGTGGTGTCGCGATCGCGCAAGCTCATCCAACGCTCCAACGCGCCGGGCTCCACAGAGAGACTCCTTTTGGCCCGCGTCGGCCAGCAGGAGTACGAGGCGACCATCGCCCACTACGAAGCCGTGACCCTGTACTGGGGCCAGCGATGCAAGGCCATCCACCCCAACTGGGGCAGGGGCGTGGCCTCCGCGGGTGGAATCATCATGGGCCTGGGCAGCATGTCCCTCCTGAGTGGTGGGATCATCCTGAGCGAGGTATCCCTGCTGGGCGCCGGCATGCTGACCGTGGGGGGTCTGCTCTTTCTCGCCGGTCTGATCATCGTCTGCGTCGGGATCGCCTTCTCCAACAAGATCAGCTCCAAGTGACGGGCCGCCCACCCGGTAGACACGGCATCTCCTTCCAGGACAGGCAGGGGCTCCCTCCGCTCGCTTGCGCAGCGAATCGCCTCCCGGAGATGGCCGTACGCAGACGAGCGCTTCCCCTCGAGTCGGATGCACTCCTCGACGCCGCGCGAAGGGAGACCGGGCTGAACGACTTCGGCAACGGGTCGTTCTTGCCAGGTCTCGATCGATATGTGCGCAGCCTGAGGGAAGAGGCGAGGTTGACGCTCGTGGGACAGGAGGCGGCCCGGGTCGGACTTGTGAATCTCCTCGTCAACCGGCTCGAGATGACGCGGCACATGGCCCGTCACCCTCAAATCCTGCTGGAGCGCATCGAGCGGCCTCTTTTCGTCGTGGGTCTGCCCAGGAGCGGCACCACGCACCTCGTGAGGCTGCTCGCCTGCGACGAGGGCAACAGGGCGCTCCTCGCCTGGGAGGCCATGAGGCCCTGCCCGCCACCCGAGCCGGAGACGAGGGGCGGCGATCCCAGGATCGAGGAGTCGCGCAGGCTCCTCGGCCTGTACGAGTGGCTCGTTCCCGGCCTCGGAGCCGTGCACGACATGCGCGCCGATGCCCCCGAGGAGTGCGTGGTCGTCACCGCGCACGAAATGCGCAGCCTGTTGTTCTCCATCCAGTTCGACGTGGAGTCCTACCACGGGTGGCTACTCGACGAGCCCATGGAGGAGGTTTACGCAGCCCACCGGCGCTTTCTCGCGCTCCTGCAGTCCGGCGGCGTGCGCGGAGAGCGCTGGCTGCTCAAGTCACCGGCCCATCTGCCGCATCTGTCCGATCTGCTCGCCGTGTACCCGGATGCGGCCATCGTGCAGACCCATCGCGACCCTGTGACGAGCGCCGTCTCGATGGCCAGCTACGCATGCCTGATCCGGTCGGCGACAACCGGGGTCGTGGACCCTTCCCGCGTGGGTCGCCAGATCCTCGAGTGGATTGCCATGGCCGTGGATCGCAGCCTGGATCTTCGAAGTCGACTGCCGCGGGCGCGGTTCTGCGACCTGCGGTTCGACGAGCTGGCCGAGGATCCCATGGGATGCGTCCGGAGGATCTACGACCGGTTCGGATTCGGGCTGACGGCAGCGGCGCGGGCCCGCATGGAGTCCTACCTCGGCAACGCGGTCGTCCGGGACAAGGTCCGGCACGTCTACGAGGCCGGGGCGTTCGGCATCGACCCGGTCACCGCGGGCGCCGCCTTCGGAAGGTATCGGGAGACGTTCGGCGTCTGAACTGTACCGGGCTGCCAGCGTTCGAGGCGCCTTCTTGATATCCACCTCCACGCCGAAATATGCGAGCCTCTCGATGAGGCGCTTGGCGGCCTTCTCGCGATCGATTCAGAGTGCGCGGGGCATGTCGAATCCCCGGTTGCCCGTGATGGTACCGCGCGCCACGGGCCGACCGTCCACCGATGCCTCGACCTCGAACCTGAGGTTGTCGCCCATCTCGTGCGTCAACGCCACGTCGTAGTCGAGCCTGCAGCCCGCGAACACGGGCGAGAGGAATTTCATCTCCACGGCGCCGCTGACTCCCAGCCGCCTCGGAGCCTGGGCCAGGATGTCATGAGCCGTCGCAGCCAGCTCGGGCTTGAAGCCCGGGTGCAGCGTATAGCCCAGCTCCAGGTTGCGTAGCGCCGCGAGCACCTGCTCCAGGTCGTCTCCTCTCTCGACCGTGAACCTCTCCAGCATGACGAAGAGGTACAGGATGTGCGAGCTCTGCCCGAGACCCTCGATCGTGTAGATCCCCGGCCAGAGGTGCAGGTCGGAGAAGTGCCCCCGGAAGATATCCTCGTTGGCCGAGATGTGCCTGCAGGCCTCGAGCCGGGGTGTCGGACCGGACCCATAGGAGACGATGCCATCCACCATGAGGAGCGGCCTCCGGTGTGGGAGCAGCAGCTCCACCACGTTGGATCCCAGATCCAGGTTTCCCTTGCGCTTCGTCTTCATGCCAGGATCGCCTCCAGCGTCCTGTCGACCGAGCCCGGGGAACCGGTCGAGTGGACGCGCACCGTACCGCCCAGGTTCTTGCGCACGAGCCCTCTGAGGACCTTGCCGGGGCCCACCGTCACGATGTCGGTCACGCCGAGGTCGGCGATCGTGCACATGACCCGAGCCCAGAGGACGGGTTCGACGAGCTGCCGTGCGAGCAGTCCGGGCAGGAGACGCTCGTTTGTCACCGGCGCCCCCGTCCTGCCAGAGACGAGCGTCTTCTCCGGCGGGGCCATGGTCATCAGCCCGGCACTCCGCTCGAAGGTCTCGACGCCAGGCTCCATCCTGCTTCCGTGCCACGCACCCGAGACGGACAGGCGTACCGAACGGTACGACCTCGCCACCACCTGCAGGGCCTCCTCGTCACCAGACAGGACCCACTCGTCCGGCGAGTTGTGGGCCGCCATGTCGAGGCGCCCGGCCCGGCGTCCGGACTCGAGGGCGAGCGCCACGTCCTCCCGGGTGCACCCCGTGAGAGCCAGCATCCCTCCCGGTCGCGGCCTCGACAGATCCTCCATGAGCCTGCCGCGCAGGCCC
>JBFYZU010000185.1:0-17079 GCA_041309365.1 Myxococcota bacterium
CGCAGAGCGCGAGGCTCGCGGGGGACGAGTACCCGACGCGCGACGTGCTCCTCGTCGAGGCCGCGGCCACGCTCCTGGCGGGCCTCTTCGGGGGCGTGGCCCAGAGCACGCCCTACATCGGCCACCCGGCCTACAAGGCCATGGGGGGAAGGGCCGGCTACACCCTGGCAACGGGCCTGTTCGTCGGCCTGGGCGGCATGCTGGGGTTTCTGTCCGTCATCGTGGACGTGGTGCCCGTGGCGGCCGTGGTGCCCGTGCTCCTGTTCGTGGGGATCGAGATCATCAGGCAGGCGCAGGCGGCCTGCCCCGGGAAGCACTCCTACGCGGTGAGCATGGCCATGATCCCGTCCGTGGCCTACCTCGTGCTCATCTACCTCGACCAGTTCGCAGGGGCGGTGGGCGCCATGGCCGCGCAGGTGAAGTCCGTGGCGCCAGGCGCTGCCTCGCTGGTGGTCTTGCCAGGACCGCTTCTGGCCACGCACGAGGTGATCAGGATGCTGGGCAACGGGTTCATCGTGACGGCCATGATCTGGGGCGCCGCGACCGCCCTGCTCATCGATCGCCGCACCCTGGCCTGCGCCCTGGTGCTCGGGCTGGGCGCCTTCCTCGCGCTGTTCGGGCTCATCCACTCGGTGAGGCCCATGGGCGCGATCTACCTGCCCTGGGATGCGGGCTCGCCCGCCGTGTGGACCGTGGCCGGCGGCTATGCGGCCGCGGCCGCCGTCCTGATCTGCCTGCACCCGGTTTCGAGGCCCGAGAAGTCGTGCTAGGCTGGATCGACGGCCAGGAGAGGTTTGCATGAAGACGAGAACGAGAGAGGTCCTCGAGATGGCGCTGTGCGCGGTCCTCGCGTGCGGTTGCGGCGCAAAGACCAGGCACGAGACGGACGCCGACGCGGGGATCGACGCCACAGAGGACGCAGCGGACGTCCCGGGCGACGTCGACGCGCCGGACGGCGAGGATCTGCCCACCGACTCCATCGAGGACGTGGCCGGGGACGACGCCCCCCTGCCAGGACCCGAGTGGATGCTCGAGTACCTGGGCCGCTACGAGCACCAGGACGACGGCCCGGATCACATCCTGGGCGCGGCCGGGCTGGACGCGGACACGCTCGTCGTGGCAAGCGCCACGGGCGTGGCCGTGGTGGACGCCGCGGCCGTTCGCGCGGGCACGGTGACGGCCCACCTGGGCAAGTACCTCATCGACACGTCGCGGGCCTCCAACCTCGACGGCGCGCCCGCCGGCAGCACGTACTTCCCCAAGTTCTTCGACGTGGCCGTGTCGGGCACGACCGTCTACGCGGCCACGCGCTACGACGGCCTGTACGTTTTCGATGTGTCAGGATCGGGATCCGCGCGGACCGTGACCGAGGTGGGCACGCACATGAGGCCGCGCGAGTTCACCGAGAGCGTGAAGGTGCTGGGCGACCTCATGTTCCTCGCCCACCACGCGGATGGCATCGAGGTGATGGACATCGGCACGGATCCGCAGACCCCGACGTCGATCGCCACGACGCAAGATCACGTCGTGGACGCCTGGGGCGTCGCGGCCGACGAGGATGGCAAGGTGTGGGTGGCCGACGGGGCGGGCGGGGTCAAGCTGTTCCGGCTCACCTCCGGCGTGCTGAGCTACATCACGGGCGATACGGCCACGACGAGCCCGGGCACGGCCCTGGACGTGGCCGTGGAGAACCAGTGGGTGGTGGCCGCCATGGGAGGCAAGGGGATCTCGGTGTACGAGGAGTGGACCGCGGCCCAGCGCAACACCTACCCATTGCCCGGCGTGTGCGTGGACGTGGAGCCCCTGGGCGACGGCCGCTTCGCCGTGGCCTGCCGCGACTGGTTGCACGTGGTGAAGATCGATACCCTGGGCATCTCCAGCGTGATGGCCTCGGCTCGGCTCCACCACCGCCTCGAGGGTACGGACGTGAGCGTGCACCTCGGGTCGAGGGTCGCCATGGTGGGCGACGTTCTCTTCGTGAGCGGCTGGGATCACCTGGACGCCTACAGGCTCGTCTCCGAGGGAACGGACCCGGACATCCAGGTCTCGGGCCAGCGCGCCCAGTTCGGGGCGCCTCCGGGCAACAGGACGTTCACCATCGGGAACGCCGGCTTCGGCACCCTGCACGTCTCGTCGGTGGAATGCGCGGAGGCCTCGCTGACGTGCACGGTCGACGGCGCCACGGTGCCTCCCGGATCGAGCACCACGCTGCGCATCGTCTTCGACGCCAGCGCGGCGGACGTGCAGGCTCTCGTGAGGATCGCATCGGATGACCCGGACGAGCCCATCGTGCCATTGCTCGTGTTCGCGGCTCTGGCCTCGAGCGTGGACCCGCTGGAGGCGGCGCCCGACTTCACGGCCGCCACGAGCCAGTTCGCCACCAGCACGGGCACGTTCACGGACGGGTCCATCACGCTGAGCGACCTGGACACCGCCGGTGTGGCGGCCCACTTCGCCATCTTCGGGTCCTGGTGCCCGGCCTGTCTGCCGGCCGTGGCGGCCATGGTGAGCGACGTGGACGCGGACCTCCCGGTGGGCGCCGCTTTCTTCCTCGTCGACCAGGGCGAGCCTACGGCCACCATCCGCCACGTCATGGAGAAGGTGTATTTGCCCGTGCTGGTGGCCCACGACACGGACGGGAGCATCGGGCACGACCTGTACGACCAGCCCCGCGTCGGCTTGCCCTTCAGCCGCTCCTACGTGGTGGACTCCACGAGCCTGGTCACGGCCGTGTTCACGGCCTACGACCCCGCCGCCGTCAACCAGGCCATCGACGACTCGCTCTGACGCGACCTTCCCCTCTTTTTTCCGTGACGCCCGGACGATGGACCTGCGCCGGGTGCATGCTGCCCACGGTCCCCCTGCCCGGATCGCCTGCGGCCACCCTCCTTGCCATTTTCCTGTGATGAAGCGATACGGCCCCTGCTTCACCCGGCGCGCTGCGCGAGGAAGCGCAAGAGGATGTCGCGTGCCACGCCGTGGTCCCGGACCTGCTGGCGAAGGGCCGGTCGCACGACGCCGGCGAGGTCGGGCCGAAGATCGCAGAAGCCCTCCATGAGCGCGCGGGCCTGGTCCGGCGGGATCTCCGGATGGGCCTGGATACCCCAGACCGGGAGATCGCCGTAGCGCATGACGTGGACCGGGTGAAGATCGGTGCGCGCCAGGATCCGGAAGGGGGCCGGAGGGCGGTACACCTCGTCGAAGTGGAACGCGAACACGTTCCAGGACCTCGGGACGGCGTCCATGAGCGGATCGTTGCCCACGACCTGCACCTCGACCCAGCCCACCGACGGCGTGGGCGAGCGGCGCACGTGCCTGGGCCCGGACAGGGCCCATGCCAGCATCTGGTGACCGAAGCAGCTTCCCAGCACGGGCAGGCGCCTTTCGACCGCCTCGCGCACTGCCTCGGCCTCCACGTCGTACCAGGGAGCGTGCTCCACGATGGAGGCCTCCGATCCCGTCACGATCACGTGCGAGTAGGCCGAGAGATCGGGCACCGGCTCTCCTGATGGCAGGTGCACCGCATCGCAGGGCACGGGCTCGCACAGGCAGGAGAACTGGTCGGACGGTCTGTATATCTGCGGGTAGATGGATCCGTCCAGGATGAGAACGCGGCTCATAGGTGCTATTGTAACGCACATGCGCGAGGACCGGGAGGTACACATGACGAGGTCCGTGGCGATCTGGGCGGCCGCGCTCGTGGTGACGGCCTGCGATGGCGGCAAGGCCGGGGACGGCGACGCCGACGCTCCCCAGGACACGGTGATCGACACGGCAGGCGACACGGCCGACGTGCCGGACGCGACCGACACGGCCTTCGATACGATCATCGACACGACCGACACGGTCGCAGACACGGCCGGCGACGAGGTGGCGGCGGTGTGCGGGAACCTGACCGTGGAGCCGGGCGAGCGCTGCGACCCGCCAGGCCTGGACGCGGACTGCACCACGGCATGCGGCACCGCGGGCCGGGGCCAGTGCACGATCGACTGCCAGGCGGCCGCTGCCCATGACTGCAGGCCTCCCGCCGAGAGGTGCAACCTCGGCGACGACGACTGCGACGGGCTCGTGGACGAGGGCACGGTCTCGGTCTGGGCAAGGGTCACGACTCTGGCTCCGGGTGCGGGAGCGGCCTCGCCGGGAGCGGACGTGGCCAGCACGGACGAGGGGTTCGCGGTGGTCTGGGTCACCGAGCCGGGCTCGGGCACGGACGACGCGATCCACCTCGCCCTCACGGACCACGTGGGCAACGTGGTCGTGGAGGACACCACGCTGGTTCTGGCCGGCGCCTCGGACGTGCTCGGACGGCCAGCGGTCGTGTGGACCCAGGAGAGCCTCCTCATGGCATGGATGGAGGCGTCGGGGGGCCGCAGCGTGGCCGTGGTCGAGACCGACGGCACGGTGAGCGCCGAACGCTCCACGCCGGCCGTGTCGCCGGCAGGCGGTGTGGACATGTCGTGGGCCGCGTCGCACGCAGCCCTCGCATGGGTCTCGCAGATCGATGCGGACACCGATGTGCAGCTCGTGTTCGTGGACGCCTCTGGGGTGGACGAGGGCGCCGGCATGCGGATCACGGAGGCGGCCGGAGACGCGACGGCCGTGGACGTGGATGCCTCGGCCACGGCCGTGGCCGTCACGTGGATAGACCGCCGCTCGGGCGCCCACGAGGCTCGGCTGGCCGTGGTGGATCACGCAGGCGCGACCCTCGTGGCGGACGCCCCGCTGACCTCGACGGGCAACGTCGGAAAGGTGTCCGTCGCCGCGGAGCACCGCCTCGTGGCGTACGCGGACCAGAGGGCCTCGGTGCCCGGCACGTGGGTCCTGGCCCTGGACGCGTCGTGGGATCCCGTGGGCGCGGAGATCCTGGTGGACGACCGGGACGGCCTCGCCCTGCGTGGAGTCGGGGGGGGGATCGTGCTGGGCGTGCCGGGCGCGCTGTTCACGCTCGAGAAGGACGGCACTCCTGCGGACACCGGCATGGCCCTGCCCTTCATCGTCATCGGGGACCTGGACATCGGGGAGATCGCCGTGGCCGCGACGGGAGCCGGCGAGCCCGACGCGGCCGACCTCGTGCTCGCGCTGGCAGGGTGCGCGCAATTCGAGACGTGCAGCGCCTGGACCTCGTCGGTGACCGCGCTCTCGACGCGAACGGGCGCGGACGACGTGGCACGCTTCGTGGGCCACGACGCGGCCCTCGAAGGGTCCTTCTCGGATCGCCCGGTCACGTACCTGTCCGTGCAGATCTTCCAGGACGACCCCTTTGGCGGGCCCACGGCGCCGGGCGGCCACGTCCTCACGGGCGTGCCCTACGAGTCCTGCGGCACGTGCGTGCTTCTGTACGAGGGGTGCGACCTCACGGGCTGCGACGCGGTGTACCTGGCCACGGCGGGCAAGCTCTCCATCACGGACATCGGGTACGAAGGAGATCGTTTCTCGGGGACGCTTTCGAACGTGCAGCTCGCCCTCATCGACCTCGACTCCGCGGACCGCTCGAGCACGTTCGTGGAGGGTGGGCCCGAGATCTGCCTGGGCAGCTACGAGTTCGACGAGGTCATCGGCGGGATCTGATCACCCTGGCAGGAACCCCGGCGGACACGCTCGAGGGGGGCAAGGAGCGGGTGACCACGGCGCCCGCGCCCACCTGCGCGCCCTCGCCGATGGTCACTCCCGGCAGGATCACGGCGGACACCCCGATGTCGCAGCCATCGCCTATCACCACGGCCGCGAGCTCGATGGGCGCGTCCAGGATGATCTCGCCCGGGCCGCCCACGCGGTGGGTCGAGGTGATGATGCGCACGCCCGGACCTATGCCCACCGCGGCGCCGATGGTGAGGCCGCCCGCGGCGTGCAGGTGGCAGCCCGCGCCTATCCACGTGTCCGGACCGATCACGAGCCTGTTCGTGTGATAGCCCTCGAGGATGGTCCCGTGGCCCACGTAGACGTTCCGGCCGATGTGCACGTTGGCCGGGTTGAAGACGCGCACCCCGTCCTCGAAGATCGCGCCGTCACCCAGGCTTCCCAGGTCGGTGCGCTCGAACGCTCCCGTGCCGCGTGAAGCGAAGGCCCTCACTTGAGGTCCACCTTCTTGCGCACCGTCTCGCCGGGGCCGACCTTGACGGTGATGGTCTTGGAGAGGCCGCCCGGGTTCGACAGGGAGACCTTGTAGGTGCCGGCGGGAATGGACGTGGAGAAAGGCGTGACGAACTTGCCCACGCCCGGGATGGAGACGTTGGCCCAGGGCTCGGAGTCCATGACGAGCTTGCCCGGCGCACCCGCAGGCGCCGTGACGCCAACGTCGTCGCCGCCCTCCTTCTTCTTCTTCTTCAGCTCCACGACCAGCTCGAAGGCCTTGCCCTTCTCGGGCTCGATGGTCTTCGACTCGTCCTTGTAGCGAGCCAGCTTGACGATCACCCCGAGGGTCTTCTTGAAGGGGAACCTCTTCTTGAGCGGCGTGACGCCCTCGAGGCTCTTGCCGTCCACCTGCACGCTGGCGCCCTCGGGCGTCGTTGTCAGGACGAGCAGGAACTCGTCCGCGCCCAGCGGGCGCTGCTCGAGCGAGACGGAGATCTCCTTGACCTCGCCGGCCTTGACCCTGATCGTGTCGGTGAAGTCCACGTGCTCCTCGCTCTGCACGAGCAGCGAGTGGGGCACCCCGGGCTTGACGCCGGTGATGGTGGCGGTGCCACGCTCCTTCTGCGCGTGCCCGTCGAAGATGACGAGGGCATCCGCCGGCTTCGCCACGATCTTGATGACGCCGTCCCCTTCGGCCGCCAGGGCGACCAGGGGGGCCTCGAGAACGAAGCGCGGGGCCTGCGTCGTGAGCTCGACGGTCTTCTCGAACGGCTTGAAGCCGTCCATGGTCACCTTGACCTCGTAACCCACGCCGAGCTTGAGCCCGTCGATGGTGGCAGGGGTCCTCCCGGACCGCCTCTCTCCATCCACCCACACGGCCGCACCCGGAGGCACGCTCGCGACCTCGAGCACCCCGACGAGGAGCTTGGCATCGCGGCGGGCCTTGAGAACGCCGTGACCGAAGAAGGCCCCCAGACCTCCCACGGCCAGGAGCAGGACGGCGATGACGGCGAAGATGGCAGGGCTCGTGCGCTTGCGAGCGGGCGGGGCCGCCCAGGCACCGCTCAGCTGGCTCGCGTCCACGGCCCGCGCTCCCGGCGTCATGGCCGATTGAGGCAGGTTCGCCATGTCGAGGAAGTCCTCGTCGGTGAGCTCCTCCTCCTCCTGCTCGGCGATGACGTCCGCGAGCTTCTTGCCCTCCTTCATCTGCTCCCGCTGGATGGCGAGCTTCTCCTCGAACAGGCCTTCCATGAACCGGCTCATGTCCAGGGCGCTGACCTTGAGCTGGCGGTTGCGGATGTGCTCCCCTATGTCCTCGAGCATCTCGCGGGCGTCTGCGTAGCGTTCGGCCGGATCCCGGGCCAGGCCCTTCATGACGATGCGTTCGAGATCCTCCGGGTAGTCCTTGCGGTGATCCGACGGCTTCGGATAGGGCAGCTCGACGATCCGTCGCAGGGTGTCGAGCTCGTTTTTGCCCTTGAACAGGCGGCGTCCGGTGGTCAGCTCGTAGAGCATGATGGCCACGCTGAACAGATCGCTCCGGCGATCCAGAGGCAGGCTCCTGCACTGCTCCGGTGACATGTAGGGGAACTTGCCCCGCAGGGCGCCCTGTTCGCTCTTGCTCTCGCTGCTGAGCTCCTTGAGCGCGGCGCTGGCGATGCCGAAATCGACGATCTTCACCTCGCCCTGGAACGTGACGATGGTGTTCTGGGGGCTGATGTCCCTGTGCACGATGTTCAGGGGTTCCCCGTCGAGCCCCTTGTGGTCGTGGGCATAGCCCAGTCCCTCGAGCAGCCCGCGGGTCACGCCCAGCGCCATCTCCAGCGGGAAGGTCTTGTAGGCCTTCTTGCGCATCTGACCGACGATGGACCTGAGGTCCTCGCCGTGCACGTACTCCATGGCGATGAAGTAGTCCCGGCCCACGCTGCCGACGTCGAAGATCTGTATGATGTTGGCGTGGTTGAGCGTGGCGGCGATTCGCGCCTCTGCCAGGAACATGTGGATGAACTCCTCGTTCTGGCAGTACTGGGGCAAAATCCGCTTGATGACGACGAGCTTCTCGAACCCCTGCATGGCACGGTGCAGGGCGAGGTAGATCTCGGCCATCCCGCCCGTGGCGAGGTGACGTATGAGCGTGTACTTGCCGAACTTTCTCGGCAGGTTCTCGTCAGCCGCCAAAAAGCACCCGTTTGCCCGGAAGCGTCCGGGACAGGACATTATAACTCGAAACGAAGGGCCGCTTCCAAGTGGGAGAATACTAGAGCCCGGCGACGAGCAGCGTCAAGCGATGGGAGGGTCAATCGAGCGTGTAGCGCTCGCGATCCACCAGGTGCCTGGCGACCTGCTCGGCCAGGTCGTGGGTGTTGGTGGAGAAAAATGGCACGTAGGACCCGAAGGCCTTCATGTTCTTCTCGGCATCCTTGGCGGGCGATGCGTTGCTCACGAGCCTCATGCCGATGGTGCGCACCTTGTCGAAGCTCTCCGCCAGGTAGAGCCTCGTCGTCGCGGCCGCGATGCCGGCCTTGTCCTCGCCCTTCTCGGCGATGAGCTGCAATGTACGGCACACGGCGGAGTCGCAGGCGTAGCATTCCATGATCATGTCCGCCATGTCGAGCATCGCCATCTGGGTCTGGCCCTTCTTGTGCTCCATGATGTCCATCATGTGGGCCTCGTTGCCCACGTTGCACGCGAACAGCACGCCCCGCTTCATCAGGTTCACGGCGTGGACCTCGGCGGCCATGGCACCGTCCCTGGGCCTGGGCATCTTCGACGGATCCGAGAGCTCGGCCGCGATCTCTCCCAGCCGCGCGGGCAGGGGGAAGCGACCCTTGAGGGTGTTCTTGAGCATGGTGCCGGGGATGAGCAGGCGGTTGATCTCGTTGGTGCCCTCGAAGATGCGGTTGATGCGGGAGTCGCGGTAGGCCCGCTCCACCATGTACTCGGAGATGTAGCCGTAGCCGCCGTGGATCTGCACGCCCTCGTCCGCCACGTAGTCCAGGGTCTCGGACCCGTAGACCTTCATGATGGAGGCCTCGATGGCGTAGTCCTCGATGGCGTTGATGACCTTGTCCTCGGCTCCGGGGGCGTCCTTGTCGATGGTCTCGATGGAGGCGTCCATGAGGCCGGCCGTGCGATAGCTCATGCACTCGAGCGCGTAGCAGCGGGCCATCATCCTGGCCATCTTGCCGCGCAGGGCGCCGAACGACGAGATGGGCTTCTTGAACTGCTGCCGCTCGTTGGCGTACTTCACGCTCGTATCCAGCACCAGCTTGGCCGCGCCCAGGCAGCCCACGCCGAGCTTGAAGCGGCCCACGTTGAGGATGTTGAAGGCTATCTTGTGGCCCTTGCCGATCTGGCCGAGGAGGTTCTCCACGGGCACCTTCACGTCCTCGAGGACGACGGTGCGCGTCGAGGAGCCGAGGATGCCCATCTTGTGCTCCTCGGCGCCCGTGCTCACGCCGGGCCACCCCATCTCGACGATGAAGCAGGTGAACTTCTCGCCGTCGATCTTCGCGAACACGAAGCACAGGTCCGCGATGCCAGCGTTCGTGATGAACATCTTCTCGCCGTTGAGGACGTAGTGCTTGCCGTCGGGTGTGAGCACGGCCTTGGTCTTGGCGCCCAGTGCGTCGGAGCCCGAGCCCGTCTCGGTCAGCCCGTACGATCCTATGATCTGGCCGGAGGCCAGGCCCGGCAGGTACTTCTGCTTCTGCTCCGGTGTGCCGAAGAACACCAGCGGGAGCGTGCCGATGCCCGTGTGCGTGAGCAGGGCCACGGCGAAGCTTCCTCCGGGCACGAGCTTCTCGCAGGCGAGCATGCTCGTGGCCTTGTTCATCCCGGCGCCCTCGTACTTCTCGGGCACGTCGATGGACAATAGCCCCAGCTCTCCCGACTTCTTCACCAGCTTGAGGAGGAGCCCCTCTTCCTTGGCATCGATCCTGTCCGCGATGGGCAGGACCTCGTTGGTGATGAACTCCTCTGCGAGGCGCGCGACCTCGAGCTGCTCCTCGTCGAAGTACTCGGGAGCGAACACCCTCGTTGTGCCTGGGGCGTCGAGCATGAAGCTCGACCCTGCGGCCTTGTACTCCTCGTAGCCCATTGGATCCTCCTCGGCAGGGACCATCGCGGCCCCTGGCATGACGGTTTGCACTCTTGCGTCAGTCAGAACGACGATCTCATACCAACTCGAAGCACGATTGACAAGAGGTGATTCCTCATGGGGTCAATAATTCATAATGTTATCAATGGGTTACATGAAATGATAAATGAATGCTCATTCAATGACCGGGCCTGGTCATCTCGAGCCGGTGATGATTCACGAAAGAGACGGAAAGGTCACTGCACGGAGGAGTTGGCCGCGCCGTGGCCCTCGCCCGTGAGGATGTCGACGATGTTGGACTCGCTGTCCTTGCCCGAGCCGTCGCTGAGACCGTCGACGATGGCCTTGTTGCCCGTGGTGATGGCAGGCTTGTTCACCCTGAGCTTGTCGATCTGGCCGGCGATGTGCTTGTCCTCGAACCTCAGGCAGAAGATCCCGAAGAACGTGAACTGGTTCACGAGGGAGAGCATCGTCTTCTGGTCCTGCCACTGCACCGAGACGACGTTGACGAACTTGGTGTCGGGATCGAACTCCTTGACCTTGAAGGGCTCGGGGCCGAACTGCTTGGCCAGGATCTCGCGCACGTTCTGCCAGTCGAGCCCCGGGAACATGGCCGCGTCGAAGGCCCTGTAGAGCTTCCACAGCACCACCTTGTTCTGCTCGCCGAGCGGATCCTTGGACGTGGCCGAGGGGTTGTAGTCGGGGCTGGCGATGAAGAAGTAGAAGTCCGACCACTTCTTGTGCTTGACCACGAACATGGCCTCGCCGTTGTTGTGCGTGTACTCGGTCTTGACCACGGAGGAGTCCCACTTGGGCCCCCCCTTGAACTCGTAGTAGCTGTCCTCGATCTTCTTGAGCTCCTTCTCCATCTTGAGGAAGAGCTTGTCCTCCTTGATGGTGTCGTTGATCATGGCCGCCTCGGCCTTGTACTCCTCGCGCACCTGCTCCTTGACGATCTCGAGCACCTGCTCCGGGCTCATGCCCCACTCGAGCTGGCCGAGCTGGGCCGCGATGGCCTCCGACTGCGGCGGCTCCGTGGCCTCGGGCGGCTGGCCCGAGTCGGCCTTCTTGCCCTTTGCCTTGCCCTTCTTCTTGGCGATGGCATCGCCTGCCGTGACGCCCACGGCCAGAGCGACGAGAAGCGCGATGAGACCCGTCAAAGTGGAACGCCGCATGACTTTCCTCCCTAGGTGTGCAACGGGAAGCGAGCTCCCGGGCACGATAGCTTGGACGCCGCCGCGGGAGATTGCTTCAAAACGTTGCCATATTATGCGCACAGCCACTGGCTGTCCACCCCGGGAGGCCGGACACCCGGCCTTGACCCGTCCGTGGCCTCTGGGCTAGCAACGACACATGATCAGGATCGATACGGTCGAGAAGCTGCGCGAGGCCGTGGCCGGCGCCAGGGCGAGAGGGGCGACCGTGGCTCTCGTCCCCACGATGGGGGCGCTGCACGAGGGACACCTCTCCTTGATCCGCCACGCCCGCGGGCAGGGCAGGCTCGTGGTCCTGAGCGTGTTCGTGAATCCAGCCCAGTTCGGGCCGGGCGAGGATCTGGACCGTTACCCGAGAGACATCGACAGGGACGCGGCGCTGTGCGAGGCCCATGGCGTGGACGTGCTGTTCTGCCCACCCGTCGAGGAGGTCTACCGGCCGCAGGCCCGCACCTGGGTCACGGTGGAGGGGATCACCCGGGGCATGTGCGGGCAGTTCAGGCCCGGGCACTTCAGGGGCGTGGCCACCGTGGTCGTCAAGCTGCTCTCCATGGTGGGGCCCGACGTGGCCGTGTTCGGGCGAAAGGACTTCCAGCAGCTTCGAGTCATCGAGAGCGCCGTGCGCGACCTCGACCTCCCCGTGCTCGTCGAAGGGGCCCCCACGCTGCGGGATCCGGACGGCCTGGCCATGTCCAGCCGCAACGCCTACCTCGGCCCGGCCGAGAGAGAGCGGGCCCTCGCGATCCCCAGGGCCCTGGGCATCGCCTGCGCGAGGTGGCAGGCGGGCGAGCGCGATCCGGCGATCCTCCTCGAGGGCCTCGGGGAGATGATCGAGCGCGCCGCGGACAGGGTGGACTACTTCGGGCTCTTCGACGCGGACGACCTCGTGCCCCTCGCCCCTCGTGCGGTGCTGCACGGAAATCCGCTCCTGGCCGTTGCCCTGCACGTGGGCACCACGCGCCTCATCGACAACGTGCAGCTGGGAGTGGATCTCCCACCCGTCACCCCGTCGCCAGAGGCTGCATCTTGATGAGCGGGAGGCTGAGCGCCTTGCCCGCCTGGAGCGTGACCTTCTTCTTGATCGTCTCGTAGCCTTCCGCCTCCACCGTGAGCGCGATCTCGCGCACGTGGTTGCCCTTCATGGGCACGGGGATGAGCGTGCCCGCCTTGCCCACGAAGCTCCCGTCTATCTGCACCGAGGATGGCTTGTCCGTGACCACCATGAGGGTGGCCGGCTTGTAGGAGAGCCGCCGGCCGATGCTCTGGGCCTTGCCGTCGGGCTGGGCCGGCAATACCTTCACGGTCCACTCCGCGGGCTCGCAGCAGTCCGGGTCCTCGGGCTCGAAGCGGATGAGGTGCTCCCCGACCGAGAGCTCCACGGTCTGGTGCTTGAAGTAGTCCCCGAGCTTCTCGCCGTCCACCCAGATGACCACGGTCTTTGGCATGGGCACGAACTTCACCGTGGCCTTTCCCGAGCCGGCCGGGAACAGGGGCTTCTCGGTGATCTTCTTGGGCAGCCGGATGCCCGGCAGCTTCGTTCCCGGCAACGCGGGATCGTCCTTGCCCGGGCCGGGCCCGGTCGAGAGCCCCGGGCCCGTCATCGGGCCCTCGATCCCCGGGGCCGGCACGACAGGCCCATCCAGGGCAAAAGCATCCTGTTCGGGCTGCATGTGCCGGCCGCTCGTGCCCACGAGCGCCATCAGCCGCGGCCCGCCGAGGATCGCGGCCGCGACGACCGCGAGCCCGCCCAGCAGGGCACCGAGCCGGGTCAGGAGCCGCCTGCGGGACCGGGCCGAGGCCACGTCCTGCACGGCAGCCAGCGCGCGCGGGTGCTCCGGATCCATGGCCAGCACCATGTTGTAGGCGTCCAGGGCCTCCGACGCCTCGCCGCCGGCAGTGAGCCTCTCGCCGGCGAGCACCAGGGAATCGATGGCCCTCGCGCGCGACCTCTTGCGGTAGGCGTCCGCGTCCGCGAGGAAGTCCTTGACCTCCGTCACCGGGTCGAGCACGCCGCTGCGCTCCATGAACAGATCGAGCCTCTGTGCCACGGGCTCGAGCCCCGAGGGCCTGCTGTCGCGATCCTTGGCGAGGCAGGTGCGGATCAGGTCCGCCATGGCCTGCCCCGCCTGGGGAGCGAGCCTCTCGGGCGGGTCGATCTCTCCCTCGCAGATTCGCCTGAGCACGGCGTGGGGGTTGGCGCCCTCGAAGGCCTGCCGGCCCGTGACGAGCAGGTAGAGGAGGGTCCCGAAGCTGAACAGGTCCGCCCTCGCATCCAGCTTCTTGCCCTGTATCTGCTCCGGCGACATGTAGTAGGGCGAGCCCAGGATCTGCCCGGTGGCGGTCATGTCCTGCGTGTCCACGAGGTGCGCGATGCCGAAGTCGGCCACCTTGAGCAGGCCGTCGCCCGACACGAGGATGTTCTCCGGCTTCACGTCCCTGTGCACGATGCCTGCGCGGTGCGCGGTGAGCAGGCCCTCTGCGACCTGCCGCGCCATGGCGGCGCACAGATGGGGCGGAAACGGGCCGCGCGCGTCCAGAAGCTTGCGCAGGTGCGGCCCGTGGATGAACTGCGTGACGATGAAGCTCGTGTCCGAGTCTTCCCCGGACGTGTCGAAGATGCCCACGATGTTGGGGTGCTCGATGCGCGCGACGGTGCGGGCCTCGCGGCGGAACCGCTGGCGCGCGTCGGGCCGTCCCTGCAGGTGCGGATGCAGGATCTTGATGGCCACCTCGCGGCCCAGATCCTCGTCCTGCGCCCGGTACACGGAAGCCATCCCGCCCTGGCCCACGAGCTCGAGCAGGCGGTAGCGACCGAGCTTGTCGCCGACCTCGGGAACTCCCATAGGCGCCGAGGATATCCCCCTGCTCGATGGCCGGTCAAGCGACCCCCCTTAGACGGCGGGTCCTCCCACATGAGATCCGTGGTCGGGTCGAGCCAGCAGCCGTTTCTCTGCCAGCACCCGTCGCAGCAGTCGTTCACGCCAGCGCACTCTCCCACGAGCACCAAAGAGTCCGCGTCGTCGCAGTCGTCCCCCGTGGCGCACAGGTAGGACACGTGCCCGTCGCCGTCGTCGTCTTGATCCGGGTGGCCGTTGCAGTCGTTGTCCAGCTCCGAGCACTCCACCATGGGCGCTCCAGGATAGGCCGTGGCGAGATCGTCCAGGCAGTCCGTGCCGCCCGTGCACTTTGTGCCGGACACGGCGTGGGCGATGGATGGATCACGGGACGCATCGGCCCTGGCAGACGGCGAGCAGCCTCGCTTCGTCCTGGAGGTGGTTGCGGCGGTCCGGCGGCTGCACGTACACTCGGGGACATGACGCCGACCACGAGGGTGCGCATCGAGGAGCTGGCCTTCTCCGGGCACGGGGTGGGCAGGCTGGCGACGGGCAAGGTGGTGCTGGTCACAAGAGCCGCGCCGGGCGAGACCGTGGAGGCGACCATCGTGTCCGAGAGGCGGAACGTCGCCTTCGCCCGCGTCGAGCAGGTGGTGGAGCCCTCGGCGGACAGGATCGAGCCCGTGTGCGGACGGGCGACGAGGTGCGGCGGCTGCCCGTGGTCGCACCTGTCCGTGCCGGCGCAGCGCGCGGCCAAGGAGAGGCTCCTCGGGGCCGAGCTCGAGCGGGCGGGGCTCACCGTGGCCCACAGGCCTGCCCTGAAAGCCGGCAGGGATCTCGGTTACAGGACCCGCACGCGGCTGCACCTCGCCGGGCGGGTGCTGGGCACCATGGCCGCGGCGAGCAACGACGTCGTCCCGTTCGAGGGCTGCCCCGTGCTCTCGCCAGGGCTCGACGCCTTTGCGAAGGAGATGACCGAAACCTGCGTCGCGCTGCCCCAGATGACGGCCGAGATCGAGCTTCACGTGGACGCGCTGGGCACGAGGGGGCTTTGCGTGCGCATCGACGATCCCATCAGCCTGCCCACGTGGCAGCGGGCGGCAGCGAAGCTCGGGGCGACCTGCCTGAGCGTGCTGCCGCGAGGACGCGCCAGGTTCGAGCCGCACATCCAGGGCCCCTGGCTCACCGAGACGAGCGGCGACCGGCGTATCTCGTTCGTTCCGGGCGTGTTCGTGCAGGCCTCGAGGGAGATGAACGCGACGCTCGTGGGCGAGGTCGTGTCGGCGGCCGCCGGGTCAAAGAGCTTCTTCGAGGCCTATGCCGGGGCAGGCAACTTCACGGTGCACCTCGCCTCCTCGTCGGGCGAGGGCGAGGCAGCCGAGGGCGACGGCCTCGCCGTTCGCGCCCTCAGGCACAACCTGGCGCCCTTTTCTCACGTGGCCGTGCACGAAGAGGACGATGGCCGGACGGGCCGGCGGCTCGCCCGCGGGCCAGTGCACGACGTGGCCCTGGCCGATCCGCCGCGCGCCGGCCTGGCACCGCTCATGGCCGGTCTCGCGCGAAACCCGCCTTCGCGGGTGGTCATGGTCTCCTGCGATCCGGTCACGGCAGTGCGCGACATGGCGGATCTGGTGCGAAGGGCAGGCTACGAGGTCATCAGGGTCCAAGCCCTGGACATGTTCCCGCAGACCCCCCACCTGGAGATCGTGGCACTGCTCGCACGAGGCTGAGGGAAACTTCCGGCCTCGCGGCGGCGAACCATCACCGTGGCCTTCTGGGCCAGAGGTGAAGGATGAGCCCCGATCAGATCTTGGTCGTGACGCTGGGCACGGGCCTCATGGCGGTGCAACCCCACGCGGATCGCACCTGCACGGTGGGCCTCGCGATCGAGAGCGAATGGGACGGCAAGGACACGGACGCGATCTTCGAGGCCTTGAGCGGCAGCGACCTCGCGTGCAAGGCCTGCGACGCGTTTCGCCTCGCGCCGCCCCTGGCAGCGCCCGACACCCCGGACCTCGTGATGACCCTTCTGGCCGGATCGGGCGGGGCCTTCGCGCCGGCCGGACCCGGCACGGGCGCTTTGTCCGGCGTGGTGGTGGCGCTGAGCCCGGGGCACGGCGTGTACTGGAACGAGGACCGCGAGGTCTGGACCACGCAGCGCGGCGAGCACAACGGCATCATCGAGGACCACTGGACGGCCCGCTTCGCCACCCTGTGGGTCACACCCATGCTCGAGGCCACAGGAGCCACGGTGGTCGATGCCAGGGCCCACGTGGCATCGAGGCCGGAGACGCTGGTCAGGGCCCACGACGCAAGGTTCGTCCCGGTCCTGGGAGGCTGGGCCGCCTCTGCCGGCCCGCCGGACGGAGCCTTGCAGTGCGACCCGACGTTGTTCGACTGCGAGGCGTTCTTCGAGCTTCAGGTGGAGGCGAGCGGCGTCGTGCCCGTGCTCGTGAGCCAGTCGTGCGCCAGCGTGCCCGCGCCCGTGGCCACGTGGACCGTGATGCAGGCCGGCATCACGCAGCGCATCGGAAGCGAGCAGCGTGAGCCATTGGCACACGCCGTCTCTCAGATCGTCGGCTGTGGCATTTTCGGGGATCGTGAACATCTGACCGACGAACGACAGGCGTCACCGACGGGAACACGCAACCACTGGCAACCGACCTTACCCCCGCTCGCCTGCATTCCTTGGTTCTGCACTCCGAATGGCACGGTTGGACTTCTGGTACGTGAAACGACACCTGGTTTCAATCGGATCGAACAGCCCGCCGGAATCGTAACGCACAACGGCAAGCAGTTCCGTTCCTTCGGCGAGATCAGCGAAATCATCGACGAACGCCCACCATTTCGTTGCCCAACA
>JBFYZU010000186.1:0-13759 GCA_041309365.1 Myxococcota bacterium
CCGTTTTTATCCTCAATCTCGTGATCCTGGCGGCGGTGGTACATGCATCTTCTGCACTGGCCATCACGCTCTCCGGCTCCACGGGGAAGACCTGGGACATCAACGACACGGGCAACGGCGCAGTCCTGTGGGGGACGAACTACACGTTCTACAACTGCTACACGCTCACCGTGAACGGGGTGCAGTACAACGCGGGAGGCGCGTCCACGCCCATCCTGGGAGGCAGGGGCGTGTCCATGCGACAGCACTACATCTCCTCCTCGCTCACGGTGCAACGCACGGCCTGGGTCCCCTCGTCGGGCGTCCACGACTACCTGCGCTACTACGACACGTTCGAGAACGGCTCGGCCTCGGCCGTGGACGTCACCGCAACGTACGCCGGCGAGCTCGACGCATGGACCAGCACGGTCGTGGCGGTGACGTCCAGCGGCGACACGGTGGTGGACCTTTTCGACACCTGGTACGTGTGCACCGACTCGTACATGTCGGACACGCCCAACGGGCACGTGTGGTACGACGCGAGCGCCCTGGCCCCCTCGAGCCTCACCCTTTCGACCTATCTGCCGCGCACCACGTTCACATTCTCGGTGCCACCGATGAGCCGGGTGGCACTCATGGTGTTCATCGTGCAGATGGACACGGCGCTCATGGCAACTGCCTCGTGCGACTGGCTCTCCGACGCTCCGGTAGGCGCGCTCGAAGGGTTGACCACGGCGGAGATGATGCAGATCCTCAACTGGCAGGCGGGCGGTGCCCCCGTCATCCGGCTCGAGACCTCGACGCTCGAGGTCGAGGAAGGCGCGACGCTCGACCTCACGGTCACGGTCCAGGATCTGGAGGGCGACAGCTTCGACGTGGCCTGGGACATGGATGGGGACGGAGTCCACGACGACTCCACGGCCACCGCGGTCACCTTCGACGCTTCAGGCATGGACGGCCCGGCCTCGGCTCTCGTGAGCGTCCGGGCCATCGATGACGAGTCGAACGAGCGGACCCTCGATGTCCCCATCGAGGTGCTCAACGCCGCACCCGTGTTCACGGACGAGCCCGCGGGGCTCGTGGACGGCGTGGTCATTGTCTCGCGAGGCCAGAGCTGGGAATACCAGATCGTGGTCGAGGACCCGGCCAACGCGGACGGGACCGAGCGGGATCCGGTGGTGGTCACCGTCCCCGAGAGGCCGGAAGGTTCCATATTCTACGGCGACATGAGGCTCTCGTGGAACGTACCGAACCTCGAGAGCGTTGTCGGCGATCACCCGGTGAGCCTCCTCGCCGATGACCGGGAGGGGGGCGAGACCGAGCAGGCCTTCGTCATCAGGGTACCGGCGAACTCGCCGCCGGGCCAGCCCACGATCGTCTCGCCCGACCGCACGGAGGTCACGGTGGCACGTCCCGTGATGGTGATCGCGAATGCCGTGGACCCCGACGCGGACCCCCTCATCTACCAGTTCCAGGTGAGCACCTCGGCAGGTTTCGAATCCCCGTCTCTTGTGAGCGCGGGCAACCGGGTCGGCAACCCTTCCGGACAGACGTCATGGACCGTGACGGGCGACCTCGAGGACCAGACGCGATACTACTGGCGCGTGTGGGCCAACGACGGTCGCCAGGACGGACCTGCGGCCTCCACATATTTCGACGTCGACCTGTCGGCCGCCTCGGACCCTGAGCCGGACACCTCGACCGATGCCGACACGGGAGACGTGGACTTCATTCCACCGGGAGACGGCCCCGGGTGCGGGTGTACCCTGGTCGCGGGCGATGCCGGCAGAGCAGACCCCTTGCTCCTTTTCGTCGGGGTGCTGGTCGCCCTTGTCCGGGGCATGGGACGCTGGCGGTGGATCGTGAAAGGAAGTGGAAGATGAGAAGGATGGCAACGGCGGCTGCGACTGCAGGGCTTCTTCTCTGGGGTGGGTGCGGCGGCTCGAACAAGACCGCTCTCGGCCCCAGGACCGACCTCAAGCCCTTCAAGGAGGTCTCCGCGGTGGAGATCTTCGAGGAGGTCCTGAAGGAGAAGGGCATGAGCGCGAGCCGCGATGTGGAGGTCCACATCGTGGGCGCTGGCCCATGGAAGATAGATCTCTGGGTCGAGCAGATGCCCCTGGTCATCGAGTACCTGAACGAAGAGGACAGGGCCAGGCTCGGCTCCAGCCTCAAATCCAGCAAGGTGGGCGACCAGTTCAAGCTCGTGGCCGTGGCCACCGAACCGATCGAGGAGGGTGATCAGCTCACGAGTGCCAACTCCCGCTACTGCGTTGTGTTCGACGACCGCGACTACGTCTACCAGCCCAACCCCACGAGCGAGGATCGGTACGAGATCACCATCTTCGAGATCGAGAAGCGCCTGCGCAAGGACGCCATCGACGTCGTCGAGGAGCTGTCGCGCGTACTCGAGAACGTGGCGCCCGACGAGGAGGACAACGAGGAGGACGAGGACGAGGACGACGAGCAATGAGGAAAAGCACGTGACCAGGGACGGAGCGTCTGCCCCGCTGCTCGTCGTTGACATCGGCAACACGAACATCTGCCTGGGGCTCTACGAGGGCCGGTTGCAGGTTGCTTCCTGGCGTATCCGGACCGATCCAGGCCAGACGGAGGACGAGTTCGCCATCACGCTGGCGCAGCTCATGGCCCTCCGTACCGATCCTGTGACAACGGTGTGCGGGGCCATCCTGGCCTCCGTCGTTCCGCCGCTGACGGACGCGGTCATCAAGGGGATCCGCAAGCGCTTCGGCGATCCAATCCTCGTGGTGGGCCCGGGGCTGCGCACGGGCATCTCCATCCGCATGGACAACCCGCGCGAGGTGGGCGCGGATCGCATCGTGAACGCGGTCGCTGCCATGGAGCTCGAGCCGGCCGGCGCCATCGTCGTGGATATGGGGACGGCGACGACCTTCGACTGCATCTCCCCGAACGGCGAGTACCTCGGCGGGATCATCGCACCGGGTATCACGATCAGCGCCGAGGCCCTGTTTCGCAGGGCCGCGAAGCTGCCCAAGGTGACCATCGCGAGGCCACCGCGCGCCTTGGGCAAGAACACGGAGCATTCCATGCAGAGCGGCCTGTTCTACGGATACGTATCCCTCATCGATGGCCTCGTGCGCAGGCTCGAGGGCGAGATCGACTTTCCTCCGGTCGTCATCGCCACGGGTGGTCACTCGCAACCACTGGCCGAGGCCAGCGAGACGATCACCAGAGTCGAGCCGGATCTGACTCTGCTGGGCCTGGCCCTGCTCTGGGAACGCAACCAGGGTTAGGGCACCATGACACGAGCGCCTTCCAGGTTCGTTCACCTGCACCTGCACACGAACTTCAGCATGCTGGACGGTGCGCTGCGCATCGACCGGGCCGTCCAGAGGGCCGTGGAGTTCGGGATGCCGGCCATGGCCATCACGGACCACGGCAACATGTTCGGCACCGTGGTCTTCTACAAGGCCGCGATGGCGGCTGGCGTCAAGCCCATCATCGGAATGGAAGGGTACATGGCCCGCGGCAGCATGACCGAGAAGAGCGAGAGGCCTCACCATCTCGTGCTTCTGGCTCGCAACGCCGAGGGCTACCGCAACCTCAAGTACCTCTCCTCCAGGGCCTACCTTGCGGGCTTCTACAGAAAGCCTCGCTTCGACCTGGAGTTGCTCGCCGGACACAGTGCCGGCATCATCGCCACGAGCGCCTGCATGGCCGGCGAGATACCACGGGCCATGCGAGAGGGAGGCATCAAGGCCGCAGTGGAAGCCGCCTGCCGGTTGCGAGATCTCTTCTCGGAGGGCGACTTCTTTCTGGAGGTCATGAACACGGGCCACGAGGAGCAGATCGCCTTCAACGCCGCGGCCAGGGAGATAGCTCGCCAGGCGGGCATCGGCCTCGTCGCCTCCAACGACGTGCACTACCTCGATGCGGACGACGCGCTCGCACACGAGGTTCTGGTGTGCATCGGAACGGGCAAGATCCTCAAGGACGCGGACAGGCTGTACCGCAAGCACCTCTCCATCCACTTCTGCGACGAGGAGCACATGAGAAGGGTGCTCCCGGAGTTCCCTGACGCGATCGAGAGCACGCTCTCGATCGCCGACCGTTGCGACGTCCAGATCCGTCTCGGAGAGACTTTTTTGCCCGAATTTCCGGTGCCCGAAGGGGAGACGCTCGACGGCTACCTGTCGAAGCTCGCTCACGAGGGGCTGCGAAACAGGCTCGAAAGCGCTCCTGCGACCAGCAGGTGCCACGGCGAACAGGACTACGTGGAGAGGCTCGAGGGCGAGCTCGAGGTCATCCGTGCCATGGGATTCTCGGGCTACTTCCTCATCGTGTGGGACTTCATACGCTTCGCCAAGGCCGAGAGCATCCCGGTGGGGCCGGGAAGGGGTTCGGGCGGGGGAAGCGTCGTGGCGTGGGCCCTCAAGATCACGGACATCGACCCCATCCGCTACGGGCTCGTGTTCGAGCGCTTCTTGAACCCCAGCCGCGTATCGTTGCCGGACTTCGATATCGACTTCTGCAAGGACGGACGGGACAGGGTCATCGAGTACGTGACCCTCAAGTACGGCGCGGACAACGTGGCACAGATCGCCACCTTCCACGAGCTCAAGAGCAAGCTGGTCGTCCGTGACGTGGGCAGGGTGATGGGAATGCCCTATGCGGACGTCGATAGGGTCGCCAAGATGATCCCTGCCCCCGTGCAGGGCAAGACGGTGACCATCGACCAGGCCCTCGACGACGAGCCCCGGCTGCGCAAGCTCTACGACGAGGATCCCAAGCTGCGTGAGGTCATCGACCTGAGCCGCAAGCTCGAGGGATTGACCCGGCACGCGGGGACCCACGCTGCCGGGATCGTCATCGCGGACCAGCCCATCTACGAGTATGCGCCTCTCTACCAGAGGTCGATCAACGGTGAACGTGCCGAGATCTCCACTCAATGGGACAAGAACGTCGTGGAGGACATCGGCCTGGTGAAGTTCGATTTCCTCGGCCTGAAGACCCTCACGGTGCTCGATATCGCCATCAAGCTGCTCAAGAAGCGCCCTGCAACGAGCGGTCGCGACGAGGTGACCATCCCGCGTTCCCTCGAAGGGATCCCCCTCGACGATGCGGCCACTTTCGAGCTCGTGGCAGCGGGAGACACGACAGGGGTCTTCCAGCTCGAGAGCCAGGGCTTCAGGGACCTGTTGCGCAGGCTCAAGCCCCGTCGCATCGAGGACATCATCGCAGCCGTGGCGCTCTACCGTCCGGGGCCGCTCCAGTCCGGAACGGCGGACGCCTACATCAACAGGAAAAACGGGCTCGAACCGGTGAGCTACGTGCACCCGTCCATGCGCGAGTTCCTCGAAGAGACGTACGGCGTGATGATCTACCAGGAGCAGGTCATGCAGACCGCCCGCCAGCTCGCAGGCTTCACCATGGCCGAGGCCGACAACCTCAGGCGCTCCATGGGAAAGAAGAAGGCGGACATCCTGGCCGGGTACCACGACCAGTTCGTGAAGGGCTGCCGCGAGCACGGCGTGAAGGAGCAGGTCGCAGCCTCCATCTTCAAGCAGATGCACGAGTTCGCCTCGTACGCATTCAACAAGAGCCACAGCGCCGGCTATGCCATCATCGCCTACCAGACGGCGTACCTGAAGACCCACTTTCCCGAGGAGTTCCTCGCCGCGCTTCTGACCTGCGACGAGGACAAGATAGAGAAGCTCGTCCCCATCCTCGCCGAAGGGCGGGCGAGGCAGATCCCCATCCTGCCGCCGGACGTGAACAGCTCCGAGAGGCACTTCACGGTCGTGACCGACGCCCGGACAACCCGCCGCGCCATCCGGTTCGGGCTCCTCGGCGTCAAGGGGGTGGGGGGCTCGGCAGTGGATGCCATCCTCTCGGCGCGGGAGGACGGTTCGTTCGAGGATCTTTACGATTTCTGCTCTCGGGTAGACTTGCGTTCCTGCAATCGCGCCAACATCGAACAGCTCGTCAAGGCCGGTGCCTTCGACTCCACTCCCTCGTCGGCGAACCTGCACAGAGCGCGCATCCTGTCCGGCCTGGACGCCGCGCTCGAGGTGGGTAAGATGCGGATGCGAGACCGCGAGGAAGGGCAGACGGATCTGCTCGGCATGTTCGCGGCCCAGACCATAGCCGGCAGCCAGGCCAGGCAGGACTACCCCGATGTGCACGAGGCAACCCACCGCGAGCTCCTGGCCTGGGAGAAGGGCGCACTGGGTTGCTATGTCACGGGCCACCCGCTCGACAAGTTCCAGTCAGAGGTGTCGAGGCTGGCCACGACCACGGTGGCTGCCCTCGGAGACCGCCGCAACGAATCCACGGTGGTCGTGGCAGGCGTCATCGAGTCCTTCAGGGAGCGTCCCACTCGAGGTGGCAAGTCGAGAGTGGCCTTTTTCCAGCTGCAGGACACCACGGGCAGCGTCGAGGTCGTCGTACCCCCCGCCGTGTACCTGGAGACGGAGGCCAGGATCCGCGCCAGCGCTGACCAGCCCGTGCTGTGCACGGCCACGCTGGAGCTTCCCGACGACTTGCACATGGGCACGGAAGGGGCCGCCACGGAAGACCCGGGCGCCATCCGCCTCATCCTCAAGGACATCGATTCCATCGACGCGGTGCGCCTCACACGGACGCGCGAGGTACACATCTATGCCATCGTCGATGCCGTGCCGAAGAACGGCCTCGATCGTCTGGCCAGGGCGCTTTCTACCAACCCTGGCCGCTGCCCCGTGATGCTGCATTTGCGCATTCAGGGAGAGAGCGAGACCGACATCGCGCTCCCGGAGACGTACGCGGTCACTCCGTCGGACGGTCTCATCGAGGAGGTGGAGCGCGCCATGGGCCAGGCCAGGGTGGAGCTCAGATGAGGCCTGACCGGGATCTCGTCGCAAAGGAGACGCCTCGACCAGGGAGAAGGGCAAACCACCACGTGGGGCTGCTCTACCCGGGCTCCTATGCGGAGGCTGCTTCCTCGCTCGGAGCTCATTTCCTGCTTGGCGCACTCCGTCGAAGGCCAGGGTTCTCCTGTGGCAGGATCCTGATGCCGGCAGGCTCTGGCCTGCCATGCACGCTGGAGTATGGAGACGACCCGCGAACATTGCAGGTGATCCTCTGCTCGCTCTCGTGGGAGCTGCAGGTGGGACAGGTCGTCGAGATCCTGAGGCGCGCTCGAATCCCGGTGCTGGCCACAAGCCGCGACGAGACACACCCGATCATCATCGCGGGAGGTGCGTTGACGCTCGTGAACCCCGCACTCGTGGAGCCGCTGGCCGACGTGGTCATCCGGGGAGATGGCGAGCTGGCCATGGAAACCCTGCTCGACTTTCTGGTTTGCGGGACGGACAGGGCAGCCCTGCTCCTGGCAATGACCTCGCAGGCCGGCGCCTCCATGGGTACGAGGGCTTGCACGAAGCACCCCGAGCCCGTTCATGCCGCCTTCACCTCGCCCGGATCCGCCTTCGGGGACATGCACCTGGTGGAGGTGATGCGCGGCTGTCCTCACGGGTGCGCCTTCTGCATCATGAGCCGGCGACGGCTGGAACAGCCCGTGCGCTACATGTCCGCAGCCCAGGTACTCGACGGGATGGTGCCCCCGACAGGTCGCGTCGGCCTCGTGGGGCCTTCCGTGCTGGAGCACCCAGAGATAGAAAGGCTCCTGGGGACCCTGCGCGACCGAAAGCTCTCGGTGGGGATCTCCAGCGCGCGCGCCGACAGGGTCGATCGTGCCATGGCAGGCCTTCTCTTCGATCTCGGCCTCAAGACGCTCACGGTGGCCCTCGACGGCCCGTCCGCCCGGATCCGCCGCTCCATCCACAAGAACCTGTCATTGAAGGACGTTGTCACGGCCGCCCGCAACGCACGCGAGGCAGGCATACCGAAGCTCAAGCTCTACGTCATCATAGGATTCGAAGGGGAGGACGACGAGGACATCGAGGAGCTCACCGACGCATGCCTCGGGCTCTCCAGCCTCACGAGCCTGGCTTTGTCCATCGGCCCGCTCGTGGCCAAGCCGCAGACACCGCTGTCTCGGACCCAACTCGTCCCTAGAACCCTCTACGAGTCGCGCATCAAGAAGCTTCGCCGGTCGCTGCGCCAGAGGGTCAAGGTCGAAGCCGCACCATGGCGCGAGGCGCACCTCGAGTCCATCCTGGCACGGATGACGGCGGATGAGATGCTCGACCTGGTCGCGAGCCACGACATGTCCCGGCCCTTCTCTCTCGGCAAGGCCATCGCGGCCAGGCCCGCCTCTAAGGGCAGTGGATCGTGATGCAGCAGTCGTAGGCGCAGAACTGCGCAAGGTCGCCAAACAGGTCGGTCACGGCAGGAGAACCGTCGCCGTCCGGATCGATGACCGAGTGCCAGCCAGTGCACTCGGTGGCGTCCGGCCAGCTCGAGCAGCCCGCGTCCGCCTCGAGCCACACGCCCGGACCGCCGCACACGCAGCTCGAGGAGCCGTCGGTCGCGCTGTCGCCAGGAACGTCGGATGCCGCATCCTCGGGGGTCTCCTCGACGACCTCCACCGGTAGATCCACGGCCGGGTCGTAGGTGGTTTCCGCCGGCACGTCCGGCCCGTCCACCATGTCCGGCAAGATGTCCCCCATCACGTCGTACTCCGGGTCAGCGTCGGCGTCGGCCTCCGTGTGCTTGTCGCATCCGAGACAGGCGAACATGGCCGTAGCGACGATGCTCCATGCGAAAAGTCTCATCCGAATCCTCCTCTTGCCGTCAGAGATCCACGAGCTCCACGTCCTTCTCATCCAGGTCTCCACCCAAAAACCGCCTGCCCACGTCCACGAACGAGGCCGGATTGTCCGTCACGCAGAATCTTGTACAACCAGTCGCGCCATCAGGTCGCGCCAGGCCTCTTTCGCTCAAAAACGCAGCCGCTTCACGGGCCACGGATTCCGCCGAGTCCACGATGGGAACCTCGCGGCTCGCGACCGTGGCCAGGACCCTGGTAAGTGTCGGGACCAGCAGGGGGTAGTGCGTGCAACCAAGGAGAAGCACATCGACTCCGCGGGCAGTGAGCGGCTCGAGATACCGCCGGGCCACCATCTCGGGCACGTCGCCTGCGAGCCAACCTTCCTCGGCAAGCGGCACGAACAGGGGAGCCACGCAAGAGACCACCTCGCAGCGGGAATCCGCCTGGGTGATGGCACGCTCGTAGGCACCCGATGCGATGGTCCGGCGGGTTCCGAGCACCCCGACGCGCCCGCCGGGAGCCTGGAGCGCCGCGGCCCGTGCCGGAGGGTCTATCACGCCCAGGACCGGCACGTCGAACTCGACCCGGATGAGATCGAGGGCCACCGAAGACACGGTGTTGCACGCGACGACGAGCGCCTTGACGCCGCGCGAGTGAAGCAGCCCGCATGCCATTCGAGCGTAGCGGATCACCGTCTGCGGGCTGCGGTTGCCGTAGGGCACACGTGCCGTATCCCCCAGGTACAGGAAGCTCTCCTGCGGGAGACTCCGGCGAAGCTCCTTGAGCACGGTGAGCCCGCCGATGCCTGAATCGAACACACCGATGGGAAGATCAGACGGCCGCATGACGAGAGCAGTTTCTACAGCACACAGGGCCCAAGTTCCAGTCCCCGGGGGTGATTGACCCACAGGTGCATTTCCCGTAGATTGCAATAACTTTTCGGCACGTTCGCCGTAGGAGGATATGCTCGTCTTGTGGATTAGCACCCACAGAATGTCGATTCTTGCCATGATGACGGGTATGGGGCTGGGGCTGTCCGTGCCCGGTCCGTCGACTTTCGCGCAGGACGAAGACGATCCCGAATGGGACGAAGACTACGAGGACGAGGAGGATCCCGAGCCGGAAGAGCCCGAACCCGAGGACCTGGGGCCCGAGGAGCCCATGAAGGTCGTGAAGATCGAGATCGAGGGCAACAAGAGGGTGTCCGAGGCGGACGTCCTCGATCAGATCGTCACCAAGAAGGGTCAGGCCTTCAGCTTCGAGAAGGTCAAGAAAGACATCCACAAGCTCTACGAGCTCGGGTACTTCAGCAACATCAAGGTGGAGCGCTTCGAGGAGGACGACGGCTGGCTGCTCGTCTTCAAGCTCGAGGAGAACCCGGCCATCAACGAGGTACGGTTCAAGGGCAACAAGAAGATCAAGAAGAGCAAGATCGAGGAGGTCATCGACATCAAGACCAGCTCGGTGCTCAACATCCCCAAGGTCGAGAAGAACGTCGAGAAGATCGAGGAGCTCTACCTCGAAAAGGGCTACTTTCTGGCCGAGGTGACATACCGTCTCGAGGAGCTCCCCAAGCACAAGGTGGATCTCGTGTTCGACATCGTCGAACACGACAAGGTGCTGGTGCGCCAGATCCGCTTCAGCGGCAACTCCGTGCTGAGCGACAAGGAGCTCAGACGGGTCATGACCACCAAGCAGGAGAACGTGTTCTCCTTCATCGGCGACGCGGGCAACTTCAACCCCGAGGACCTCAAGAGGGACCTGCTCATCATCACGGCCTACTACTACGACAAGGGGTATCTCGCCGTGAACGTGGGCGAGCCTCTCATCGAGTTCAGCGCGGACCACAAGAGCATCGACATCACGATCCCCATCGAGGAAGGGCCGAGATACAAGGTGGGCAAGATCGCGGTGGCGGAGATAGACGAGGACGGCAACGAGATCGAGCCCCTTGGCGGCCGCAAGAAGGTCATGGGGCTCATCGACACCAAGCAAGGAGAGTGGTTCAGCCGATCCGTGGTGGGCGAGGACCTGATGCGGATCGAATACCACTACAAGAACGCGGGATACGCCAACGCCAACATCGACCCACGCTGGAGCACGAGAGAGGAGGAGCTCATCGTCGACATCGTGTTCGTCATCGAGCGTGGCGAGCTGGTGCACATCGGCAAGGTCCTCATCCTGGGCAACGAGAAGACGCGAGACAAGGTCATCAGGCGGGAGATGGTCATCGACGAAGGTGACGTCTTCAACCAGAGCAAGATCGACGAATCGAAGGCCAGGATCAACGCGCTGGGTTACTTCGAGCGCGTGGACATGACCACGAAGCAGGGCGAGAGCCCGGACACGCTGGATCTGGTGTTCGAGGTCAAGGAACGGCCCACGGGCACTTTCCAGGTAGGTGCGGGCCTGTCGAGCGTGGAGAACTTCATCTTCACGGCACAGATCTCCCAGGACAACTTCCTGGGCCGGGGTCTGAGCGTGGCCATCATGGCACAGATCTCGGCCCTCAGGCAGATATTCACCCTGTCGTTCTTCGAGCCCTACTTCCTCGACACCAAGTGGTTCTTCTCGTTCAACCTGTTCAGCAACATGCGCGAGTACTGGGACTTCAGGCGGGAGAGCTTCGGCGGCGGTCTCACCTTCGGCTACCCCATCCTGCCCGACCTGAGGGTGAGCCTGGGCTACCAGCTCGAGAAGGTGAACGTGACCACCCGCCCGTCCGCGAGCCTGTTCGGCACCACCTCCGGCATCTTCCAGGACCTCCCGCTGGCCAACCTGTTCAACGACGGTTGGACGAGCTCCGTGCGGCTCACTCTCAGCTACGACACCCGCAACAACCGCCTCTTCCCATCGAAGGGGACCTACAACTCCGCCTCCATAGAGTGGGCCACCCCCTACCTGGGAAGCCAGGCGAACTTCTTGCGCTACAACCTCATCAGCCGCTGGTACTTCCCGCTGGGGCTGGGTTTCGTGCTCAAGTTCAATGCGGAGTGGGGTCTCATCACGAGCCCGGACCCCCAGGGCGTCCCGATCTACGAGCGCTACTTCCTTGGCGGCATCTTCGACGTGCGTGGTTACAGGCGATGGACGCTCAGCCCGAGGCTCAACCTGCCCGACGGCTTCGACCCCAACGCCAACCCGTCGGAGACCGGTGGCAAGATAGGCGGCAACATGATGCTCCTGTTCCAGGTGGAGCTCGAGTTCCCCATCATCGAGGCCGTGGGCATCCGCGGAGTCCTGTTCTTCGATGCTGGCAACTCCTTCAACATGGAGAAGAGCTACTGCCAGTTCTCGTCCGGGCACGGCATCAACGTCTTCACCGACCCTTGCAACTACAACCCCTTCTACCTGCGCACATCGGTGGGTGTCGGCTTCAGGTGGTTCTCGCCCATAGGCCCGCTCCGCTTCGAGTGGGGCTTCCCTCTCAAGCGCTTCAAGGACGAGGAGCCCATGGTGTTCGAGTTCACCATCGGAAACCCGTTCTAGCCCGCAATGCGGGTATTGCCGTCTGGACATGCACTTGGGGGTGTGTTTTACTCACGGCTCCGGAAGCGCTCCGGGCACTGAACCAGGATTCATAAAACTGAGGAGAGCGCCATGAACAAGGGCGCCACAACGGCAGCCGTAAAACGGTGGCAAGACAAAATATCAAATAAATTCGAGCCATTGCCAAGGTACCTCATCCCTGCCTTGCAGTTCGTGCAGCAGCAGGAAGGGTACCTTCCTCCAGAGGCGATGACCGCCGTGGCCAGGTGTCTGCGGGTCTCGGAGGCCAAGGTCTTCGGAGTGGCCAGCTTCTACTCGTTGTTCCACTTCGAGCCTCGGGGCAGACACACGATAACCGTCTGCCGCGGCACTGCCTGCCACGTCAGGGGAAGCGCTGCGTTGCTCCAGGATCTCGAGAAGAAGCTCGGTCTGAAGGCCGGCGGCACGAGCGAGGATCTCGAGTTCTCGCTCGAGACCGTGGCCTGTTTCGGCTCCTGCGCCCTTGCACCGGTGGTGGTGGCGGACGCAAGGGTCCACGGGAGGCAGACCTCGGCAACCGCTACCAGGCTCGTGGACGATCTGCGATCGAAACCAGGGGCCGGCAAAAAGACCGGAAAGGGCGCACGCGCCTCGGTGCCCGGCAAGTCGAGAGCTCGCAAGCGCTAGCCTGACGTGGCAAACGAACCGAACAGGGAGAGACGCACCGTGGACCTCGACACGAGAATCGCAAGTGCCAAGAAGAGCTGGGCAAGGCTGAGCAACGGAGACCGCCCCGTGATCTACATCGGCGCGGCCACCTGCGGGCTCGCCGCTGGAGCTGGCGAGCTGCTCATGATCATCGATGACGAGCTGGAAAGGCTCGGCGCAAGGGCAACGGTCGTGCCGGTGGGCTGCATAGGGATGTGCTTCGCCGAACCGTTCGTGGACGTCCAGCTTCCGGGCCGCAGCCGCGTGACCTACGACAGGGTCACTCCCACCAAGCTCAGGAGCATCCTCAAGTCCGAGCTGGGCAAGGGCAAGCCGCAGGGCAAGCTCGCGCTGGGCTACATCGGAGACATCCCGGTGGACGGCATCGGCAGGTTGTTCGACCTTCCGGTGCTCAAGCCGCAGGTCCGGGTGGCCACCCGCAACTGCGGCATGATCAATCCCGAGAGCCTCGACCACTACCTCGCACGCGACGGATACCAGGGATTGCGCCGGGCGCTTTCGATGAAGCCCGAGGAGGTCATCGAGGAGGTCCTGCGGTCGGGCCTGAGGGGCCGCGGAGGCGGCGGGTTCCCCACGGGGCAGAAGTGGAAGTTCTGCCGCTCGGCACCAGGAGATGCGAAGTACCTCATCTGCAATGCCGACGAGGGAGACCCGGGGGCCTTCATGGACAGGTCCGTGCTCGAGGGCGATCCGCACGCCGTGCTCGAGGGCATGTGCATCGCGGCGTACGCCATCGGGGCGAGCACGGGATACGTCTACATCCGGGCCGAGTACCCTCTGGCCATCCAGAGGCTCAACGTGGCCCTCGCGCAGATGCGCGAGCTGGGAGTCCTCGGTGAGAGCGTGCTCGGTTCGGGGTTCGGCTTCGATATCCTCATCAAGGAAGGC
>JBFYZU010000187.1:0-5886 GCA_041309365.1 Myxococcota bacterium
CCGAGCAGGGAGCGGATGAGCCCGCCCACGGAGAAGGCCCTGCCAGGATCCACGGTCTCGTCGAGGACGCCACGGAGCACGCCTCTCAGGTGCGGGCTTCTCCTGGCGCGGTGTGCCACGATGTCGTTGAGCCACGCCCTGCCCAGCCAGGCCTCGGCCACCTCGTAGCCTCTGTACAGAGGCTTGATGTCCGACTCGATGAGCGCGTCGAGCCGGGAGAGCAGGCCGGGATTGCCGGCAACGAGCGCATCGTTCACGACCCTGGCCGCGATCCGACCAGTCTGCATGGACTTTCCGATGCCCTCACCCGAGAACGGGAACGTGGCACCCAGAACCTCTCCTGCGGCCACCACCCTGCCTTTCGCGGCCATGGACCCTCGCAGCCCGCACCTGAGAGGCGCGCCGCGCAGCGCAGAGACTGGCTCGCCGTGCCGCGCCATCCGCTTCGCCAGGGGGAAGCTCTCCATGAACCGGCCCAGCACCTGCCTCGGAGCGGGAAGCCTGGTACCACTTCTCCCGAACACGCCTGCGCCAACGTTGTAGACGCCGCCTCCCATGGGGAAGATCCAGGCGTAGCCCGGGATGATGGACCTGTCGTAGGAAACCACGAGCTCGTCCGGTCCCTGACTCGACCTGAAGTAGCGCCTCACGGCAAGGGCGTCGGGTTGGTGCCTCCTGACCATGCCCAGACCCGATGCGAGCCTCACGTCCGCGCCCGTGGCCAGCACGCACACGCGGGAACGCACTGCCCTGCCGTCTCCGATCGCGCACAGCACGTCCCCGGGGCCGGTCGCTTGCACGCCAGTCACCCTGGCCCGGCAGAACGTGGCACCTTCGCGAATCGCTTCTCTCGCGAGCAGTTGGTCCAGCTTCTCGCGTCGCAGAGTGAGAAACGTGCCCTCGATCCGTACGGCAATGCGAGACGGGCTGTACACGGATACTGCGCAAGACTCGTGCGCCAGAACCCGCACGCTGTCCAAGAGCCCCACCTCGTCGAGGCAGCGCTGGGCATCCGCGATGAGCCCGTCGCCGCAGACCTTCTCCCGGGGGAAGCGATGCGCGTCAAGAAGGAGCACGTCACGCCCAGCCCTGGCCAGATCGAGGGCGGCCATGCTGCCGGCGGGGCCGGCGCCCACGACCACCACGTCACGGTCACGATCCGGGAGCGCCCCGGGATCGAGCTGCACGTTGTCGCCCACGAGTGCTCACATTGCTGCACGCCGCTCGCGGCTGTCAATGAGGACCACCCGGGACCTGAGACATCGTTTCCTGCACGAGCAGGCGTGGTCAGCGGAGGCGGAGCCTGTCGAAAAGCTCTTGCATGTCGTCGGGCAGGGGCCGAGAGAACTGCATCCAGCGGCCGGAGCCGGGGTGGACGAAGCCGAGCTCGGCTGCGTGCAGCATGGGCCTGGCGGCGTGGATCACGGGCAGGCCGGGCGTCTGCCTGCCGTAGATCCTCTCGCCCACGAGCGGGTTGCCGGCCTCGGCGAGGTGGATGCGGATCTGGTGGGTCCTGCCCGTCTCGAGGCGGCACGAGACGAAAGTCGCGCCATCGAGCCTTTCGAGGACGCGGACGTGGGTGGTGGCCACCTTGCCCGCGCCGAGGCCCGGGCGGATGCGCGGCGGTGCGGCCTCCAGGGATCCTCGCTTGCCGTCCCCGCGGTCGGCGACGATGTGGGAGGTGATGGTGCCCTCCTCGACGTGGCCCAGGGCCAGGGCGAGGTAGAGCCTGTGCACGCTGTGCTCCTTGAACTGGGATGCGAGGACGGTCTTGGCCTTCCACGTGCGCGTGAACACGACGAGGCCGCTGGTGCCCCTGTCGATGCGATGCACGATGCCGAGCGGGACTCGGCCCCGCTCCTTCTTGACGCCCGGCATCCTTGCGATGCAGGCACGAACGCGCTCGTCGAGGGTGCCCTTCTCCCGCTCCGCGAACGGGATGGTCGTCACCCCGGCTGGCTTGTTCACCACGACAAGGTGATCGTCCACGTGCACCACCGCGCCAGGTGGCAGATCCGTGTCGGGCCGGACGCGGCGCGCGGTCATGTCCATGGCGAGGAAGCTGCCGGATGCGACCTGCGTGTCGAGCTCTCGCACAGGTGCGCCATCCACGACGACCTTGCCCTGCTCGATACGCTTTCGCGCCACGGACCAGGACAGGCTGAACAACTCGCGCACGGCCCTGTCGAGGCGCGCACCGTCGAGATGCGATCCGACCATCATGCCCGGGCTCCTGGCCCTGGACGCGTCGTCGTTGTCCTCTGGTGTCTTCATCGACGTGCCCGAGGCTGCTCCATCCGGCGGCCGGATTCAATAGGCATCCCGTCAGCCGGAATGACCCATGAGCTGGATGACGATCTTCCCCAGGGGCGTGCCCACGTTCGATCTGAGGAGCACCCCGTTTGGCGTGCGCCACTCCTCGACGGTTCCCTTGGTTCCCTTGACCTTGAAGTGGGTCACGGTCGTGGTCTCGCCCATGACGAGCTTCTCCTTCCGGTCGAGCACGGTGACGGACACCTTGCGGATCTCACCCGAGGAGGTGAAGAGCATCCGCATCTTCTTCTTGCTCCCCACCTCGCCCGCGAAGATGGCCGGGTCCACGCTCACCACGTCGAAGCTCTTGGCGCTCACGACGAGCTTCTCTGCCTCGCCGTCCTTCGTGCGCACGATCTCGTAGGCGCCGCTCTTCAGCCTCTTTGCCTCGATCTCGAGCTTGCCCTTGGGGCTCTCGCTCCTCGAGGAAAAAAACGAAACCAGTCCCTTGGAGTCGTAGACCGTCTTCATTCCCGTGATCATGGACACGGTCTGACCGAGGACCTCTGTCGCTATCTTCACCTTGACGTTCACGACCCTTCCCTCGGGCGTGTCCTCGATCACGGCCTTGCTCCACCCGATCTTCTCGCCCTTGGCCTTCACTGTGTAGTCGAGGACCTGCGACGTGTCTCCCGCGGCCTGGACAAAGGCAGTGGCCAGAACGAGAGCGAGTACAAGACAGGCTATTACCCTGCTGGTCGGCATGTCGTTCGTCTCCTGGGAGCTTCGTTCCTGAGCGCCTGAAGGACTCATGGGGCGAAGATGACAAAAAAGACAGGTTTCCCATCGAGCCGAGAACGAGTATCTCGGGACCGGCATCACGGGCTGGCCAAAGAGCTCGCTCTCTCGTAGTCGGCGAGTGCGTCGGCGGCGAGACCGGCACGCTCCAGGGCGACGGCGCGGTTGTAGTAAAGCAGTCCCTCGTCCGGGGACAGGCCCAGGCCCAGTGAGCTCGCCGTGATGGATGCAAGAAGGTCGCCCGTTTCGAGGTGGATGAGGGCCGTGCGAGCCAGTGGGCCAGTGGCGAGGCGAGAGAGCGCGAAGGCGTCGCAATCGGGAAGATGGGAGGCGAAAAAGAACGACTCGAAAGCGGCCTTCAGTGATGCAGAGGCGTTTCCATGCGCCGCGACAAGCTGCGCTCGTGTCGCGCCCTCGGGCACGATGCGACCCAGATGGTAGAAAGGCACGATCCGATCGTGGCGGATGGTGTCGTCGTCAAGAAGATCCCACAGCACCACGCGTCTGGAGGCCGCGTGCGCGACGATGGCGTCGACGAGCGGGCTTCTACCCATGGTCACCGAGGATCCGGCGATCGTCGCGCCGGCGGGAGGAAGGCGATCGGGCCAGTGACGAAGGGCAGCGCAATAGCCCATGGGGTCCGTGTACTGCAGGGAGGTGACGGGCGTCACGTCCAGGCGGCGACCCTCGGCGGCCTGGGCATAGAGCAGTGGGAACGCCACCTCGTCGTTGTTGAGCAAAACGATGGAGTCGGCCGGCAGGATGGCGTCCAGCAGGCCGGCGTGGGAGTGGGCCGTGGTGCTGTCGCGCATGTCGAGCCGCGAGAGCACGGGGAGGATCTGCGCGAACACGATGGCCAAAGCCACGAGCGTGCAGGCCACGGCCCCCTTGCGGCCGTCCGCACCCAGGATCTTCAGGCGAGCCACGTGCCTCATTGCTACGGTGCCCAGCGCCACGATGAGAAGGAGCGAGATGAACACGTACGCGCCGTGGTCCGGGTTTCGCGGGTAGATATCCCTCTGCACGATCACGGACGCAATCGGGGCGGCGACTGTCGCGAGGATCACGAGGGTGACGAGCCTGCTCCTGATGAACAAGAGAACGACGCCCGCGGCCGCGAGCGCGAGCACTGACCATGTCAGGTGGGCGGCCGAGACCTCCCATGCGAGGCCCAGGTTGCGGCCGGGTTCGATGACCGCCGATGTTCCCGTGAACGAAGCGCGGTAGGATGTCGCCTCGAACACGTGCCAGAGCCCGGTCAGGCCGTGGACGTGGCCGAGATCGATGTACGGCTGGCGCGCCGAACGCAGGGCCTGGTACATGTAGGGTGAAAGGGAGGCGAAGAACGTCGCAAAACCCGCGATGACGGGGCGCACGACCGGACGCGCATCGACAAGGGCCATGATGGCCGCAGTCACGACGAGCGGTGCCATGGTGATGACCGACAGGTTGTGAACGCACAGGCCCAGGCCGGTGAAGAGCGCCAGGGGCACGATCATGGCCGCCCGCTCGCCGGTCGTGCCGGTCATCGCCCTGATGCTGGCCCAGGCCAGTAGCGCCTCGAGCACGAAGCCCAGCGAGTAGACCTCGGCGCGAAGCGCCTGGTCTGCGAAGGCCGGCACGAAGGCAACGACCAAGGTACCCGCGGACGCGCAGATCTGCGTGAGCTCGTCGTCGCGATCCGGGTCGCCAGCGGCCCAGGAGAGGATCTCCACGAGAAGCCCCCGCACGGCCGCCAGGGCGGCCACGGCGAAAAGGGCGCTCGTCAGGTTGTAGCGGAACGCCACGCTGCCCGGCAAGACGTAGGCC
This sequence comes from Myxococcota bacterium, assembly GCA_041309365.1. GTDB lineage: Bacteria > Myxococcota_A > Polyangia > DRWM01 > DRWM01 > JAFDER01. The sequence continues at coordinate 4,861 of JBFYZU010000187.1, forward strand.
AGCATCCTGCCCACGAGGGCGTACAGCGGGTGGCCTGGCGGGTGGGCCGTGCCCATGGTGTAGGAGGCTGCCACGAGCTCGCCGCCGTCGAGCCAGGTCAGCCCCGGCGCACAGAGGACGAGGTAGGCGAGCCCTGGCGCGGCCACGCTGACCAGGGTCAGGATGATCGAGAGACGCCCGCGGACGGCGCCCTCGGCCCTGTCCGTCACGCCAGCCACGTCCCCACCAGCCCGAGTGCGAAGATCATCACGGCCGCCAGGGCGGCGGCCAGCCTGGCACGGCGGCCCAGCGGCATGGGCCGCCTCGCGAGGGGTGCGACCCCGAAAACCCAGACTGCCATGCCAGCGAGCGCCACGGCCGCGAAGGAGCCCATCATCCCCCAGGGCTCGCGTGCCCGGATGCTCGCGTGCGCCAGCGGGTGCGATCCCTCAGGGTCGTGCAGCAAGACGCGCGAGGGGCCGGTTGCGCGCAGGGCGGCCAGGGAGGCCTGCTGGCTGCTCGACGCGATGGCGCCGTCGATGATGGACGTGGCCAGCCTGGCACCCTCCTGGGTGCCGGACCGGATCATGCCGTCCTCGATGTCCGTGGCCTCGTCCAGGCACAGCCTCGTCGTCTGCGTGCCCAGAGGTGAGGCCAGCGAGATGCACCGTGCCAGATGCTCGAGCCGGATCAGGACGGGCTGGCCGGTGCGCTCCGCGCTCCGGGCCTCCTCGACCGCGTGCCGCTGGTGCAGGAGGGCGGCAACGTGCGACGCCGAGAGGGCTGCGACGAGGGCGGCGACGACCGCGAGAATGGTCCTCGTTGGCTTTCGGGTGTCCTGGGGCATGATGGCCAGTGCGAATCGTACAGTCCCCGGGCTGCGCGATCAACGAACGTGTGGAGTTCCTGGACGGGCTGGTGTAGATAACTGCCAATGAGCGATCCGCCACACATCCGCGTGAACCTGGCAGACCCCGCGGCGGAGTACGCCAGGCTCAAGCAGGACGTCGATGCGGCCGTTGCCCGCGTAGATCGGAAGAGCGTCGT
>JBFYZU010000188.1:0-2904 GCA_041309365.1 Myxococcota bacterium
TCCTCGTGGACGCGCGTTTCCTACCGTTCGTGGCGTCCGGAGACACCACGGACGCCTTCAACCAGTACTTTTTCGCCAACGACGCATGCCCGGGCTAGAGCGACTGGCGAGGTGCCATGAGCAACGACGAGGTGTACGAGTTCGTCCCCATGGTCACGGGCATGTACACCATCACGGTCACCCCGGCCGCGGACTTCGACCCCACGGTGTACGTGGTCTCGGACTGCGCATCGGTGGACACCTCGTGCATCGGCGCGAACCAGGAGTGGGGCGACGGGCTCGTGGAGGTGCTCGACGTGGTGCTCACTGCGGGCACGGCCTACTACGTCATCGTGGACGGGTGGACCAACTACTCCGAGGACAGCGGCACCTACACCATCGAGATAAGCCCCGTGTGCACGCCCGACTGCGCTGGCCGCCAGTGCGGCACGGACGGGTGCATGGGCTCCTGCGGGACATGCACGGGCGGCCTTCTGTGCGACCCGACTGGCCACTGCGTGATCTCCATCACGGGCGACGTGTGCCCCACGCCGTTCGTCGTCGCGCCCGGGTCTCTGCCCTATGCCGGCGCGGGCGACACGAGCGACGCCATGAACGACTACTCGTTCGCGAGCAGCGTCTGCCCTGGCGTGACCTACGCCTGCGGCGGCGGCTCGAAGGACGAGGTGTTCCGCTTCATGCCGACGGCCAGCGGTACCTACACCATCACCGTGGACCCCACGTTCGATTCCGTGCTCTACGTCGTGACCAACTGCACGAGCATCACGAGCCTCACGTGCCTGGGCGCCGAGGACGCGGTGGGCTCGGCGCCGGAGGTGCTGTCTTTGGGCCTCACGGCGGGCACGACCTACTACATCATCGTGGACGGATACACCACGTCGAGCGACCTCTCTGGCCCCTACACCATCACCCTCACGTCCCCCTGAGCCCGGCCACGGGTGAAGGCTTCGGCCCGCACGGCGGTCCAACGTATCGTGGATTGATGGCAAGACACCCGCGGCACTATCATCCGCGGTCGAGGAGGCCGTCATGAGGCGAACGAGAGCATCGTGGGTCATGGCCGCGTTCATCCCCCTGGCCCTGTGGTGCCACGGGGCCGGGGCCCAGACGCTCAGGGCCCTCATCGTCATCGAGGACGACTACGACGATCCCGGCCTCAACAGCATCGCGCCCTCGACGCACATGGACTACGGCTACGTATCCAAGTTCCTCGACGGCCTCGAGAAAAACGGCGTCATCGAGGTCGAGAAGACGCTCGTGCAGGGCAGCACGGCGACCGCCGACAACGTCATCGCGGCCATCGAGGAGATCCCGATGGAAGCCGACGACGTGCTGCTGTTCTACTTCAGCGGGCACGGCGGGATGGAGGGGAACAAGGCCTTTTTGGCGACGAGCGAGGGAGATGTCCTGTACCGCGACACCGTGCACGAGCTCGTCGAGGCCAGGCCCGGACGGCTCAAGCTCGTGTTCACGGACGCATGCTCGAGCTCCATCGACGGGATCGGCCCCAAGGCCAGCTACAAGTCGAAGAGCATGTCCGAGCTCGAAGGTGCCTTCGTGGAGATGCACCGCAACCTGTTTTTGAACCACGAGGGCATGATGTACGTGACGAGCGCCACCGAGGGCCAGTACTCCTGGGGAGGCGACGCGGGCAGCAACTTCACCCAGTCGCTGTTCTACGAGACGCTCATGCAGGACCCCAAGCCCACGTGGGAAGAGGTGTACGACCAGGCCAGGCAGATGACCGGGGAGAAGTTCCGCTACATGGTCAACATGGGGCACCTGAGCTACCAGGACCTGATGATGCTCGAGGCGAGCGGGGTGACCGATCAGACGCCCAAAGCCTACGTCATGCCGTCCGTCATGACCTTAGAAGCGGTCCCCATCGACGAGGCCCTGATCGAAGAGGTCGATCCCCCCCCCGTGGCGAGCGGGGGAGAGATGCTGCGCTTCGTGCTGTCCAACGCCTCGGGCAGGAAGGTCACGTTCTGGGTGGACGGCAACGAGGCTTACGACGAGACATGGGACCTCTCGAACTGCACCAAGCACAAGTTGAGGAAGAACGACTCGATCGTGCTGTCGAGCGACCGGTGCATCACCGTGTTCTTCGACAACCGCGACAAGACGCTGGACTTCTACAAGCTCGAGCCGGGCGAGTACGAGCTCGCCCTGGACAGCACCAAGGTGCTGACCCTCTACCGCAAGGATGCGTACGAGGACGAGGAGGAATCCTGCAAGACGCGCACCATCGTGGGCACCTGGGCATGGGAGGTGTGGCTGCCCGAGACGGGCACCTACGGGATCGTCCTGTTCGACTTCGGCGCCGACGGCGGCCTCGCTGTCGAGGACCTCTACGGCCACACGCTCATGTGGGGCTCCTACAAGAGCAAGGTCACAAAGCACGAGCAGATGCTCACCATCACGCTGGACGACGGCACCGGGGCGAGCAAGGACACGCTCGTGGCCACGTGGTACGGCGACGACACGGTCATGCTCTTCGACCCCGAGGGCAAGGACAACGAGGTCATCATGCTGTACCGCATCGTCACGCAAGGCTGGACGGCCGCGACCGACCCTGCGGGCGTGTACGATCCGGCTGCCTACGGGAAGGCATCCTTACAGTAGCGAGTGGTGGACCCTGGTCCGGGCCCGCCACCTCCAATACATGAAGCGTTACATCATGTATATACATGCAAATCACATAATTGCAGTAGTTATCGGCATCCATGCGATCTCGCCCGGATGGGCTTGCGCAGGCAGGACAGAGGTGTATATGGAACAAGCTCTTCTGCTCATTTCAAGCGGGGCACGAACATGGTAAAGGACGGAGCATGATCTGGCTGTGGCTCGGCTTCGGTGTCATCATCGTCACGCTCCTGGCCATCGATCTCGGCCTGTTCAACA
>JBFYZU010000189.1:0-8394 GCA_041309365.1 Myxococcota bacterium
CGTTCTCGTTCCCGGCCGTCATCGAGGAGGATGCCCGTGGCGTCTGAGACCGTCCGGAGGATCCTCGTGGTCGACGACGACGCGTCGCGTCACGCCGACATGGCCGCGTGGATAGCGAAGATGGGGTACGAGGCCCACGTGCACGCCACGCCTCCGGCCGATCCCGGCGATCCCGCGCTGGTCGCTCTCGTGGTGATCCACGCCGGCTACGGCCGCAGCCGTCCGGGCTTCCCCAGGCCCGACAGGCGCGCCGAGGCCATCCACTGGTTCGTCGACGACCCGTCGTTTTTGTTTCACGACGACCTCGTGGCCCTCTCGGCCCTGGGCAAGGCCCTTCCCGATCGAGTTCCCGTGGTGGCCATGACGGGCGGGAGCGGCAAGGACATCCCGGTGCAGGAGCTCGGCCGGCTCGCGGGCGCCCGCCTCCTCGTGTCGTGGAACGTGCTCGAGCTCCTCGCCACGACGAGCATCGAGGAGATCCTCGCGGGTCCGGGAGGTGCCCGGCCCGGGCAGGCGGATCCGGCGTGCCTGGCGTCGGAGATCCGCCACGACCTTCTCAACCGCCTCTGGAACCTCGCCCTGGCCGCCGCAGAGGCCACCCCCGACGAGGCCGAGATCGCGGACATCGTGACAGGAGATCCGGATCAGTCCCAGCTCGGAGTGCTGGTGGCCTCTGCCTCCGGCATCGATCCGGCCACCCGCAGCGCCCTGACGGGCGCCATCGACCGGGCCGTCCGGGGCGGCGGCCTGCCCGATGGGCTCGCACGGCTCGCCAGGGCGGCCATCTCGGAGCTGGAGGGACGATGAAGAAGAGCACGCGCTCGTCGCCCCTGGTGCTGTACGTCGAGGACGACCGCTTCTGGCGCAAGCGCGCCGAGAAGCACCTGCCGGCCCACGGCCTGGAGCTTCGGCCCATGGCCACGGCCGAGGAGGGTCTCGAGCTGCTCGAGACTCTGGGCGACCCGCCCCGCGACGTGGTCGTGCTTTTGGACCTGCACCTCAAGCAGGGGCACATGCAGGGCGCAGACCTCCTCGAGCGGCTCGCCGCGCGCTGGCCCGAGTCGCCGCCACCCGTGATCGTGCTGAGCGTCGAGGACGACTTCGCCACGATCCTGCCCATGGCGAAGAGGTTCATGCACGGCACGCCGCGCGTGATCTACGACTACCAGAACAAGCGCTACGGGTTCTCCGACGAGGCCGACTCGGTCGACCACTCCTACGAGCGGCTGGCCCACGCCGTGCACGTCGTGCACCTCGAGCACACCGAGGGCGGTCACGTCCTCCTGCCCCCGTTCCTCGTGGGCATCTCGCCCGAGATCCGATCCGTGTTCCGCCAGGTGCGCGTGTTCGCCTCCGCCGGCGGCGAGGGCGCGAACGTGCCCGTGCTCGTGCTGGGGGAGACGGGCACCGGCAAGGAGGTCGTGGCGAAGCTCTTGCACTTCCTCTCCCCTCGCCGCGACCGGCCCTTCGTGGCCATCAACTGCGCCGCCATCCCGGAGACCCTGCTCGAGTCGGAGCTGTTCGGCTCGGTGCGCGGCGCGTTCACCGGCGCCACGGATCGCGAGGGCCTGTTCGAGTCCGCAGGCCAGGGCACGCTGTTTCTCGACGAGATCGGCGAGATGCCCCCCTCGCTCCAGGCAAAGCTCTTGCGCGTGCTGCAGGAGGGGCTCGTTCGAAGGGTGGGGGAGGGCAAGGAGAGGCAGGTGCGCGCACGCATCGTGGCCGCCACGAACCGCGAGATCGGCGTCATGGTCTCTGCCGGCCGGTTCCGCGAGGACCTCTACTACCGTCTCGGCATGCTCTCGGTCTCTCTCCCGCCCCTCGCCGGGCGGGTGCAGGACATCGAGCTCCTCGTCAACAGCTTCCTCGTCAAGCACGTGCTCCTGGCGCCGGACGTGATCGACGTGGACATCCGGCCCGTGCGCGAGGCCCTGTCGTCGCGCGTCTACCCCGGAAACGTGCGCGAGCTCGAGGGAGTCGTCATGAAGAGCCTCATCCTGGCCTCCGCGTCGGGCACGGGCCGGCTCACGGCAGAGCACGTGCGCGAGGCCCTGTCCGGCCGGCTCCAGCCCGTGTCGGACACGGGAGGCTCGGATCTCGAATCGGCCCAGCGGGCCATGGCGCGACTCGCGGACGCGGTGCTCGAGGATCTCGTCTCCGGTCGCCGCCCGCCCACCTCGTTGCCCGACATCGAGACCGCCTTCGGCCGGCTCTCTCTGGCCTACCAGGTGGTGCTGGCCGTGGAGCGACGGCTCGAGCGCCATGGCGAGCGGCGCCGGGGCCCCACCGACGAGGAGGCCATCGGCTGGTTCGGCTACAGCGGTGCCTCGTCGTTCCGCCGCTGGCTCGCTGCGGCGCGAAGGTCGTTTCCAGAGCTCGCTCCTCCCGGCCGGGGTCGACGATGATCGATCCCGCGCACGGCTTCGTCCAACCTCCCATCAGAGGTCTGACATGAAGGCAAGCACCACGGCTCTGACAGCCATCCTTCTCGTGGCCACCCCCGTCTGCCTGGCCGGCGAGGCGAAATGGGAGAAGGCCAAGGAGAAGAAGGGTGTCACCGTCTGGACGCGACCCGTGGAAGGGAGCCCCTACCTGGACGTCAAGGGCACGGGCAGCGTTGACGCGACCTTGTCCGAGGTCTTCGAGTTCCTCGATGACCCGCAGAACATGAAGAAGCTCTCCGGTTCGGTCAAGGAGGTGAAGGCCCTGGGAAGCTGCGGCGATGGCTGCACCTACATCTACGAGCGGGTGGGACAGAAGCCCGTCCAGGATCGCCACTACGTGCTCGAGATGAGGCACGAGGCCAAGGGAGAGGGCACATGCAGGTTCTGGTGGAAGGTCTCCAAGAAGAAGAAGCCCCAGGGGACCGGCGCCGTCGAGGTGACGAAGCACGACGGCTCCTGGCACATATCCGAGAAGGACGGCAAGACCCGGATCGTCTATCGCAACTACATGGACGTGGGCGGCAACATCCCCGTGGCCTTCGCCAACATGGGCGTCGTGAACGGCGCCATCGATTTCTTCGTGAACCTGCGCAAGCACGTCGGCTGACGTCCGCGAGAGCCGGACCCGGAGAGCCGGGAGGCCGGCGCGACGCCGGTCGTCCCCATCGAATCCTCCTACGGCGACCTTCTCGAAGATGCTCTGGACCCCCGCATCGTCCTCCATCTTGGAGTACACCTCGTTTCCGAAGATCTCCGGGCAGACATGGTCCAGTCGGACGTGTCCTGGCCCACGACGTCCGTGATGGCTGCTGGCCGGCGTCAGCGCAGGATGTCCAGGGCCAGCGCGCCAGAGGGCGTAGAGCCCAGAAGGACGATGATCACCACGAAGGCGGTCGCGAGGAGCAGGTAGAAGAGGCCCCAGGCCACGGTCTCCTCGAGGCGCATGGGCTCGATGCGGGCGAGGGAGAGCAGCCGGTTGAGCCTCTTGAGCTCCATGCCCTCGAGCTTCTTCTCGTCGCGAGGCCCGAAGACGGGGCGCGTGGCGAGGCGCAAGGCGAGGAAGGCCTCGGCCGGCACGTTCGCGCCCACGCCCGCGGCGCGCAGCTTGCGCATGGCCGACCAGGACTCCAGCTCCGCGATGAACTCCAGGAGGCCGAAGATGCCCACGACGACGAGAAGGCCCATGTCCAGGCTGAAGGCGAGCACGAAGGAGGCGACGAAGGCGGCCATGGAGACGCCCGCGCCTATCCACGAGTGCAGGGAGTGCCCGACGGCGTTGAGCAGCCGCCCGCCGTCGAGCGGGTTGATGGGCAGCAGGTTGAACAGGTTGATGAGGCTGAAGAAGGAAGCGATGCCGAAGAGCACGGGGTGCTCATGGCCGAGCCACATGGCGAGGCCGAACGCCGGCACCGTCATGTACAGGCCCCACAGGGGCCCGTTGAGCGCGATGTAGGCCTGCTGCGCCCGGGTTCTCCACACGCCGTCCGTCACGGCCGCCGCGCCGAGGAGCGGGATGAAGTAGATGCCCCTCACGTCGAGGCCGCTCCTTCTCATGGCCCACACGTGCCCCATCTCGTGGAACATCAGCATGGCCATGATGGCGATGACGAAGCGCCAGTCCACCAGCACGGCGAGCACCGCGCCCGAGGCGATGGCGAAGCCGGGCTTGATGGTCGAGACGAGCCCGCCCGCGGCCTTGGCGAGCTTGCCGCCGAGCTTGACGACGAGCGCGCCGAGCCCTGCCACGTCCACCCTGCGCTCGCTCGTGTCCGAAGCGTGGACGGCTCGAGGATCGACGTCCGCGACGATGGCCGGCCCGCCCGAGCGCAGCGCTGCGGGCAAGAGCCCCTCGTTCCCGGTCCTGCGCGCCACCAGGGCCAGCAGGATCTCGGGCTCGCCCACGCTCACGATGGGCTGTCCCGACTCGGCCAGGGCCAGCGCGCGGGCCGAGCCCAGGAGCGACAGGTCCGAGAACGCGATGCGCCGGCCCAGGGCGTCCGCGACGATGGCGTGACGGACGATGGCCACGCCGTCTCGAGTGGGCAGGCCCGAGGCCGTGACGTCGACCAGGGTCACCTGGTCGAACGGTATGCGCACTCGCCTCCTGCCGAGGCGGGCCTCGATGCCGTCGTCGTCGACGGCGATGCTCGAACGCCACGAGCGGTAGCTCGCGTTGAGCACGACGTACACGGCTGCGGTGCCTCCGCCCACGAAGAGCGCGACCATCCAGGAGAGGTCCAAAAGCAGCCAGGTGATGAGAAAGAGCGCCCCGCCCAGCATCATGAACCTCACCTGCTCCGCGCGGGTGCTGTATCCGAAGACGACCTTCACCGCTCCATGGCTCCCGGACCGTGGATGTAGCCGAACCAAGGCGGACACGCCAGCCCCTCTTGACACGGGCGAGATCGGCCGGCAAGCCTTGATCCGCGCCGAGGCCCCATGATACGCTCGTTCGATGGAGCCGTGGAGGGCCGAGTCATGAGCAAGCTCAGGTGGGTCGACGTGCTCAAGGACCCACTGTACAGGGAGAAGTGGGTCGCCCTCTCCGACTGCGAGTACGCAGAAGACGTCCTCCAGGAGTGCATGGTCGTGGACTCTGACACGGACATCGCCGCGCTGCAGCAGCGCCTGGAGGAGCAGGGCATCAAGAATTGCACCATCAAGCGCGTCTCGGAGAGCGAGGAAGAAGGGTAGCCCCGACGGCTCTCGCGACACGAACACGGACATCCTGCACGAGGCCGCGGCCGGGTCCGCTCTGGGGCGCGTTGCTCCTCGTGCCGGTGGTGTGCTCGGCCGCCTCCGTGGAGCCGGGAGACATCCGCATCGACGACGTCGGGGCGCTCAGGGCGGCCGTGGGCCAGATGGGGGCGACCTCCGATCTGGCGAGGATGGCGGGCAGGGCCGACCTGGACGTGATCGAGGCCGCGCTCCGAGGCGAGGACCCGACGTCGGTGCGCACGGCCCTCTCGCTCGTCTGCCACATGGAGCATCCGGAGGCGTTTTTACCCGCGCTGGTCGAGCTCGCCTCGTCCAACGACCGTGACATCGCCTCGCGCGCGGCCCACGCGGCAGCCCTCGTGACGGCCAGGGCCGACCTGGGGCCTGCCGGCACCTGCGTCGATCGCCAGTGCGACCTCGTCGAGCTCGGCGAGCTCATGACCGGGGCGCTTTCGGAGGCCCTGGGCGAGGACGGCATCGCGCCCGACGTGAAGAAGGACCTTCTGGCCATGCTGGCCACGGACGCGGGGAGGGCCTACGTGCCTGCCGTGCGCGACGAGGTGACCGACCTGCTCGGGTCGGACGACCCGTCCATCCGCGTGGCCGCGGCCACCCTCATGACACCGCCTCTCGACGAGGACATGCTCGAGGAGCTCCTGGACGCCGCAGCGGACGACGACGACGCCTCCGTGGTCGGGGCCTGCCTGCTGGCTGCCTGCGCGGCCATGTCCCTGCCCGAGGGCAAGGACGAGAGAAAGACGTTCGAGAAGCGCGTGGCCCGGTTCTCGAGGATGGAGCCGTCCGCCGACCACGCCGCGCCTCTGGCATCGTGCCTGGCGGGCCTGGGAGAGCCGTGGGCCGAGGCTCTCGCCGCCGGGCTGCCCGGGCCAAAGGAGCCCCTGTGAAGGGCGGGCGCGCATCGGCCATTTTCGTGGCTCTGGCCGTGCTCGCCGGAGCCGCGGCCGCGGGCAGCGAGGATGGGGGCCAGAAGCCGGAGGCCAAGCTCGTCATCAAGTTCAAGGCGAAGAAGATGGTGCTCGGGCCGGACCTGAAGTCCGCCACGCTCACGGGCGGGGTGAAGGCGACCGTGGGGGAAGTGTCCATCGGGTGCAAGAAGCTCGAGCTGAGCTACGGCTCGGGAAAGAAGATCGCGAGCTTCGAGGCCGAAGGAGACGTGACGCTCACCATGGGCGACCTCGTGGCCAGCTCGCAGCGGCTCCTGTACGACGCCGGGGAGAGGACCGCGCTCCTCGAGGGGGGATGCAAGGTCAAGACCAAGTCCGTGAACCTCGACGGCGAGGCCATCTCCATCGAGCTCGACACGGGCAGGATCTCCATCGAGCAGGCCAGCGGTACCATCGACATCGGAAACCAGACGTTCTAGATTAGCGCCCATGCAGAGCATGTCGAGAAGGACCATGTACTGCGGCGAGCTTCGCGCCTCCCACGTGGGAGAGCGGGTCGTGCTCATGGGCTGGGTCCGCCGCGCGAGAGACTTCGGAGGCTGCCTGTTCGTCGACCTGCGGGACCGCGAGGGCGTGGCGCAGGTGGTGTTCAAGCCCGAGGTGATGGCAGGCGAGCTCATCGGCCGCGCAGGCGAGCTGAGGCCGGAGTGGGTGGTGCAGGTCGAGGGGGAGGTCGTGAGCCGGGGCGACAACGCGAACGCCGACATGCCCACGGGCGACGTGGAGGTGGTGGCGTCGGATCTCCTGGTGCTCGGCCGCAGCGAAACGCCCCCCTTCCCCGTGCAGGACGAGGTGAACGCCAGCGAGGTCACGCGGCTGACGAACAGGGCCATCGACCTGAGGCGCCCGCCCGTGCAGCGCATGCTGCTCGAGCGCTCCAGGATCACGCGCATCATCCGCGAGCACTTCGCGGCGCTGGGCTTCGTGGACGTGGAGACGCCCTTTCTCACCCGGTCCACGCCCGAGGGTGCCCGCGACTACCTCGTGCCCTGCCGCATCGAGCCGCAGGGACGCTTCTACGCGCTGCCGCAGTCGCCCCAGCTGTTCAAGCAGCTGCTCATGGTGGCCGGCTTCGACCGCTACATGCAGGTCGTGCGCTGCTTTCGCGACGAGGACCAGCGCGCGGATCGCCAGCCGGAGTTCACCCAGGTGGACGTCGAGATGAGCTTCGTCAGGCCCGCGGACGTGCGCGAGGTCATCGACGCCCTCATGGTGCGGCTCCTTCGCGAGGTGGCCGGGCACGAGGTGACCCTGCCCGTGCCGTCCATGACCTGGGACGAGGCCATCGAACGCTACGGCGTGGACAACCCCGACGTGAGGTTCGAGATGACGCTCACGGATCTCACGGGGGCCGTGCGAGGCGGCGGGTTCGGGGTCGTCGACCAGGCCATCGAGGCGGGTGGAGAGGTCGTGGGGTTTCGCGTCGAGGGCCACAGGTTTTCGAGAAAGCAGGTGGACGAGCTCACCGAGGTGGCGCGCACCCACGGGGCCAAGGGCCTGATGTGGCTCGCGTTGTCCGCCGAGGGATGGACCGGATCGGCGAAGAAGCTGTCCGCCGAGGCCCTCGACAGGGTGAGGGAGGCCACCTTTGCCCGCGACGGCGACACGGTGTTCATGGTGGCCGACGGGCGGATGAAGGCGCGCACGGCCGCCGGCCGCCTGCGCGTGCACCTTGGCCGCGAGCTGGGCCTGATCCCGGCCGGTTCCTGGGGGCTCGTGTGGGTGGTCGAGTTCCCCATGTTCGAGTACAGCGAGCAGGACGGCAGGTTCGTGGCCATGCACCACCCGTTCACCGCGCCGCGGCCCGGGGACGTGGACAAGATCGAGACGGATCCAGGATCCATGCGCGCGCAGTCCTACGACATCGTGCTCAACGGCCACGAGGTGGGCGGCGGCTCCATCCGCATCCACGACCGCGAGATCCAGTCCCGCGTGTTCGGGGCTCTCGGCATCGGTGGAGAGGAGGCCGCGGAGAAGTTCGGCTTCTTGCTCTCGGCGCTCAGGCTCGGCGCCCCTCCCCACGGGGGTATCGCCCTGGGCCTGGACAGGCTCTGCGCCCTGCTTCTGGGCACGGAGTCCATCAGGGACGTGATCGCGTTCCCCAAGACGACCCGCGGCGCCTGCCTGCTCACGGGCGCACCGGCAAGCGTCGGGGCCGATCAGCTCGCCGAGCTGGGCATCGCGCTGGCGAAGGAGACGGGCGGGTGAGCCTCGCGGACAGCTCGCGGCTGACCCTGCGATCCAGCCTCCCTGCCATCGCCGACCGC
>JBFYZU010000190.1:0-8538 GCA_041309365.1 Myxococcota bacterium
CGGAGGTGAAGGCGACGGAGAGGAACCGTGCGAGCAGGGTGGTTGCCTGGGTCATGCGCTTGCCTCCCTGCCCAAGGGGCCAGATGTGGATGGAGCGCAGTGCCGTGCCCCTCTTGTACCCGTACATGTAGGCCTCGAAGCTCTCGCCCGGCTCCTCGAACAGCTCGTTCCAGGTGACCCCCGTGAACTCGTGGTCCCCGGGGAATGCGGGCTCGTGGACTCGCAGCGGATACCCCGTCTCGATGGCGGCTCCCGGCGCCAGCTTCGCGGGCAGGCCCGCGAGGGCCTCCCTGACAGGGTGCCCCTTCCCGGCCGGCGCAGGCGCGCTTTCGGGCGCAGGCCGGCAGCACGGAGCCAGGACGCAGAGGCCCGTGACGAGAAGACCCATCACCATGCGCGGCATCACGGATTGGACACCCTTGCCATGGAGATGTTCCTTCACCCGGGCTGACCGCACCCGCAGCCACCCTGCTCGGGCGAAGCGACGGCCGGTGCCTGGTCGATGCTCCCTGGCCCGTCTGCCTTGGTGTCTTCGGCGAGATCCAGCTCGGGCCTCGCGTCGGAGAGCTCGACCGGGTCGGTGCGCTCGTGCAGCGCGGCCTCCGCTCTGGCCATCTCGACCCAGTCTCCGGGCGTGTCGATCAGGATCTCGTGGTGCAGGACGTCGGACTCGGGCCCGGCCTGCTCGAGGTAGCCCAGCGCCAGCCACTTCCCGTCAGGGCTCGGCTCTGCCACGGGATGGAAGAACGCCGGGTAGCCGTCGGCGCGGGAGATCCGCGCGTCCCAGGTCCTCTCCATGACCGCGCCCAGCCCGGTCCCGAGGGAGCCCCCGGTGAGGTAGACGACCACCGCGCCGGTCTTTCCGTCGAACCCGCCATCTGCCCAGACCTTCAATGGAGGTGGCGAGCTCGGGCTCTGTGGCGGCTTGCCGTATCCCGGGCAGTGCGTGTGCACGAGGCTCACCACCACCGGCGTCCATTCCTTCTCGGGCGGCTGGATGACCTGGCAGCGGGCCTTGACCTCGGGGTCATAATCCCTCCATGCCTCGCAGGAGCACAGCGTCCTGCCGTCCGTGGACCAGCGGACGAACGTGCGCAGGTGCACCTCGTCGTCGTCGAAGTACTCGTCGCCCAGAGGCGAGACGCTCCGGCTCGACTCGAGGGATCCTGGAACCCAGCCTTCCTCCATGTAGGCCCTTGCCTTCTCGATGTGAGAGAGGCCGGTGCGGATCCGGCCCGAGGCCAGGGCCCGGACCGCCAGCCTGACGCGGGCCAGGGCGAGCCACTCGGACACCGGCCTGACGATCACGTGGAACTCGTTGAGGCTCGTCTCGTGATCCACGTGCACCGCGCCTGCGGCGAGCCAGGTGCCGTCGGGCGAGTACTCGAAGATGGTCGCCCAGTCGCCGCCCCTGTCTCCGGTTTTCACGTCGCCCGCCAGGCTCCACAGGTCGATCACGTCGTCCGAAGGCACCAGGCGGCCGCTCAGCGTGACCGGGCCAGGATCGTCCTCGCGCTCCTGCATGGGGTAGACAGGGAGGATGGGCTTGTGGAGCAGCGACGTCGCCTGCTCCTCCCATGGCCGCCAGAGGCCCAGGGCCTCACGCCGGCCCAGGGTGATCCACATGCGCGCGTCGCGGGAGAAAAACCGGCAACCGCTGTCGCTCTGCGGCAGGATGAAGGTGTCGCAGGTGCCGTAGGAGAGGCCGTCGGCGCTCCAGCCGTAGTCGCCCCGCACTCCGGCGAACGCAGGGGCAGGCTGGGCGGCGAGGAGGGCGAGAACGGCTGTGAAAACGCGGGCCAACAAGGCACTCATAGCAGGACTCTGGAGTGCCGGGCAACTGGTTGAACGCGTGCCTTGCGGGCTGTATGCTCTTTGGCCGTGAGCGTGACGATGGAGCGGATCGTGTTCTTCGGCGCGGAGCCCGAGTCGCTGGCCGGCCGTCTGGTGCGGGCCTGCTCTCGCCTCTCCGGAGTGCGGGCCGAGGTGACGCTCAGGTTTCCGCTGGCGATCGTGAGCCTGCACCCGGATAGGGGGGGCAGGACCGCCGTCCGGAGCGCGGCCCGGGCCCTCTGCTCGGGCTTCGAGAAGAACCTCGTTTCGACCGATGGGATCGATCCGGCAGGGACCGTCATCGCCGCGCTCGCGCGGCGCGGCCTCACCCTGGCAACGGCCGAGTCGTGCACCGGGGGGCTCGTGTCGCACATGCTGACCTCGGTGCCGGGAGCGTCGAGCGTGCTCAGGCTCGGTGTGGTGGCGTACGCCAACGAGGCCAAGACAGGCGTGCTCGGGGTGCGGCCCGTGACCCTCGAGCGCCACGGGGCGGTCAGCAGGCCCACGGCGCTCGCCATGCTGGCTGGGGCGCTGAGCGCGGGGTCCTGCGACTGCGCCGTGGCCACCACGGGCATCGCGGGTCCTTCCGGAGGCACCCGGACCAAGCCTTTGGGGCTCGTGTTCGTGGGAGCTGCCGTGCCAGGCGCCCGTCGCGTGGTGCGCAGGCGCTTCGAGGGAAGATCCCGTGAAGGGTTTCTGGCGCTCGCTTCCACCGAGGCGCTGATGCTCCTTCTGGCGCTGATCGGAGAGAGCGGGAGGCAGTCATGATCGAGAAGTGGCGATGTTTCCTGGCAGTGACCCCGGGACAGGACGTCATCAGGCGCGTGCGCGAGGTCGTGAGGGAGCTGGAGCCCGCCTGCCTCGAGGCGGGGCAGAAGGTGCGATGGGTGCACCCTTCCAAGGTCCACCTCACGCTGCGCTTTCTGGGCGACATTCCCTCGCCTCTGGCATCTTCGCTCTTGGATGCGATGAAGGAGCTGGACACGGTGAGACGCTTCGACGTGAGCTTCGAGGGGCTCGGGGCGTTCCCGGACGCCGGCCGTCCCCGGGTCGTGTGGATGGGAGTGGTCGATCCCGAGGGGTGGCTCGCCGGCCTGCACTCGAGGGTCGCCACGATGCTGGAGCGCTGCGGGATACCGCCCGAGAGCAGGCCGTTCGCCCCCCACGTGACCCTGGGCCGCGTGCGCGATCCGTCTGCCGGTGATCTGGGCCCCGCGCTCGCGCCTCGCGAGGGCGAGGTCTTCGGCAGCATGCAGGTCTCTCGCGTCATCCTCTACCGGAGCACCCTCGACAGGGCAGGGGCCATCCACGAAGCCATGGGGAGCGTGGAGCTGGGCCGTGAGCGCGCGCCGCGCGGCAGATCCGCCGAAGGGCAGGAATAGTTCTTCTGCAAAGGGCGTCCTTGCCGGAGTATCTGACCGGCCGGGGTGTTCGTGCTAGAATACACGGAGCACCCCCTGGAGGCATCGATGTCACGACAGCTCACGTCCATCCTCGTGGCAGCGCTCGTCGTGGCCTGCGGATCGCGCACGGACATCGGTGACAAGAAAGGATGGAGGTTGCCGGACTCGGACACCGATGGCGACGCCAATGGCCCGCCCGAGGCCATCTGCCCCGAGGAGGCCTGGGCATCGCCGGGCAAGCCCGCGGTCCTGTACGGCGACGGCGAGGACGACGTGGGGATCGCGACCTGGTCCTGGTCCGCGCTGGACGGACCTTTGGGGTGGCTCGCACAGCCCCATCCGTCCCAGTCGCGGGTGACGAGCTTCGACCCGGATCTGGTGGGCGACTATACCCTCGAGCTCGTGGTGGGCGATGCGGAGGGCCTCGTGGACTCGTGCGAGGTCGCCGTGCACTCGGTGGTGGGCCCACCCGTGGCCTTCTGCCCGGACGACATGACCGTGGAGGTGGACAGACCCGCGGACCTGCACGGGGATGGCTATGACGACAACTGGATAGAGGGTTTTCGCTGGGAGATCCTGAGCGCACCCCCAGGATCGGTGGCCGAGCTCGAGTTCGCGGATCTGCCGGATGCGCGCATCACGCCCGACGTGACAGGGACCTACAGGATCCGGCTCACGGTCGTCGACAACGAGGGGCTCGAGGGCAGCTGCGAGTTCGACCTCGCGGCCGGTGGCGTGCCAACGGCCCTGTGCCCGGACGACATGGAGGTGCCCACGCGCACCACGGTGAGCCTGCACGGCGATGCCCTGGACGACGGGACCATCGTCTCCTGGAGCTGGCTCGTGCTCGAGCACGACACGGACACCGATCCGGTGCTGGGCTCTCCCGGACATCAGGACACGACGTTCTGGGCCCTCAGGGTCGGGACCTACAGGATGCAGCTCGCGGTGGTCGACGACGACGGGCTGAGCGGCTCGTGCGAGTTCACCATCGTGACGACCCCCACCGGACCCAGCGCCATCTGCCCACCGGACATCGACACGACCCCTCTCACCGAGGTGGAGCTCGTGGGTGACGGCGAGGACGACGGCCGCATCGTGGGGTGGCGCTGGAGCGTGGTGAGCCGGCCCACGGGCTCGAGCGCTCCGGGCCCTGCGCCCGACACGGCCCAGGTGTCCTACTTCATGCCGGACGTGGCTGGCGAGTACAGGATCAGGCTCACCGTGACGGACGACGACGGGCTCACCGGCTCGTGCGAGTTCTCGGTCAACGCCATCCCCAGCGAGGGGTTGCGTGTGGAGCTCTACTGGAACCCCCCCGAGAGCCCCTCGGATCCCACGGACGTGGACCTGCACCTTTTGCATCCGACGAGCCCTGTCTGGTTCGACGATGCAGGGGACTGCTACTACGCCAACTGCAATGCGTCCGCCTCCATGATCCTGGAGTGGGACGTGCCCGCCTTTTGGCCAGACAACCCGCGGCTGGACATCGACGACGTGGAAGGCTACGGCCCGGAGAACATCAACATCGACAATCCCGTCACGGGCAGCACCTACACCGTGGGCGTGCACTACTTCAGCGACGATGGCTGGGGGCCGTCGCAGGTCTACGTCAAGATCTACTGCGGCACGGTCAGCCTCGATCCCGTGTTCGAGATCGGGCCGGTGAGGCTCACCGCAGGGGTGGACTACGAGGGCAACGATTTCTGGAAGGTGGCGGACGTGACCTGGGACGGGTACGACTGCGAGGTTCGGCCGATCGATGTGATCGTCAGCGCCAATGACGCCATGGCCCACAGATAGCGGCACATAGCGGCACACGGGGGAGTGCTGGATGTCGATAATTTCAAATGATATCAATATGTTGAATCGATTCGTCCGGCTGGCATGCCGATTGATACACAACCTGTGCAGGCTGGCTGGCAAAACCCGCGAGCCAGGAGGATGAAATGAGAGCTCCGTACTGCACTCTACCTGTCATGGCCCTGCTCTGCCTCGGCTGCCAGACGAGCTTCAGCGACATCGACGGTTCGGTCGACAGCGGATCCGATCCTGGCCCGGACACGGCCCACGACAGCCTCATGGACACGTCCGACGACATCCCCACGGACACGGCCCTGGACACGACGCCCTTGCCTGGCCAGTACGCGCTTCACGAGTGGGGCGTCATGGTCATGGGGCCTTCCGGGGCCACCACCCACGGACCGAGCCCCGCGTACGCAGGCCCCATCCCTGCCAAGCCGGTCATCTACCTGTATGCGGACGAGCCCCTGGAGCTGGACGTGGCCGTGACGTTCGCTTCGGGCGGGCCGACCGAGGTGTGGCCCGTCACGGCGCTGGAGCCCAGGGTGGCATGGGAGGGGCTGCAGGTCGCGCCCGGCTCTTGCGACACGACCCCGTTTCCCTCGGCGTGGGAAGATCCGTGGACCGAAGGGTACTGCGAGGCCTGCACCCTCGGCCAGGTGGTGGTCGAAAGCGCGTCCTGCATCACGCACGGGGAGAACAAGGCCAGGCTCCTCTTCTACACGGGAGATCTTCCTTCCTACGAGGCTCCGCTCGTTGCCACGGCCGAGGCGGTTGCAGGCCCGGATGGGGCGTCTCACGTGCTGTTCTCCGTCGACAACGCCTCTGGCATGGCGTTCGACGACGTGTGGCTCGTGTACCGCCAGACGACCGACTGGTGCATCGATCCCTCGGCCTGCCCCGTTGCAACGGCCGACATCGCGTGGGTGTACCTCTCGAGGGTGGAGCCCTTCTCCGGCGAGGGGTTGACCGTGCCGATCCAGCACTTCGAGGCCGATCTGGACGATTACGGCTACCCCATCCCCGGCACGCTCGGCCTGCCCGACGAGTGGGAGGAGCTCGGCTCCCAGCTCGAGGCCGAGCTCACCGGGCGCGGGCTTTTGCCGGCGGAGGCCGGAGCGTTCATGGACGCCTGGGAGACGATCTTTTTCGGCCTCATGGGATCGGACGCAGGGTTCATCGAGCCGTTCTACTCGAGCGGCGGCTCCATCATCTACTTCATGCCGGCGGAGCAGTACGACGAGCAGCTGCCGCTCGAGACCTCGCTCGCCCCGACCGAGCTCATCAGGGTGGGCATGATCTACGAGAGGCTCTGAGCAGGAGAATCCCCATGAATCGCATCATCGTGTCCTCGATGCTATCGTTCCTCATGGCCGCGTGCTGGGGCAGCGAAACCGGCATCGAGGGCGGTCAGGACTCGGCCACCGATGGCTCTTTTACCGACACACCCGGAGACCCGGTGCTCGTGGACACGCTCGATGACACCGCGCCGCCTCTGGCCCGGTACGCGCTTCACGAGTGGGGAGTGTTCGTCTACGAGGTGGGCGGCACGGGCGCCAGCGTTCACGGACCGAGCCCGGACGTCATGGATCCCATGGTGGACAAGCCCGTGATCTACCTCTACCCGGAGACGGATCTCACGCTGGACGTTTCCGTTGGGTTCGCCAGCGGGGGGGCCACGGAGACCTGGCCCGAGACCGATCTCGGTCCGCACGTGAGCTGGAACGATGTGCACGTCTCGCCGGGTGCCTGCGACCCCACGCCGTTTCCCAACATCTACGACGAGCCCTGGGTCTACGACCTGTGCGAGGCCTGCACGCTGGGGACCTGCGTGGTCGAGGAGGCCGCCTGTCTGACCGTGGGCGATCAGGTGTCCAGGCTCCTGTTCTACGCTGGCGACATGCCCGGCATGGCCGCCCCCCTGTCGGGCCTGTTCACCCTGATCCCGGGCGATCCAGGCACGTGGCCTGTGGCGCGCTACGACGTGCTCAACACGTCCGGGCGAAGCGTGAAGGACGTGTGGCTCATGTACCGCCAGACCACGAGCAACTGCATGTACTACGAGTACTGTCCTGTCACCACCGCGGACCTGGCCGTGGGCTACATCGGAACGCTGGCGCCCGGGGCCGGCGTCACGGTGGACCTTCCGGTGGTGCACCTCGAGGCGGAGCTGGACAGCGAGGGAATGCCCATACCCGGGACCCTCGGGTCCTCGGAGGAGTGGGACGAGACGTCCGGCGAGATCCGCGCGGCACTCGTGGAGCAGGGCCTGTTTTTGGCCGAGGCGGACGCCTTCATGGCCGCATGGCACGTGGCCATGTTCGGCCTCCTGGGCTCGGACTCGTACATGCTCGAGCCTCTCTATCGCAACGGAGCGTCGATGCTCTATTTCCTGGATCGCGAGACCTACGACGCACAGCTCCCCATCAGCGTCTCGCCACCGCCCGAAGAGAGCGTCCGGGTGGGCATGATCTACCAGCACATCTGAGGGGGCCCTCCGGCCCGGCGCCAGGAACCGTCCGTCTTGCGGTGCGAAAGGAAAACTGGCGCCCGGGATTCCAGATGTTAAAATGATGGTGTGATGAACCGTCCGTCCGCCATCCTCGCGTGCGTTTCGGCCCTCGTCCTCGGGTCGTGCCTGGCCCAGTTCGATCGGACCCTGTTCGATTTCACAGAGGGCCCGATCGCGTTTCGCCTGGAAGCGGACGACATCGACGTTCCGCCGGAGCTCGTGGACGAGTCCACGGGCGAGTGCAGGGTAGCCCGGCTCTCCTGCTCGGACCCTGCCTGCGATCTCGAGGCAGCGGCCTGCAACGTGGACGACGAGTGCGTGGCCGTGCGCGAGGCGGTCCTCTTCGAGGTCGTGAGCACCGCAGATGACTACCTGGCCGAGGTCACCCGCGTGGCATGGGTCTTGCTCGAGCAGGTCTCGGTGCGGATCGCGGCCAGCAGCGTCAATGTCCCGATCTCCTCTTTGCGCGTCAGGTGGGCCCCGGTGGAGGCTCCGATGACCGCGGCTGTGGACCTGGCCGCGATCGGCCGCATCGAGCCAGGCACGGGGCCCCGGGAGCTCGAGGTCCAGGTGATCGAGTCCGGTGCGCAGGACCTGCAGTCCCATCTCGTGTCCTTCGACGACTTCCGGTTGTTCGTGGTCATCGAGATGGGGCTCGAGCCCGGTTCCACTTGCCCCCGGGGGGTGATGGACATGGAGGTTTCCCTCAGGTTCCTGCTCACGACCGAGACCATCATGTGAAGGCCCGTTCACGGACACTTGAAAACACAACTGCGAGGCTGTAAAAAGGAAACGCCGTTTCGGTTCGGATAGACGAGGCAGGAGATCGGGATCGACCATGAGTGCCACTGAATCCAAGGGAAAGAGCCAGACGATCGGCATCTTGATCGCGCTCCTCGCGCTCGCCGGAATCGGGGTGGGAGCGGCCCTGTTGCTCACGAAGGACAAGGACAAGGCGGATCTCCAGAAGCAGACCAAGGACGAACA
>JBFYZU010000191.1:0-2515 GCA_041309365.1 Myxococcota bacterium
GGTCCAGCCCAGCGAGTCCGACACGGTCACGCTGGTGACCACCTGCGAGACGTTGGGGGAGACGGAATCGGGCGTCCTGCCCGCCTCCAGGTCACGGATCATCTCCTGCGACGACGGTGCATACCCGATGTCCACGCGCTTGCCCAGGCCGTTCTCGTACGCCGTGAGCACCCGGGGGCGGATCCCGCCCGTCAGGTCCATGTAGCGGTACGCCCCGGCGTCCCCCCACAGCAGATCGGGAGTACCAGACCCGTCCACGTCCGCGAACCGCACCCTGTCGGTGAAGCCCGGGTGGGCCGGCGTACGGTCGATGATGTGCCGCGACAGTAGCTCCGTGCCCCCCTCGTTGATCCAGATGTCCACCGCGTCGAAGCGCACCTGCAGCACGTCCGCCAGCCCGTCCGCGTTCACGTCGGAGAGGTAGACGTTGTGGATGCTGGGCCTGAGCTCCGCGTAGATGCCGGCGAGCTCGGTCTCACGGTCCGTGCCGTACGTCCCTGCGGGACACTCCCCTCCGTCGCCCCAGAGGCCAGGGCCGCGGCCGGCCCAGTAGGCCAGGTCGCCGTCACGCAGGTGCACGATGTCCTGCAGACCGTCACCGTTCATGTCGGCCAGCCGCAGATCCCCGTCCGAGAACGTCTTGGGCAAGCCCCGGTGCAGCACGCACGAGTCCACCGACGCCGTGGTCCAGTCCGTGCACGCCCCGTACTCGTCATAGACCGGCGTCCCGAACTTCCCCTCTCCGGTCTCCCCTGACGCCCGCACGCAGCGCCCCAGGTTCAGCCAGTGGCGCATCCGGGTGCCCGAGGTCTTCACCACGTCCACCATGTGGTCGTTGTTCAGGTCCACCAGGCGGTATTGAGAATTATGTCCCCGCACACGATCCTCACTCCATGCTCCAGCTCATCCACCACCTCGCCCTCACCCTCCTCATCTGCCTGCGCTCCCGCCACCACCTCCTCATCGAAAACCTCGCCCTGCGCCAGCAGCTCTCCTCCTTCACATCCCGCAAGCTCAAGCCCCGCATCCGGCCCACCGACCGCCTCTTCTGGTCGATACTCTCTCGCACCTGGTCCGGCTGGACCGACGTTCTCGTGTTCGTCAAGCCCGCCACCGTCATCCGATGGCACAGAAAGGCCCTGCGCTCCTTCTGGTCCTTCATCTCCCGCCGCAGGTCCAAGAAACTCGGCCGCCGCCCACTCTCCAACGAGATCCGCGAGCTCATTCGCCAGATGGCCAGAGACGGCTGGGGAGCACCCCGCATCCACGGCGAGCTCCTACTACTCGGATTCGACGTATCCGAGCGCTCAGTCTCCAGGTATCTCGAGAAGCTCCGCCGCCGCCCCGACTCACGCCAGAGCTGGATCACCTTCCTGCACAACCACAAGGACGTCATCGCTGCCATGGACTTCTGCCTCGTCTTCACTGCAACCTTCAAGCCACTTTTCGTGTGGTTTGCCATCGACCATGGGCGCCGAAGGATTCTTCACTTCAACGTTACCGCTCACCCCACGTCCAGGTGGGTCATCCAGCAGCTGCGCGAGGCATTCCCCTACGAAACCACTGTCCGCCACCTGATCTTCGACCGCGATTCCATCTTCTCGTCCGCCGTCCGCTCCTTCATCAATACCCTGGGCATGAAGCCCTCGCAGACCGCCTTCCGCTGCCCTTGGCAAAATCCAGTGGCCGAGCGTTTCGTGGGATCTCTCCGCCGCGATCTGCTCGACCACGTCATCGCTTTCGATGAAAACCACCTCAGACGCCTGATCTCCGACTACCTCCTCTACTATCACTACGACCGCACTCACCTCGGCCTCGAGAAGCAGACACCGAATCGAAGGCAGGTCAGCAAGAGACCATCCCCGGACGCGGAAGTCGGCGGCTTGCCCAGAGTCGGCGGCTTGCATCATCGATACGAGTGGGAGCAAGCCGCGTAGACCCGTTCCCACATCGCTTGCAACCTCACTTTCGTCACGTCCGAAGTGCGCCGTCGTGATCGGAACGACCATCCCGTTCCGTCTCCCGTCCACATCTCCGTCCCCTCCGATTCCGTGACACTCCCCACCCCCACATGGCCACCGTGCGGTTTTCCATCTACCCAGCGCTCCGTACAGCATTTTGGCGAGAGACAGTACACGGCCGCAACTTCGGCCATCCGCTTCGCGTTGCGCTTCTCGCCCTTCGAAAGGCGCGTCGTGAGCTTGTGCTCGCGCCCCTCGGCGGCCTTTCGAGTCGCCTCGCGCAGATCGTCCCGGCGCATGACCACGCCCTTGCCGTCCGCTGTGATCACCAGGATGGGTCCGCTCTCCTGCTCGGCGAGTTGTGCCGTGCGCTCGGCCTCGGCATAGAAGGCGTCGAAGTCAACCGCCGCCTTGACCGACAACTCCTCGGCCTGCCGCTTGGGCACCATCGCGCCTGTCGTCCGCGCGACCGTCTCGACGGACTCGTTGAACGAGTTCTTCGCCACCTCCTCGGAGACACGACGACGCGTCTCCAGCGAGTACAGCCCCGCCGG
>JBFYZU010000192.1:0-4196 GCA_041309365.1 Myxococcota bacterium
GGCGATCCTCTCGGCCCACTCGACGCTCATGATGGTGCCGTTGGTGAGGAAGTTGACCTTCTTGCCCATCTGTTCGGTCAGGTACAGGTAGGCCTTGCGGGCCTCGTTCATCGCCAGGGGCTCACCGCCCTGGAACTCGATGTCGTCTATCGGCCCCCAGTCGATCCGCCTGCGCAGGAGATCGAGCGGGAGCTGGCGCCTCGATGAGTGATCCTGGTCGCACATGACGCACGCGATGTTGCACAGCTCGCCCATGAGCAGCTTCAGCCTCCTGAGCCGGCCGTAGGGCATGCTCGTACCGTCATCCGGCGCGGGCACCCAGGCCCGCTCCTTCTCGTCGAGCAGGGTGCAACGCTCGTGGCAGTGCAGCGTCCGGTGCATGGACATCGCTCTTGCCGCGCGCATCGTCGGCCCGTTCCATATCTCGCCCAGGTTCTTCTCTGCCAAGCTGCCCATGCCGAAGGGCGCGAAGTGGCAGCAGGTGAACACATGCCCTGCGTCCGACACGAACGCCTCGGAGAACAGCCGCGGGCAGAAGGTGGGCATCGTGAAAGGAATCGTCCTAGGCGCCCGCTGCGCTGCACGCTCGACCTGCCTTCTGGCGGCGGGTGGGAGCGTCAGCCGGTCCAGGAGCGCCGGCCTGGCGCGAGCACCCGACAAGGTCGCGGTGATCGACGGGTCCCCGAGATCCGGATGACGAGGCATGGGCCCATCGCCGTACGTATCTATCTCGAAGCGCTCGAGCATGGACAGGACTGCACGCACGTGGTCGCGGTCCAGGTCCTTGCGCCAGCGCTCGAGCACTCCGTCGCCCGTGACGACCGCGCTGTCCTTGCGCGCCGTCCTGGATACCCTGCGCAGCCCCTCGTCCACACTGGCAGTCCTGTAGAGTCTCACGGCCTCGAACACTCGATCCACGTGCCTGCGCGGATCCGAAAAGAGCTCCTCGTAGAACACCGTTGTCTGCCAGGGCTCCGTCATCTGCCTCAGCGCGAGGAGGTTCTCCGCGCACCAGAGCGCCGCGTGCTGCTCCACGGTCGTGACGGCGTCGGCCATGGCCTGGGCGTAAGGCCCCAGCAGATCCTCCATGAGCTGTCCTTGCGACGTGAGCTCGGACAAAGCTGACGGGTAGCCCATCTTGAGCCGGGATGCCACGACGGCGCACGGATGGCGCGTGATGAACACGACCGGGCACTGGAAGTTGCGGTGCAGGTACTCGAGCATGAGGTTGCCGCGCACGCTCTTGACCGCCAGCCTGGCAGGGAGGAGCCGGTGGCCCACCTGCCTTGGACCCCAGTCGCCCGCACGACCCGTGAGGACATCGGCAAGGACGGAACGCTCGGTGGGGTAGTCCCCTTCCGGACGCAGATAGCGACGGCCGAGCGCTCTCGTGCGGGCCGTCCTGGACTTGTGGAAGGGCTCGAACACGACGCGGATGCCCGGACACGACCCCACGATCTCTCCCAGCCAGGTGGTTCCCGTGCGTGGCGAGCCGGAGATGAAAATCGTGTCCGCCGCTCTCTTCGCCAGGATGTCCATTGCGAGATTTCCGAGGCCCCGGAGGCTCGACCCTACATTCTCGACCGGCGGGCGTCAATCCAGGGTCGAAAGCGAGTCAGGATCCCTCATGACTCACTCCCTGGCGCTGTACAGGATCCTGAGGATCTCCTCCGGGGTGCGATTGCAGCTGGCGTTGCCCAGCTTCCTGATGGCGTTGGCCTCTATCTGCCTGATGCGTTCGCGGCTCAGGTCGAAGATGGAGCCTATCTCGGCCAGGGTGAACGGGCCGCGCTCCGCCAGATCCAGAAGACACGTTTCTGGTAGATCCACGGGATCCACCTCGGGATGGTGGATGATGAGGCCAGGAGTGGGATTCTCCGGGTCGCCCGTCGTGTACACATCGAGGTAGAGGTGATACCGGCAGCCGACCCAGGGACAGGGCCTGGGCCCATGCTGGCACTCGGAACGCATCCTGGGCCTTCGAGGCATCTCCGACGCTTTCGAGAGCACGTTCTCGTCGAGGTCGGGCAGGGAGATATCGCCCCGGCCGACCAGGAAGCGTCGCCTCTTGCGGATCTTTGCCCGGTGGTTGTGCAGCTTGACGGTTTCGGTTGAGGATGCCATTTCTCTCTCGCTCGTCCGTATGGAACAGTCACCAGATGGTCTTGTTCCATCCCTTCCATGATGCAAGGACGCCCATTAGACGTGCCGTCTTCCCACAGGATTTGAAGTCGTTCGCGAAATCGCACGGTTACGGTCACGGATGGCCCTGCACGCCGTTTTTTGGACACGATTGCGTAGATGGATATGATGGACCGCTGGGCATGGATCCACCCCCTCGGGGGGCAGGGCACATCAGGTGGAGGTCGAGAAATGCTGCTGGGCAACAGGAACGAAGACGTGGGAGAGATCGTGGCGCGCTACTTCATCTGCGGGCTGGGAGCGATGGATGCCATCCCGGTGGCCTACGACCGCCGCACCACGCGCGTGCACGTGCACTGGTCGGACGGGTCCAGGTGGAACGTGCTCTGCACGCCCGATTTCGTCGGCGAATACCTGGTGAAGCCGTCGGCGAGAGACAAGATCCGCCACTACAGGCTCTCGCTGGTGCAGGGGGCGAAGCCCGTCATCGCCCGGATCCGGAACGACAGGGTCATGCTCTCGGGCAAGGAAGGATTCCCCCTGAGCGCCTTCGATCTTCCCTCTGCCGCCTGATGCAGAGGCCATGAAAGCCCCCTTGACCCTGCCTGCACGTCTGCTAATTACTTGAGATCGGCAGGGTCGAACATCGTGTCGACCACGCACACAGGAGGTTTCACATGGCGCGCCTGACGAGGGTGACGATTTTCGCGCTGACCAGCCTTGCGCTCGTTGCTTGCGGCAACGGGAACAAGGATGTCAACAATGCGAACGATTCGGAGGAGGTCGATCCCATCGAGGCCCTCAACGCCGAGGTCGACGCTGCCCTGGCCCACGGCGGTGGCGAAGACGACGCCCAGGACGAGGGCACGACCCCCACAGAGGTCGCAACCACGGACAAGCCCAAGCCCAAGGGCACCGGTCCTGGACAGCTGCTTTTGACCTGCAAGGTCATGGGAGAGGAGATCCCGTGCGATCTGGAGATCCAGAAGTCCGATGACCTCACCAAGGTGGACTCGGGCAAGGGCAAGAGCAAGTACAGCTTCTCGCTCAACCCAGGTGCGTACACCATACAGCTTTACTTCTCGGGAGCGGCGGACAAGCCCAGGCTGACGCTCCAGCAGCTCGAGATACCGCCGGGCGAGACGGTGGATCGAACCGTCGTGTTCCCGATGGCCAAGGTGACCTTCATCCCGGTGTCGCCCACCGGCAAGAAGGTGGGTGGGTGGAAGTTCCGCATCAAGCTCATGGGCGCCGAGGAGTGGGCCACCGAGGACGTCAAGCTCAACGCGCCGGTGTACATCTCGCCCGGCCTCTACGAGGGCCAGCTCTACAAGGGCAAGGGCGGCAGTGTCACCATCGACGTCTCAAAGATCCAGATCAACGAGGACGCCATCACGCAGCAGCCCATCACGGTGACCCACTAGGGTCGCTTTCGGGACCGGAGAGAAGATGACCACTGCCCGCACCTGCCCCACGAGGGCGCCTGGAGCGAAGGGACGTCTGCACCTCGTCGCAACGGCGCTCCTTTTGACGCTCGTATGCTGCGGACCCAGGACCGGCCCCACGTCCGGGCCCGTGCCTCCCGTGACACCCCCACCCGCAGGAGGCGATCCGGCCCTGCAGGCCGCACAGCCCGCGCCGGTGGCGCCGTTCGAGGAGATCGCTGCCGAGCCGGCCCAGCCAACGCTCCCGGCCAGGCCCGAGGGTCCACCGTGCCTGGACTACAAGCCGGCATCGCTCGAGAAGGAGGCCGGGCTCGTGGTCGCCGAGGTGGCGAGCAAGGGCATCGGCGCCCTCCAGGAGACGTCCTGCACCGCGGCCATGAAGAACCCGCCTCCGTGCGATCTGACGACCTGCGAGGCATGGGTCCGCTACCTCAGCTACGACGCACTCGTGCTCTACCAGAAGTTCGAGCTGGACGCGGCCCTGGAAGAAGCGCTGCAGGCCGTCAGGACAGGAAGGGAATGTGGCCTCACGGGCCAGTTCATGGCCAGGGCTTACGTGGGACTCGGGTACATCCTGGTGGACGCCAGAAACGAGATGGTCAAGGCATC
>JBFYZU010000193.1:0-13921 GCA_041309365.1 Myxococcota bacterium
GCGCCAGGATCATGGCGATCTGCGGCATGCCGTAGCCCACGAAGGCCGTGGTGGAGTCCTCGACCATGCGGGCGCTCTGGCAGATCATGAACTCGACGTCCGTGAACTTCTCGCTCATGGGTGATAGCCCTCCCTGATGGTCTCGAGCTCCCTGAGCCGCGTGAGCCTCTCCATGCCGATGAGCTCCAGGTACTCGAAGTGGTCCTTCACGCCGTACACGTACCTGTCCAGGTACTTCCTCATGCCCGCGTCGTCCCGCGCGGCGAAGAACTCGTCCAGGTTCCCCGCGTCGTAGGCGTAGTATCCCGGGCACGTTCCGGGGTGCCCCCCGAAGGGCGCCACCACCACCGCGTCCACGAGGAAGTAGGGGATCGTGGTCAGGCCGGGGTTTCTGCGGATCTCCTCGGTGGGGATGATCTCCTCGGTGCTCACGATCACGCGCTTGCTCGCCATGGCCGTCTCCAGCGGCGAGATGCTCGGCCCGAACACGCGCGCGTTGCCGTGCCGGTCGCACTGGTTCACGTGGATGATGGCGACGTCCGGGAACACGGCGGGCACCACGTTGACCCTCTTGCCGCTGTACGGGTCCTGGATGGCCATGGCGCCGGAGTGCTTGAAGGTGTCCGTGCCGCCCAGGCTCCTGACCGGCAGAAACGGCACGCCCATGGCCGCGGCCTTGTGCCTGAGCGCCAGCGTGCCGTTGGACCAGTCGATGGTCTTCACGCGGCCGTCCTCGATGGCCTTGAACAGCGGCCGCCCCAGCCCGGCGAACCCCACGTCGATCTTGGACACGCACCCGCCGCCCACCAGGATCGAGGTGTCGAGCAGCGTGAACTTGGCCGCGATCCACAGGTCCTTCCTCTTCTGCCTGCAGATCTCGCGCTCCAGGCTCATGGGCCCGCGCACCATGCTCGACAGGTCGTAGCTCAGGTAGTCGCCGTCGTGCACGTGCTTCTCGACGGCCTCCTTCTCGGGCATCACCTTGTCGACGAGCTTCCGGGTCTTCTTGTCGCGCATCCAGGCCCTGGCCTCGTCCACGTCCCAGAGCCGGACCTCGCCCTCGCCTCTCGCAAGGATCTCCATGGAGCTCCTCCGTCGCGCAATGCCCCGGCCGAGTCCGGAGCTGGCCAGAATCTAACCGTGAAGGCGCCCGATCATCAAGAGCTGCATTTTTCGCATCCCCGGGCGATCGCCGGGCATTTCTCGTCCGTGCAGGGGTTGACCGGTGCCGGGCGATTCCTATCTTGCGTGGGCCATGCACCCCGCGCTCAGGCTCTTCGACGCCATCGAGCCCGACGACCTGCGGATCTTCTTGCCGCACGTCATGGGTGCGCGGATCGTCAGGCTCGCGCTGGGTGGCGGGAGGTCCGGCGTGCCGCCCGCCACCATCGACGAGCGGGACGAGGTGTTCCTCTCGGCCCTGTTCGACTTCGCCCGCTGGATGGGCGACGCGTGGTTCAGGTTCAAGACAGAGGGGATCGACAACGTGCCAGCATCCGGGCCGGCGCTCATGGTGGGCAACCACAACGGCGGGCTCATCGTCCTAGACAGCCTTTTGACCTTCGTGGCCGTGTGGGATCGCTTCGGGCCGAAACGCGCCATGTACGGCATGGGTCACGACGCGCTGCAGTGGGATCCCTTGCTGCGCAGGTACGCGGGCCGCTTCGGGGCGCTCGGTGCGGGTCACCAGAGCGCGCACGCGGCCTTCGACAAGGGGCACCTCGTCATCGTCTACCCGGGCTCGGAGTACGACTCGTTCAGGCCCTTCTCGATGCGCGACCGGGTGGAGCTGGCGGGCCGCACCGGGTTCGTGAAGCTGGCCCTCAGGGCCGGCGTGCCCATCGTGCCCGTGGTGGGCGTGGGCGGCCAGGAGACCCTGGTCGTGCTGTCGCGCGGCGAGAGGCTCGCCTCGCTTCTCGGCCT
The DNA here is from genome assembly GCA_041309365.1 of Myxococcota bacterium. Classification (GTDB taxonomy): domain Bacteria; phylum Myxococcota_A; class Polyangia; order DRWM01; family DRWM01; genus JAFDER01. The sequence goes on from JBFYZU010000193.1 coordinate 1,924, forward strand.
GCACGACAGGCTGAGGGCCGACGTGATGCCGCTGGTCATCTCCATGCCCTGGGGCCTGACCTCGGGGCTTCTGCCCTACGTGCCCTTGCCAGCGCAGATGACGATCTCGTTTCTCGAGCCCATCCGGTTCGACGGCCTCGGGCCCGGGGACGCGGACGACGAGCGGACCGTCTTGCGCTGCTACGAGAAGGTCGAGCGCGTCATGCAGGCGGAGCTCACGAGGCTTCACCGTGGCCGCATCCCCTGGCTCGGCAGCCTTGACGGCGCCGTGCCGTCCACCTGGTAGCCCCGAGCGTCCCGACGCCACGGAGGTGGTCACGAGGCGGCGGCGTCCGCCTCGCACCGGTGCGACCACGAACCAGGGATGGCACGGCCGTTGCGCTACCGATGTGCAGTGGCCGGCAAGTGACAGAGCAGAGAGTCATGGAAAACCCACTCGTCGCAATGGCAATCACGGCAGCTTCACTGGTCGTCCTGATGGCTTTGCCCGCCCAGGCCCAGCCCCCCGCGGGCGGACCCGTCCTTCTAGCCGACCTGCCTCGGCGTCATCCTCTCGCGTGCTCTGCCAGCTACTTTGTCAGGGATCGCCGCACCCGCGCGTGGCGCGGATCATGGCCATGAGCTTCGCCTGCTCCGCGGCCGTGAGCTTGGCCTCGTCCATGCACATGTGCATGGCCTGGCAGGGGGGAGCCGGGCTTTCGGGGTAGGCCTCGATGGCCGGCCGGCAGGACCTGTGGGCGTCGTGGCGGCTCCAGTCGGGCGCCGGGCCCCGGGCGCACGTGCATCCGCCGAGAAGAAGCACGAGCAGGGCCACGGCCCGCAACCGATCGTGGATCGTCATCGATCGCGTCTTTCTCGAGGTCCCCGGGTCGAGCCGCAGGGACCGTCAGCAGCCCTCGTCCGTCGCGCCGTCGCAGTCGTTGTCCAGCGAGTCGCAGATCTCCAGCGAGGGCCCGATGCCATCCAGGCATGCGCCCCAGACTCCGCCGGTGCACTCCGTGATCCCGTACTCGCACACGCCCACGTCCCCGAAGCCGGGCACCATCTCGCACTGCTCGGACAGGCCATCGACCGTGCCGTCGCAATCGTCGTCCATGTTGTTGCAGGACTCGGTGGTCGGCGTGCCCGCGCCCACGCACGTCAGGGCCCCGCCCATGCACTCGATCGTGCCCAGGGTGCACACGCCGACTCCCGAGCCGCAGGGCATCCCCGCGCTCGGGTCGCTCTCGTCCATGCTGCCGTCGCAGTCGTTGTCCACGCCGTCGCACAGCTCGGTGGCGCCCGGATGGATATCCTCGTCCCCGTCGTCGCAGTCGTCGCCGCTGCACGAGATGGACGCGTAGCCATCGGCGTCGAAGTCGTCCTCGATCTCCGTGGAGTTGCCGTCGCAGTCGTTGTCGATGGTGCCGTCGCACAGCTCCGGAGCGCCCGGGCGGACGTCGGCATGCGTGTCGTCGCAGTCGTCGCCGCCGCAGGTCGCGTCCAGGTAGCCGTCGTCGTCGTCGTCCGCGCCGGCCTCGTCGGTCCAGGTGCCGCTGCAGTCGTCGTCCACCAGATCGCAGGTCGATGGCGCTATCGGATAGATGTCGGCATCCGTGTCGTCGCAGTCGTCGCCGCCGCACGCATCGTCCAGAAAGCCGTCGGCGTCGTCGTCCGCGCCGGCTTCGTCCTGCCAGTTGCCGTCGCAGTCGTTGTCGGTCCAGTCGCAGACCAGGGCCGCGCCCGGGTGGACGTCGGGATCCGTGTCGTCGCAGTCCGTACCGCCCGTGCAGAGGGCGTTCATGTAGCCGTCGCCGTCCTGGTCGGCCCAGCCGTCCATGACCACCCCGTCGCAGTCGTTGTCGATGATGTCGCAGCCGTCCTCGGCGGCGCCCGGGTGCACGTCCGCAGCCGTGTCGTCGCAGTCGTTGCCGCCGCAGGACTCGTCCAAATACCCGTCGCCATCGTCGTCCGCGCCGGCCTCGTCGCGCCACGAGCCGCTGCAGTCGTCGTCCACCGCGTCGCACACCGGGGTGGCGTCGGGGTGGATGTCGGGGTCCGTGTCGTCGCAGTCGTCCCCGCCCGCGCAGAGGGCGTTCAGATGGCCGTCGTCGTCCTGGTCCGCCACGCCGTCCAGCGAGTCCCCGTCGCAGTCGTTGTCCACGTTGTCGCAGCCGTCTTCGGCGGCGCCCGGGTGCACGTCCGCGGCCGAGTCGTCGCAGTCGTTGCCGCCGCAGGACTCGTCCAGGTGGACGTCGCCGTCGTCGTCGGCGCCGGCCTCGTCGCGCCACGAGCCGCTGCAGTCGTCGTCCACCATGTCGCACACGGGGGTGGCATCGGGGTGGATGTCGGGGTCCGTGTCGTCGCAGTCCGTGCCGCCGCCGCAGGCGGCGTTCATCACCCCGTCGTCGTCCTGGTCCGCCACGCCGTCCAGCGAGTCCCCGTCGCAGTCGTTGTCGATGGTGTCGCACCCGTCCTCGGGGGCGCCGGGATGGATCTCGGAGCTCAGGTCGTTGCAGTCCTCTCCCCCGCAGAACTCGTCAAGGACCGTGTCCGAGTCGCTGTCCGCGCCCGAGGCGTCCAGCAGGCTGCCGTCGCAGTCCTGGTCCACGGTGTCGCATGCCTCCACGCCGGTGGTGGAGACCTCGGCGTCGGTGGACCCGGCCGGCGGAGCGAACGTGCCGTGCACGCTGGCCGCCGTGTCGTCGCAGTCGCTGCCGCCGCATGACGAGTCCGGGACGCCGTCCGCGTCGTCGTCGATGCCCGCCGCGTCCAGGATGCTGCCGTCGCAGTCCTGGTCCACCAGGTCGCAGATCTCCGCCGCGCCCGTGTACGTCGAGGCCTCGGCATCGTCGCAGTCGTCGCCGCCGCAGATAGACGGGGCGTGCCCGTCGCCGTCGCCGTCAGTGACCACCTCCGCGGCGTCGCCGTCGCAGTCGTTGTCCACCGTTCCGTCGCAGCCCTCGTCCGCGCCGGGGTACACGGTGGCGCTCGTGTCGTCGCAGTCACCCGTGCCGCTGAACGTGCCGATGTCCGTCATCCCGTCGCAGGCCTCGTCGATCCAGCCGTCGCCGTCGTCGTCCACGTGCTCGGTGCTCGTACCGTCGCAGTCCTGGTCGACGAGATCGCAGCCCCCGTCCGTGGCGCCGGGGTACACGCTCGCCGAGCCGTCGTCGCAGTCGTTCCCGCTGCAGGTCGTCCCGTCCGGGGCATTGAGCGCGATGTAGCCGTCGCCGTCCGCGTCCAGCGCATCGAACACGCACTCGGCCCCTGCCTCGCCGCACGTGTCCATGGTGCAGGGGTCCGAGTCGTCGCAGACCACGGCGTCGCCCTCCTGGCAGGTGCCGTCCTCCTTGCACGTCTCCGTTCCGTTGCAGTAGAGCCCGTCGTCGCAGTCCGCGTCCTCGGTGCAGGGGACGGGCTCCTCCTCGTCCTGGTCCGACGAGGTGTCGCCCGACACGTCTCCAGCGTCGTCGTCCAGCACGTCCGCGGCGGCGTCCTCGTCACCGCCCGTGGAGTTGCACCCCGGGAGGGCGAGAAAAAAGAGAAGCGGTGCGACGGAAAGCGGCTTCATGTGTTCTCCTCGAGTAGGGTTTCGGCACCAGGGCCGGGCGGATGTCCGTGCGCCTCGCGGACAGTATCGCCCAGGACCTCACCCGGAACAATACTCTCGTGCTCCTTGCGGAGGGGACGCCGGCAGATCTTCCCGCTCACACGGCCATGAGAAGGGAGACGTCGTAGGGAGCGAGCTTCGCGTCCGCTGTCACGATCGTGAAGCGCTCCACCTGGGCCTGCGCCACGAGCAGCCGGTCGAAGGGATCGGCATGGTGGTCGGGCAGCGTTGCCACGCGCAGCGTGTGGACGGGCTCGATGGGAAGGGGCCTGATGCCGTCGCGCACGAGCCTGGGCAGGACGAACCGCTCGGGTGGCTCGGGGAGGGGGAGCTTGCCGAGGCGGTACTTGATGGCGATCTCCCATGTGCTGGCTGCAGAGAGGTGGAGCGTGGTGCCCGGCACGGACAGGCGCTCTCGCACGTCGTCGCGGATCCGGTGCGGCTCCACGAGGGTCCACAGCCACACGTGCGTGTCCAGGAGGAGCCGCACCTCACTCCTCGAATCCGCGAAGAACTTCCGCTGGCAAAGGATCGTCGAAGTCGTCGGGCACGCCGAAGAGCCCCGCATCCCGACCCATGACGCGCCCGGGCGGATCCTCGTAGCGCGAGAGCCTCGCGACAGGCCTTCCGGACCTCGCGATCACGATCTCCTCTCCGTTCTGGACCCTGACCAGCAACCGGGAGAGATGCGTCTTGGCCTCGTGCACGTTCACCACCATTCCATCCTTCTTGCCCACAGGACTTAGTCTACTGATATATAAGACTTAGTCAAGTGCCTTGGACTGCCAGCAAGGGAACGGTGACTTGCAGCCACCAGGACCGTCATCGCCGCCGGGCGCCGAGAAGTTTCCAGCGACCATGCCACCGCAGTTGAAATCGGGGCCGCCTTCCGCTAGCTTCGTTTCGCTCCCGATCACCACAACCGACACTGGAGGAAAGAGCCATGGCATTCGAGATGTTCGGCAGGAAGATCCGCAAGGTGGGCATCGTGGGGTCCGGCCAGATCGGCCCGGACATCGCCCTGCACTTCAGGCAGGAGCTCGCGCGCTACGACGTTCCGGTGGTGGTGGTGGACATCGCCCAGGAGGCGCTGGACCAGGGCAAGAAGCGTTGCGAGAAGAAGATCGGCAAGGTCGTGGAGAAGGGCAAGATGAAGAAGGAGAAGGCCGACGCCCTGCTCGCCGGCATGAGCTGGACCACCGACTACGCGGCGCTCGCCGGCGTTGACATGGTGGTGGAGGCCGCCACCGAGAACCCGGAGATCAAGCACAGGATATTCGAGCAGATCGAGGCCAAGGCCGAGAAGACGGCGCTGCTTCTGAGCAACTCGTCGCACATGGAACCGGAGAGCATCTTCGATGGCATCGCGGACAGATCGCGCTCGGCCGTGACCCACTACTTCTTCCCGGCCGAGCGCAACCCCATCGTGGAGGTGATCCCGGGCAAGGACACGGCGCCGGCCACGACCACGTACCTGATGAAGTTCTACGAGGCCGTGGGCAAGATCCCCATCGAGGTGAAGAGCCGCTACGGCTACGCCATGGACCCCATCTTCGAGGGCCTGTTCGAGGCTGCGGCCCTGTGCGTGGAGGAGGGCCTCGGCACGGTCAAGGAGGTGGACTTCGCCGCGCAAAAAGCGCTCGGGATGGGAGTGGGGCCGTTCACGGCGCACAACCTCACCGGCGGAAACCCGCTGACCCACCACGGCCTCGCGCACATGCACACCAAGATCGGTCCCTGGTTCGAGGTGCCCAGGCTCCTCGATGACGCCGTCAAGGAGAAGCGCTCCTGGGGAGTGCCCGAGCGCGGCGAGAAGATCGAGCTCGATGGGGAGAAGGAGAAGGCCATCTCCGATCGCATGATGGGCGCCTACTTCGGCATCGTGGGCGAGATCCTCGACGCCGGCATCTCCAGCGTGGCGGACCTGGACATGGCCGCGTCCATGGCGCTGGCCATGATGCCTCCCTTCGCGTTCATGAACAGGGTGGGCGTGGGCAAGGCACTCGACCTGGTCAAGGCCTACGCGGCCAGGTACCCCGAGTTCAAGGTGCCTGCCAGCATCGAGAAGCAGGCGAAGAGCGGCAAGCCCTGGTACATCCCCCAGGTGGTGCGCCGCGACGAAGGCGACGTGGCCATCCTCATGATCCGCAGGCCCGCGGTGCTCAACGCCCTGAACGACGACGTGATCGCGCAGGTGAAGGAGCGCGTCGAGGAGGTGGGCAAGGACGCGAAGGTGAAGGCCCTCGTCATCACGGGGTTCGGCACCCGCGCCTTCGTTGCCGGCGCGGACATCAAGGAGCTGTCCGTGCTCGAGACCGAGAAGCAGGCCTACGACAAGAGCCTCTCCGGCCACGCGACCACCAAGGCCATCGAGGCGCTGGGCAAGCCGTCCGTGGCAGCGCTCAACGGCCTGGCCTTCGGCGGCGGCAACGAGCTGGCCATGGCGTGCAACGTGCGCATCGCCGTGGACACGCCCATGCTCGTGGGACAGCCCGAGCCCAAGCTGGGCATCATCCCCGGCTTCGGCGGCACCCAGAGGCTGCCCCGCTGGGTGGGCCTGGCCAACGCGTGGAAGATGCTGCGGGACGGCGAGCCCGTGTCCAGCGCCCAGGCCCGCGAGATGGGCCTCGTGGCGGAGATCGTCAAGCAGGACGTGGTGGGCCGCGCCGTGGAGCTGGCGCGCGACATGGCCGCGGGCAAGATACCCACTCCTCGCATCCCGAAAGACCCCATCGAGGTTCCCGCGAAGCTGCCCGACGTGGACATCGGCCACCTGAGCCGCAAGATCGACGAGATCCTGTGCGAGGCCACCCTCGAGGGCGCGAAGACCACCCTCGAGAAGGGCCTGGAGCTCGAGGCTCGCGGCTTCGGCAAGTGCCTCTCCACCGAGGACATGCGCATCGGCATGAAGAACTTCATCGAGAACGGTCCCCGCACCAAGGCCGAGTTTCTGCACCGCTAGCCTCCACGCGGCAGATTGTCACTCGCGCGCCCGCGTCCTACACTGCGTGCACGGGCCGGGGGACAGGGAGTCGGCTTCATGGGCAGAAACGGCAACGGGGAGCGCGGGAACGACCGGGGGGTGACCAGGCGCGAGTTCGTGGGCACGGCGGCCGCGGCCGGCGCGGCGGCGCTTCTGGGCATCCGCTGCGGCTCGGGAGGCGAGCCGTCGGACGACGCGTCCACGGACGGCGACGCGGACGAGCTCGCGTTCGCGGACGTGCCGCAGGGCCAGGTGGTCATCACCCGCGCGGACACGCCCGCTCTGGCCGTGGCCCGGGGGATCGCGCTCATGGGCGGGCTCGGGTTCATCCAGCCGGGCCAGAAGGTCATGCTCAAGCCCAACATGACCGGCCCCATGCCTCCGCCCGACACCACGAGCGCCGAGGTCATGCTCGAGCTCATCAGGCTGTGCCGCGAGGCCGGCGCCGGCGAGGTCATCGTGGCCGAGCGCACCTACGGGCCGTTCGTGACCGAGACCGTGTTCGAGTGGCCTCTCTTGCCCGGCGACGACCGCCCCTACTCCACCATCCTCGTCGAGGCGGGCGCCACGTTTCGCCCCCTGGACAACGAGCCCTGGGACGAGTACACGCTGCCCGCGGACACGGACTTCGACGTGCCCATCCTCATCCCGCGCATCCTGACCGAGGTGGATCACCTCATCAACGTGCCCGCGCTCAAGACCCACACGGGCAGCGTGTTCACCATGTCCATGAAGAACCTGTTCGGGCTCATCCACCCGGACACGAGAAACGGCATCGTGCACGGCGACCCGCGCAACAGCACGGATCGCGACCGCGAGAAGCGCATGTTCGCCCAGATGAACCTGGCCTTCTCGCCCGTGCTCAACGTGCTCGACGGCATCGTGAGCCGCACCACGGGCGGCCCCATGCCGCCGGGCGACCAGGCCGACACGGACATGGTGCTCATGAGCAAGGACCGCGTGGCCATCGACGCCGTGGGCCTGGCCGTTCTGCGCTACTACGGCTCGGAGACCTGGATCGAGGACCGTCCCGTGTGGGACCAGGTGCAGCTCGCCGAGGCCGTCACCCGCCGAATCGGCGTGAGCGGCCCGGACGACATCACCCTGGTCACCGAGAACATCCGCGAGAAGGCCGACATCGAGGCCCTTCTGCGCGAGGTCTGATCCGCGACCCAGGGTGCACCGACAGGGTGTAAAAAAAGCACGTCTTGCAGGCGAGAAGTGCTCCTGGCGGCCGCCGGCTGATGGCTCACGGCACGAGCACGTGTCGTCGCTCGGGCTTCTCAGCGCTTCTTCAGGGCGTCCGCAAAGGGGTTGAAGGTGCCGGGCTTGCGCTTCTGCTCGGTGGGAGGCGGCCTGGGCGCCGGGGGGGGCCTGCAAGGATCCGTGCGGGGGCCAGGCTCGCGGCCGGCTCCGGTGCGGGCGCTCAGGGAGATGCGCTCGCGATCCAGGTCGACCTCGATGACGCGAACGCTGATGCGGTCTCCCACCTTCACGACCTGCGACGGGTCGCGCACGAACCTGTCCGCGAGCTCGGACACGTGCACGAGCCCGTCCCGGTGCACTCCCACGTCCACGAACGCGCCGAAGGCCGTGACGTTGGTGACGACGCCGGCGAGCCTCATGCCCACCTCGAGGTCCTTGATGCCCTGCACCTGGTCCGAGAACTCCGGCGCCGAGAAGTCCGCGCGCGGGTCGCGGCCGGGCTTCGCGAGCTCGGCCAGAATGTCGCGCAGCGTGGGCGCGCCCACGTCGCCGGACACGTATCGCGCGATGTCGATGCGAGCGGCCAGCCCTGCGTTGCCGACGAGATCGGAAAGAGGCACGCCGAGGTCACTGGCCATGCGCTCGACGAGCGGGTAGCGCTCAGGGTGCACGGCCGATCCGTCCAGCGGGTGGGCGCCCCTTGCGATGCGCAGGAAACCCGCGCACTGCAAGAAGGCCCTCGGGCCGAGCCTGGGCACGCCCAGGAGGCCGGCGCGCGTGGCGAAGGGCCCGTGCTTGCCACGGTGCTCCACGATGGACCTTGCCAGCGCCGGGCCGACCCCGGCCACGCGCGACAGAAGGTGCGGGCTCGCCGTGTTGAGCTCCACGCCCACCCGGTTCACGCAGCTCTCCACCACCTCGTCGAGCTTGCGGCCGAGCAGCGACTGGTTCACGTCGTGCTGGTACTGGCCCACGCCGATGGACCTCGGCTCGATCTTCACGAGCTCGGCCAGCGGGTCCTGCAGCCTGCGCGCGATGGAGATGGCGCCTCGCACGGTCACGTCCAGGTCGCCGTGCTCCTCGACGGCCGTCTCCGAGGCGCTGTAGACGCTGGCGCCCGCCTCGCTCACGCTCACCACGACGATCGAGGTCAGCCCCGCAGCGGCGAGGGTGTCCAGCACGAACCTCTCGGCCTCGCGGCTGCCCGTGCCGTTGCCAACGGCCACGGCGTGCGGCGCGTGCCTGCCGAGAAAGCCCGCGAGCGCGGAGCGTCCTTGGCCGGCCTGCGCCTCGTTTCCCACGGTGAAGAAGACCATGTCGCCGGCGAAGCGGCCCGTCGCGTCCACCGCCGCGCACTTGCAGCCCGTCCGGAGCCCGGGGTCCACGCCCACCACGGGCCGGCCGCCCAGGGGCGCGGCCAGAAGCAGGCTCTCGAGGTTGGACGCGAAGACCTTCACCGCAGCCTCGTCGGAGCGCTCCTTGAGCTCGGCGCGAAGCTCGTTCTCGGCCGACGGGTGCAGGAGCCTGCGCTGGCAGTCGCGTCCGGCATCCAGAAGCTGACCCGCGAACGGGGTGTTGGGGCGATGGCCGGCGCGAGCCAGGATCCTGGACACCAGTTCGTCCTCGTCCACCCTGACCGAGGCCCTCAGGACGTCCTCCTTCTCGCCTCGCACGATGGCGAGGTAGCGGTGCGAGGGGATGGTGGCGGCTGCCTCCTCGAAGTCGTACCAGTCCTGGTACTTCGTGGGGCCCTGCACGTGGCGCGCCTTCGTGGACAGGACGCGGCCGGTTCGCGAGTACATGTCGCGCACCATGCCGCGAAGATCCGCGTCCTCGCTCAAAGACTCGGCCACGATGTCCCTGGCGCCCGCGAGCGCGGCCGCGGCGTCTGGCACCTCGCGCTCGGGATCCACGAACGCGGCCGCCTCCGCGAGGGGGTCGCCGTCGTCCGGCTGGGCCAGGATCCGCAGGGCCAGCGGCGAAAGCCCCCTCTCGCGGGCCATGGTGGCGCGGGTGCGGCGCCTGGGGCGGTAGGGGAGGTAGAGATCCTCGAGCTCGGCGCGTCCCGTGCAGGCCCGGATGCGCTGCTCGAGCTCGGCCGTGAGCTTGCCCTGGCCTTCGATGGTGGCCAGCACGGTCTGGCGGCGCTTGTCCAGGTCCAGAAGCGCCGCGTGCCTCTCCTCGATGGCCCGGATGCGCGTCTCGTCAAGCGCCGAAGTGCGCTCCTTGCGGTAGCGCGCGATGAACGGCACGGTGTTGCCCTCGGCCAGAAGGTCGGCCACGGCCCTCACCACGTCGTGGGGCAGGCCCAGCTCCTGCGCCAGAAGGGGTACGGGATCGAAAGCCGCGCTCATGTCGCCTCCACTCGGGGAGCAGGTCTTCTAGCATCGCTGCGTTTTTGGGGCAATCCGGCCGTCCAGTGACGCTGCAATCTGCCCGGGCAGGGTGCAATCCCGGAGAAGAAGCGTTACAATTCGCCGGTGACATCTCTCGAGGAGGTCCTCATGAGGCTCGCCTGCATGCTCGTCCTGGCCGGATCGATGGCTGGCTGCGCCACGAACGACTTTTTCTACCTGGATGCCTGGATGGATCCTGGAAACGACTCCGCCGACGGGGCCGACACGACGGAGGTGATGCCCCTCGACGTCACGGACGCGCCCGAGACGGGCGAGGCGCCCGCCGATCCGGTGGAGGAGGACGGGCCGCGCGACACCCTGGGAATGGTGTGCGCCACGGACGCAGACTGCGACAACGGAGTGTACTGCGACGGCACGGAAAGATGCCCCTACGGCTTCTGCCAGCCCGGCGCTCGTGTCCTGTGCGACGACGGCGCGGCCTGCACGTTGGACTCCTGCAACGAGGACACGGACGGCTGCGATCACGCGGTCGATGCATCGGCCTGCGACGACGCAAACCCCTGCACCGTGGACGGCTGCGACACCGCGGCCAACGCCTGCACCCACGAGGAGACGGCCTGCGACGACGCAAACGAGTGCACCCTGGACACCTGCGACACGTCCACGGGCGACTGCAACCACGCTGCGACGCCCTCGGCCTGCGACGACTCGAACGGCTGCACGGCAGACTCCTGCGATGAAACCACCTGCGTGCACCTGCTCACGGACGGCGACGGCGACGGCGTGGGGCCGACCTCCTGCGGGGGGGCCGACTGCAACGACGCGGACGCCACGGTCTTTCCAGGAGCCCCGGAGATATGCGGCGACGGCATCGACCAGGACTGCGACGGGCTCGACGGCGACGACGGCACGTGCTCGTGTCCGACCAGGATCTCAGAGACCGTGGGAACGCAGGTCTTCATGGGCGCCACGACGTACGGAACGGGCTCTTACACGGGGTCGTGCGATTACTATTATTACTACTACGGCGGCGACGAGCACGTGTTCGCGCTCACGCTCGCAGCAGCGCACACGGTGACGTTCGAGACGTACGGGTCGGCCTACGACACCCTCATCTACCTGAGAAGCTCGCCCTGCGACACGGGTACGGAGATCGAGTGCGACGACGACGGAGGGGTGGTAGTGGACTCCTACCTCTCGAGGAGCCTCGCGGCCGGCACCTACTACCTCTTTCTGGACGGCTACGACGGCGACTACGGCTCCTACACCCTCACCGTTTCGATCATCTGAAATCCCCCCGGCTGCCGACCGCGGTGAAGGAGCACGGGAGGGTTGTCGAAACGGACGGGAGGTGAGCATTCGATCACGTCCGGCACTTCGATCTTGACCAGGATCCCCGCTCATCTATAGTGAAACGCTGCGCTCGGGTGGCACGAGGAGCCCGGGCTCGAGAACTCCGGCTCATCCACATTCGATGCGGTCGCCAGGCGGATCCGGTCCGCGCGGACGAGGTGCCCATGGGCGGAAGAAGGACACGCGTGATCATCGCCAAGCCGGGCCTGGACGGGCACGACAGGGGAGCCAAGGTGCTCTGCCTCGCGCTCAGGGATGCGGGCTTCGAGGTGATCTACACGGGCCTCCATCGCACGCCCGCACAGATAGCACGCACGGCGCTCGACGAGAGCGCCGACGTGGTGGGCCTGAGCATCATGAGCGGCGCGCACCTCACGCTGGCCCCGAAGGTCATCGAGGAGCTGGAAGCACGGGGCCTGGGCGACGTGCACGTGCTCGTGGGCGGCGTGATCCCGGAGAGGGACGTGGCCCTGCTTCTCGAGATGGGCGTGGCCGGGGTCTTCCCCA
>JBFYZU010000194.1:0-14428 GCA_041309365.1 Myxococcota bacterium
GGCGGCCGACGTGCGCCTGTGGTGCAGAAAGAAGAGCTCCTCGATGCGGGCGCGCGCGGCGCCCATGGAGGTCGCGTGGGTGCGGGCGAGCTCCTCGTACAGGGCGCGGGCGATGCGGCCGGCCTCGTCCCAGACCCGCGCCGGATCCTCGCCGGCGTCCACGGAGGCCTCGAACACGAGGCCGTTCACGGGCGGGCGCACGCTCTCGTGCCAGCGCACGCCGTGGTCGAGGAGCCACAGCCTGCACAGGTCGCCGGCCGATGGGATCCAGACGGTGGCCGTGCCGCTGCGGCGCCAGGCCATGGCCCCGGCAGGGGCCGCGTGACGGCTCACGGTCTTTTTGTCCACCGTCACGAGGGCGCCGGCGAAGCGGCACCAGCTCGCCACGGCCTCGCGCTCGGCGCGCAGGTCGGCGCTCCGTCGGTGGATGCGGATGCGTGTGCCGGCCAGGGACATGGAGCGCCCGTCGAGGCGAGGCACGAGCCGCTCGATGGTCGCGAGGTGGCCCGAGCGGCCGTCGCCGGACTCGATGACGACGAGCCCCGGCGAAGGGGCCAAAACCGCCAGGAGGCCGATGCCCCTGTCCGACTCGAACGTGCCGAGGGCCTTCTGGCGCTCGAGCACCGGCAGGCTCGCGTCCAGGACGCCGTGGAGTCGCTCGAGCTCGGAGCGCTCGATGGGCCTCCCGTCGTCGGTCACGGTCAAGGAGTGCCGGTCCATGGTCAGATCCACCCGCCTGGCGCCGCGCGCCAGCGCGATGCGGACGAGCTCGACGGGGTAGTGGTTAGGCGAGCGGAAGGTCTGGCCGGCCACCTTGCGCACGAGCGACTCCACGTCGATGGACAGGAACCCCTCGTCGAGCCGGCCGGGCCGGTCGCCGCCCTCGTGCCCGTCCGTCTCGCGTGTCATCGCGCCACCTCCTCGACGAGCCTCGTGGACACGGCCTCCCGGATCGCGTCGCGGTGGATCGCCAGCAGGCCCGACCCGCGCGTGAGCGCCTGCACGAGCTCGAACGCGGCCAGAAAGGCGCTGTCGGCCTCGATGCGGGCCAGTCTGGTCGCCATGGGCGAGGCAGGGTTCACGGCCACGAAGCGGCGCGGCCATCCCGAACCGGGCCCGAGCCCGAGCGCCGAGAGATCGACGTCCGCGATGTCGAGGTCGCGAAGCCCGGGCGCGCGCAGCACCGGGACGTCACCGTGCCCTGCACCGCGCAGAAGCTCGCCGGCGAGAAGGAGCAGGCGTCCCAGCCCATCCTGCCCGGTCTCGTCGGTCACGGGCGCCATGGCCTGCACGGCGTCGAGGTCCACGATGCCGGGGATGCCGGACACGAACGTCCCGAACGCGGCGTGCCCCGAGTCCAGAACCACGGCGCCCCGGCTGCAGGCATCGGAAGCGAGCTCGCACGAGCGAGTGCCGGCGAACAGCTTGCCGGCGCGGGCCATCTGGCGTGCCCTCACGAGCGAGATCCTCCTGCCGTCGATGAGGGGCAGGACCCTGCGCGACCCCAGGGCACGAGCGTGCCTCCACATGCGCGGCCGCGCCGATGCGCTCGTCATGATCCTCGCGATCACGTGCTCCGCGAGCCTCGGATCGCCGGCCGGGTCCATGCGCTCCATGCCTCGCACCCGCAGCGCGAGCACGAAAGCGGCGATCAGGCCGGCCGCGACGAGGGCGATGCAAAGAACCATCCAGGGCGAATCCACGCCTCCGGCGGGAGCCTTCGGGCTTCTGGCCGTGGCCTCGAAAGGAGCCACGATGGGCGGCGCAGGGGCGCCCCGGGCAAGAGCATCGTACGTTTCGATCCGTTCCGGCACGGTGCCCAGGCTCGCGGGCGCTCCGGGCGCGAGATGCACAGGTGGCAAGGCCAGGGCCGGCCCCGATCGAGCAGGGGTCGCGTCCACGGCCTGCCATGCGCCGTCGTGGTACTCGGTCCACGCGTGCAGCTCGCCGCCCGCCCGCCCGTCCTGGCCCACGAGCCCGATGGCGAGGCGCGCCGGCACGCCCATGGACCTGAGCAGCAGCGCATTGACGCCGTTGAGCACATCGCAGTCGCCCCTGGCCGTGCCCAGCACCACGGGCAGCCACCCGTTGCCGCTCGCGAGGTCGCGGTAGAGCGCAGCCGTGGCCTCGGACCTGTCGTAGGACACGAGGGTGGCCGTGAGGGAGAGGGCGGTCGCGACGCGGGTCCTCACGCGCCTGTCCGTGGCCGTCGAGAGGACGCCCGTCACGCCGGGAGGCATCTTCGCGCCGGCCGTGCTCGTGAGCCGCGCGTGCTCACCGTCGTCCAGAGGCAGGGGCGGAGGCGCCGGGCCGCACCCGTAGGTGAGCACTCCTCCAGCCGATGGAAGGTCGACAAACGTGTCGCCGGCGCTCGTTTCGAGCACGCTCGCCACGGGCAGGCCGTCGAAGAGCACGCTCGACGGATCCACGGCATAGCCGCCAGGGACGGGCACGAACACGCGCCCCCCCTCGTCGAGCGCCACCGTGACGTCGATGCAGCCCTCGCGACACTGCAGGGCGGCGGCGGGTGCCACCCCGCTGTCCGGGCCGGTCACGAAGCCTTTTCCCGGGTCCCACGAATCGGCGGTGAGGATCTTGAACCACACCTCGGTCGCGGGCTCGTAGGTCAGCTCCAGGATGGGGCCCAGGGCCGGCGGTCCCGAGACGACGGCCCCTTCGTAGGACCCCGGCAGCCGCGCCCTGCTGCCCGTGCCGAGCCTGTCCGCGAGCGGCGCAGCCCAAAGCGCGGCCGCCACGGCGACGAAAACGGCCGCTGCCACGGCGAGCATCGTGACCGGCCGCACCCTGCGGGCGCGACCCAGCGCCTCTGCGGCCGCGTCGAGAGCCCTCTGGCCGACGCTGCGGGGGAACGTGCTGTCGAGGTGCAGCCTCACGAGCCGCGCCATGGCCTTTCTGGCCAGCCTGCGCACGCGCCCCAGCGCCCTGTCGTCCACCACGGCCCTGCGGGACATGACCACGTTCAGGTCGTTGCCGTTGAGCAGGAAGACCGGCGCGAGGCCGGCGGCCACCTCGCAGCTCTCGGGCCGGGGGCTGGCCGTGTGCGAGAGCTCGTCGAGCACGGTCCCCTTCCACACGGGCAGGCCCCTGGCGTGCAGGTACACGCGCGGCGAGTCCGCGAGCCCCACCGCGCCCTCCACGGGCCCCTCCCTGAACGAGTAGGACACCGTGCCGGCAAGCCTCATGGACCGCGTGAGGTTTCGCCCCTCGAACATCACGGGCAGCTTGCTCGAGCGCCTGTCGTTGCGCCTCAGGTAGCGCACGTACTTCTCGAGCCCGTGGCGCACGGCCCTGGAGAACTCCCCGGCGGACTTCTCCCGGGCCCGCCTCACGAGCGTCACCTTTGTCCCTCTTTGCGCGAGCCGGCACGGGACCCTGACGATGGCGAAGGACCCGTCCACGGCGATGGCCCACCCCGAGCGCCCGGTGCGCGACTCCACGAGGATCTGCGTGGGGTCGAACCGCAGCACGGTCCAGAACCCGATGCCGTAGCGGCCCGCGCTGCGGTCGTCGCCGTCCTTGCTCGATGCGTACAGCCTGAACAGGTAGCTCCTGGCGTGCTCGAACGACATGCCAGAGCCGTCGTCCTCGAACTCGAGCACCTCGCTGTCGCCGTCGCGACGGGCCCTCACGTGGATGGTCCTGGCCCCCGCGTCCCTCGAGTTCTGGGCGAGCTCCCTGAGGAGGAACCACGGGTCGCTCCCGTAGAAGCGGCAACCGTGCTCGGCCCATCTCCTGAAGTCCTCGCCTCTCATATCGCCCGATCCTCGAACAGGGGCGGCCAGCGCCCATTCCATGAGACGTACCACTTCTGGTACGTATTTGTCCGCGGATCGATCTCGGCCTCGGCCGCCTCGCGGCCCCGGGCCGGCCCCATGAACCGCAATTCATTGAATCCACGCCGTTATCACGGCATGAATTTCCAATTTCCTTGAACTTCGTCGAAACACGTTGTAACTTTCAGGGAATCCACAAGGAGACATGACGATGAGAAATCTTATCTCGACGGTCGTGTTCTGCACGGCCCTGTGCACCTGGGCCTGCGACGAGGGCAACCCGTTCTACCTGCCCGGGGACGCGCACTCCGACTCGTTCGTGCCGGACGGGACAGGGCCCTGCTCCTCCTACACGGACGCGGACTCGGACACCATCCCGGACTCCATCGAGGGCGACTGGGACGCCGACGGCGACGGCACGCCCAACTACCTCGACGACGACAGCGACGCCGACGGCATCTCGGACGCCATCGAGGCCGGGGACTCGGACCTGTGCACGCCGCCCGTGAACACGGACTGGGGCTACGACTCCGCGGGTGCCCCGACGGGCGACGACAAGATGGACTTTCTCGACCCCGACTCCGACAACGACGGCGTGACGGACGCGGACGAGCACGGCGTGTACGGCACGGATCCCACGCGCAAGGACACGGACGGCGACGGCGTGACCGACCTGGGCGAGATCGCGGCCGGGACGAACCCCGCGGATCCGTCCAGCACCCTGGATCCCGACGACTACTTCGTGATCCTTCCGTACATGGCGCCGGCGCACGAGTTTCGCGAGCTGCACTTCGGCACCAACCTGCAGGTGGCGGACGTGTACTTCCTCATCGACACCACGGGGTCCATGAGCTCCGCCATCGAGAACGTGGCCACGAGCCTGGCCACGAGCATCGTGCCCATGCTGCGCGGCGCCATCCCGGACGTGCAGATGGGCGTGGGACACTTCAACGACGTGCCCACGGGCAGCTACGGCAGCTACGACGACAAGACCTACTGGCACGTGGTGGACATCACCCCGAACGACTCCGAGGTGCAGTCCGGCCTGAACACCCTGTACGGCACCGTGCCCTGGGGATACGGCGGCGACTGGCCCGAGTCCCAGGTCCCGGCCCTGTGGATCACGGCCACGGGCAACGGGTTCACAGACTGCATGGAGACCATCCCGCCCCGGGTCTGCCCGACGTACCCGGACGAGATGTCGGCCCGCAAGGGCTACCCCTGCTTCAGGCCGGACGCGCTGCCCATCGTCGTGCTCGTGTCCGACGCGCCGTGGCACAACGACGGGACGGGGGAGTGGGACTACGACTGCTCCTCGATCATGCTCACGGACGCCGTGAGCGCGCTTCTGGCCATCAACGCGAGGCACGTGGGCGTGTTCGTGGGCACCGCGGGCGGCGAGGGCCACGACTCCATGATCTACGTGAGCCAGGCCACGGGCTCGGTGGACGCCATGGGCAACGCCCTGGTGGAGGTCACGAGCTCGGGCGGCGTGAGCACGGGCATCGTGTCCATGATAGAGACCCTGGCCAGCTTCACGCCCCAGGACGTGAACGCCGTGCCGCGCGACGAGCCCAACGACCCGCCGGCCGCCGAGTACGACGCGGCCGTGTTCGTCAAGGACATCACCCCGGTGTCCGGGTTCCCGGGGATCCCCGAGGGCTACTCGGGCCAGGACGAGGACTACTTCTTCGACGTGGTGCCCGGCACGCAGGTGACCTTCAACATCGACTTCTACAACAACACGGTGGAGCCGGTGGACTCGGCCCTGGTGTTCAAGGCCTGGATCGTGGTGCTCGGCAACGACGTGGCCATGCTGGACCGCCGCATGGTCATCATCATCGTGCCCACCGAGGGCATGGGCTCCATCATCATCTAATCGGATGGACCCGGCCCGCCGCTTTTTTTGCCCATGATATGTGGTGTTACCTTCCTTCGTGGCCGCAGCTCTTCGGGGACCAAAGGAGATGAGGTGCTCATGCATCGCTTTGCAACGAGGAGCAGAGCCGCTCGTCTGGCGGTGAGCCTGCTCCTGGTCCTTGCCGCCGCGTGCGGCAGGGAGGATGGCATCGCCGACACCGGCACGCTCGAGACCCCGGATGGAAGCGACGACTCGGCTGGCGACTTTGCCCCTGACAGCGCAGCGGACGGCGAGCCCGATGCCCCCGAGTGCGAGAACGACCTCCACTGCGACGACTCGAACCCGTGCACGACCGACACGTGCGACACGGACTGGGGCGAGTGCAACCACGATGCCGTGGACCTGGACGGGGATGGCTACGTGGCGCAGAGTGCCGGTGGCGTGGGCTGCGGCGGCGACGACTGCGACGACCACGACCATGCCAGGCACCCGGGCGCGGACCCCGAGTGCGACGGGTGGGATCACGACTGCGACGACCTGGTGGACCGGGACGAGGACGGCGACGGCTTTTTCTCGAGCGAGGTGTGCCCTGGCATCGGCGACGACTGCGACGATCACGACGGATCGATCAACCCGGACGCGGTACCCGCCTGCGCTGCAGTCGACACGAACTGCGACGGCCTGCTCGACTGCACCGATCCCTCCTGCACGGTGGACTGCCCGTGCACGCTCGCGGAGTACGATTGCGAGGACGCGCTCGACGAGGACTGCGACCTCGAGGTGGACTGCGTGGATGAGGACTGCGCCACGGCCCCGTGCTGCGCGGGGGCGCCCTGCGCGGGGTTGCTCGAGTGCTGCGCGTTCGGGTGCTGCGACCTCGACCTCGACGAGGCGTGCTGCGGCGGGTGCCAGACCGCGTGCCAGGCGGGCTTCCATTGCTGCGACGGCGAATGCGCGGAGTGCTGCGTGCGCGAGGACTGCGACGACTCGAACCCATGCACGCTCGACCTGTGCGCGGCCGGCGGGTGCATCAACGACGGGACCGTCACCGACCTTCTGCCCTGCCCGGGCGGGATATGCTGCACAGGAGTCTGTGCAGAGTGCTGCTCGGACGAAGGATGCGAAGACTCGAACCCGTGCACGTTCGAGCGGTGCGAGTCCGGGGCCTGCGTGCTTGGCGGGGTCGAGGCCGACATGATTCCCTGCCCGGGCGGCGTGTGCTGCGGCGGCGTCTGCGAGGCTCCGGCGAACTGCTGCTCCGACGCGGACTGCGGCTGCATCGGCGAGGTCGACCCCTGCTACTCGTTCGTGAACGACCAGGACGTTTGCGAGGACCAGACGGGCTGCTCGTGGGAGGACCACTCATGCCTGGACCTGCACGAGACCCGGTGCGACGAGCTCGACGCAATGGAGTGCGGCCCCGAGTCGCCCTGCACGAACTGCTCATGGTTCGTTCCCTGCTGCGGCTGCGACTCCGGCACGTCCGACCCGTTATGCCAGCCGGTCGCCAGCGAGACATGCACTGCCATCGGCGATGACTCGTACCAGTGCGCCTCGTGCGGCTGCACGTGGACTGGCACGACCTGCACGGGCTACCCGGATTGCACGAGCCTCGACCCCAGGTACCCGTGGGTGTGCGCGACATGCCAAGGCTGCCTGCCAAGGCCGGGTGAGGGCGACTGCACAGGAGCGCACGTCCCCTGCGCGTCCCACCTCGAAGAGGCCGCGTGCATCCTCCAGCAGACGTGCAGCTGGCTGCCGACGTGCATCGACCACGCCTGCTCGGGGTAGGAAAGGGGCGTCATTCCGGTGAGCTGGCCTTCACGAGAATGGGCCTGCCGGTTACGGCCGTGACCGAGCTTCCACGATTCCCGGCGACCGGCTCGATGCGCTCCGCGTTCCTTGCTATGCACGGACACGGTGGTATATGTTGACCATATGACCGATCGGGAGCTCTGGGCGGAGATCGCGAGCCGGTACGGTCGGGCATGGGGACCGAACCTGCTCGCAGTCGCGTCCTACGGATCGCGCGCCCGCGGCCAGGGCGCTCAAGGAAGCGATCACGACATCCTGGTGCTGGCGGAGAGGCTCGACGTCGATCCCTTCGAGAGGAGCCGCGCGGTGCGGGGTCCCCTGCGGGGGCTTCGCCAGGCTGCCGAGGTGCACGTCCTGTCCAGGACCCGGGACGAGTTCTTCAAGGATGTCACGCCGCTGCACCTCGACCTCGCCCTCGACGCGGTCGTGCTCCTCGACACCGACGGCACCCTCACGGCGAGCCTGGAGAAGCTCCGCGAGCGCATCGCCGAGGCAGGCCTGGAGCGGGATCCGGATCTTTTCTGGAGCTTCACGACACAGCCTTCCAGCGTCGACTGGGCCATTGACTGGGACGCGGTGAGGGTATGACCGGCCGCGAGGACTCGGCCTTCCGCCTGGACATGGGCCGGCGTCTTTTCGCCAAGGCCCGCGAGGCAGGTGCCAGGCAGGACTGGCGGGAGTCCGCCCTGTTCGCGAGGGGGGCCATCGAGTCGGCGGCGAAGTCCATCCTGGCGTGCTTCTCCACCGTCCCGAGGTCGCACGAACCCGGGGCGATTCTCGACAGGGCTCTCGATATTCCCGCATTCCCCGGTGCCCTGAGGACCGAGGCCGTCGCACTTTCCGGAGCCTGGGACGCATACGGGATGCAGGAGCACGTACTGCTGTCCTACGGCGACGAGGCGAACAGGATCGATCCGTGGTCGCTGGTCACCGAGCAGCGCTCGGCGGAAGCGATCGAGGAGGCGTCCCGCGCCATCGATTTCGCGTCCCGCGTCCGCACGACCGTCTTCGGCGACTGACTGCATTCGTGTACAACCTCTGGCCCTCGATGCCCGCCGAGTTGCGGACCGACGAGGGCCGGCCCCTCGTCTTGCCCCTTCTGGACGACTTCCTCTCGACGGACGACCTCGACACCCTCCTCGCCAGGAGGCCGCAGCGTCAGCTCGGCGAGCAGGCCGCCAGCAGAAGTCTCTCGCTGGACCAAATCGCCTCCTGGGGAGAGATGCCCGAACTCCATGCACTGGACGACGACGACAAGAAGGAGTGGTTGAGGTCCTACCAGCAGACGTTCCTCGAGAGGGATCTCACGGATCTCACCAGGGTGGACGATCTCACCCCGTTCAGGAAGCACCAGAAGCTCGCGATGCTCGGGACGGGGCAGCTTCTCAACCATGCGGACCTGCACCCTCCTTCCCGCCTTCCTCGACAGGACCGACCAGGCCGGTGGCCTGCCCGCCTTCGTGCGAGACGAGCTGACCTCCTACCTGGACTGTGGCATCCCCGAGAGAGGATGCGCGCACCTCACCTGCCCCCACTGCGGCCTGGTGCGCGTTCTGCCCTTTGCCTGCAAGGGACGCGCCTTCTGCCCCTCCTGCACGGGACGCCGCATGAATGACCTCGCCGTCCACATGACAGACGACGTGCTGCCCGACGACGCACACCTTAGACAGTGGATCTGCTCCTTCCCCTTCTCCCTCAGAGCCCCATGGGCTACGACCCCAAGCTCTGCTCCGCCCTCGTCTCCGCCTTCGTGCGCGAGGTGGCTCACTCCTACCGCCTGCGGGCCAAGCACCACCTCGGCCTCCCCTCAACCCGCCTGATCCACTTCGGGGCGCTGACGCAAATCCAGCGCGCAGATTCGGCCCTGCGCCTCGACCCACACCCCCACACGCTGACCATCGACGGCGTCTACGTCCCCCACGACGGCCGCCTCGCCTTCCACCCCCTGCCACCGCCCACCCTCGAGCAGGTTCACCACGTGGCCCTGCGCACGGCCCTTCGCACCGAGAAGAGCCTCGAGCGCTTCGGCATCGACCCGGCAGGCCACCTGCCACAAGAAGCCGCTGACGAGGACCCGGTCCTATCCGCCCTGCTGGGCGCCTCCGCACACGGCATCGACCTGTTCTCCGAACGACCAAACCAGTCAGCCCTGCGCCTCGTGGACACGCCACCGCCACTGCCCACCTACACCCGTCCCCCCCTGCTGGCCGAGGTCAAGGGCATCAACGTCCACGCCCAGACCTGGGTCGACCGCGCTGGCATCGAGAGGCTCGTCCGCTACGTCGCACGCCCCCCCCTGTGCAACGACCGCCTCGGCATCACGGACTCCGGATAAGTCCGCTACGAGCTCAAGAAGCTCTTCAAGGATGGCACCACCGCCATCGTCCTCCACCCCATGGACTTCCTCGCCCGCCTCGCCTCCCTGGTCCCCGCCCCGTACTTCAACACCACGAGGTATTATGGTGTGCTCGCCCCCAACTCCAGGTATCGCCAAGAGGTCGTCCGACACCTGGTCCTCTCCCTGCCCTTGCCAGGTCAGCAGCTCCCCCTCCCCCTCGAGCTCCCAGAACCCCTCCAGCATCCCTAGCGTGAGTTTACCGCGCGAGGAAGTAGGTATCGCGTAAGCAGCGGTGACTGCGCGAGATTTCGTGACGCGGGCGTATACACTAACCGTTGACTCCGAGCAGGGGGAGGAGCGGGGTGAGGATGGGGTTGTCGGTCTCGAGTTGGGTGGTGACCTTCGCTCGTCCCTTCCCCGTGGGGCTTGGGCGGGCGACGGCGACGCGGCGGACCTCGGCCAGGGCGTCGAGCAGCTTCTCCATGCTGGCGTACGGTGCACGAGCCTGTGTCGCCCGCAGGAAGAGGGCACGCGCGAGAAGGTAGCCGAGCACGCACGTGAAGACATGCACGTGGAGCTTCTGGTCGGTCCAGTGGAACTGGGGACGAAGCGCCAAGTGCATCGGGTCCTTGAGGTGGGCGAAGACCGCCTCGATGCCCGACTGGCCGTGATAGGCGTCGATGATCTCCGCGGTGCTCCAGGCGGCTTGGTCGGTGATGAGCACGATTCGACCGAGCGACTCGGCCGCCAGGGTATCGAACGCCTTCTGGTCGAAGCGGTAGCTCAGGTGCAGGTGGGGATCGTTGCCGGTCAATTCGACGTGCAGCACATCGGTGAGGCGCTGTCGTCCGTGCAGCCGGGTCTCGATGTCGCGCTGGATGCGCGCCCGGTCGCGCTTCTGCTTTCCGCGGCGGAGCGTTTCCTTCAGCGACGACAGCCACCGCTCGGCACAGGCCACGTGCTGCAGTACGCCGTGCATCTGGCCCTGTCGTAGCTGTTCGGAGAGCAGCACGATCGCGGTACGTTCGACGCCCCAGATCTTGCGCGTCGTGCGATGGGCTTGGACCGTCTTGCCATTGGCCAGGACCACGCCGGCCAGCTGCGGGTTGGCTTCCCGCACCAACTCTGCCTGGCTCGCGGCGGTTACTCCCGTGACGTAGTGCAGGTTGGAAGCATCCACCCGCTCCTGGTTCTCGCGTGAGACGTTGCCCTTGTCGTACACCAGGGTCAGCGACTCGACTTGCCGGCCAAGTTCGACGAGTCGCTGGCGGAACGCGGGCAGCGCCTCCGCGAAGCTCTTGGAGTCTGCGACCTGCCCACCGTAGGTCTGATGCCACAGCGGGATTCCGCCGTGGCGCGAGCAGAGCAACGCGACACCTACCTGCCGCAGATCGTCGCGCTTCTGCTTGTTGTGGCCGCGAGCGGGCAGCGTCGCACGGGCGTTCGTCGAAGCGATGAAGGTGAAGAAGTTGGTCGCATCGAAGAGCAGGGTGTCGACCGGGAGGGCGAATCGTTCCAGCACCCGTCCGACGATCTCTTGCTCCATCGCCGCGATACTCTCGACGGGCACCTGATCCATCTGGTCCCAGAAGTGCTGGCTCGTCAGGCGACCGACGTCCTTCACGCCGGCCAATTCAGCGAGTGTCGTGGTGGCAGCCCATTCGGCGAAACCACGCTTGCTGGTCGCGTGGCAGGCACGGCCGACGGCAGCGATGGTCAGCGACTGGCCCACGCTCAGCCCGTCGTTCTGGACGGGAGGTCGCCGACCGTTGCCCATCCCCGGCCGGAGGCGCCGACCAGCCTCCTGCAGGTGGCGGTCGATCGTCCCCGCCAGATCGAGTTCGCTGGCCAGAGCCCAGAGGGCCGCGACCGCCCCATGGGATCGCGAACGGATCTGGAGCGCATCGGCACGCGTCAAACGGGCCAACAGGTCATCGGCCTTGCCGAGATAGGCGATGGGGACCGGGCGCGGTTTACCGTTGATCCGCCGGGATTCGACGATGTACCAATAGGTGTGGCCACGGACGCGACGTGGTTGCAGGCTTGCCATGATGTTGTTGTATACATATCAGGAGAACGCTGTCAAGATCCTGTCTAGTGGTCATCTCCGCCACAAATAAGTGGCTATTCCGGCAGGACCGCGAGCGCCCGTGGTCATCCCGTCGGCGTGTTGTTGTTGTATACGCTGATGCGCGAGTCACCCGCTGCTCAACTGCCGGGAAAGACGCGTCGATCGGGTCCACCGGCGAAGACATTGCCCGCGCGGTAAACTCACGCTAGAGAACACGATCCGACATCGTCCCTCCGCGAAAGACCCCCACCGCAGGACGGCACCCGTGGGCATACCTTCTCGAGCGTACCTTCCGCGTGGAGGCCGCCACCTGTCCCCGCTGTTCCCAACCGCTGTGTCTCGTCGAGATCGCCACCACACCGGAGGCCATCCGCAGGGTCATGACCCGCGCCGGCCTCGCACCCATGCCCCCACCGGCGCCACTGCCGCAAGTTCGCGACCAGATCGCTCTCGAGCTCTGACAAGGGCCTCGGAGCGACACTTGCACAGCCCCCTTTCAGTGGTTCGGTGGGCGGGCATTTGGCGGCGTGTGCCCGATCTCACCCGGATTGCCCATGGGTGCTATCCGTCACTGAGCCTCATCTGACCGATGCCGAGACGAACGGCAAGACATCGTTGTCGGCCGGTTGCGAATCGTTCGAGTTGGCGGCGGTTGCGGCCACTGACCAGATCCGGCACAGGACGTTTCATGCTCAGGAGATCGATGCGTTTGTCCAGTGGCAGGTCGCCGAGGATTGCCGAGCAAAGGGCAGCAATAAATAATGACATCACTCTCTGTGGTGATCTGCGGTGGGATATTCCCGCGTCAGGCGACCCACCGTGGGGAAAGATCTTCGGTATTGGCCTGTGAAGCCAACCTCTCGAGGAGCAATGCACAGGTCAGCTTGGCTAGCAGCCAAGTACGGCCCGTATCCTTGCGTCGGTTGGGTAGTTCGCTGTAGTGCAGGACGGTCTTGAGGCACTTGAACGCGAGTTCCACCTGCCAGCGGAGACGATGGATGGCGAAGACCTGCGCCGTGCTGAGCAATTGCCGTGGCGCCGTGGTGAAGATCATCACGTACTTCGCACTCTCGATTGCGCTTGGGCCGGGGTTGCGTTGCTTCTTGACCCGGGACTTTCGGACTCGCTGTTGCGCGCGTTCCGCTTCATCCTCGGGCAACGCGTATATGCACAGGCGACCCATCATCGGTTCCCCATTCTTCTCGCGGATCAACGCGTTGACGTCGATCATGGTCCCGGGCTCAAGCGTCCGTGCCACGTCCAGGGCAACGATAGGATCTCCGTCGACTTTTCGCAGCGGCAGCGAGAATGCTCTGATGCGAACGATCGGGTGTCCGCCGTTCTTCAGTACGTGGGCTATTCCTCTTGCTGTTCCGTAGGCCCGATCGCCAACCATGAGATCGCCACACCGAATATCGAAGCGCACGAACGACTCCCCTCCCTTCGCGTCCGTCAGTTCCGCGTGCGTGAACTTCCGCGTCGCCAGATCAAGGCCGAGGTGCAAGCGAAAGTCGGTGCCGGTGCTGCCAGGTCTACTTGCGCACGTCGCATCGACCAATCTGAGTCGCAACGAGTTTTCAGGAAGTGCCCGGATTGTTTCGCCCATCATCGAGTCCACTATCCATTCGAGCCAGTCGGCCGACTGCTTCTCTCGCTTGTGTACCGCGACGTCGCTCACCGATGCCAACCCGGTCTGGGCGCAGTGTGCAGCCACCTCTCGGATTGAGCGATCGGACGCTGCCCGCCCCAGCAGAACCCTCAGAAGCCTCTCCGGGTCATACAGTTGCCCCTGTTCCTGCGTATCGCTCTCGTTTTTCGAGCAGCTTCCTCCCAGCCCGCAGGCAGGTGCTGCTTGAGCAACTCCCACTGAACGTCACGCTCGCTCTCGCCCATGCCACCCCTCCCTCAGCGCCCCCGTCAACATCATCCGCTGTGGGAGAATCGCATCTAAGCAAAATCACATTCCATTTTTCGGTTAGCACCTATGGGGCAATACGACCCGATCCACGACGCCCTCGATCGATACCATCGTCGCCGGCGGCCGCCGGCCGCCAACACCCGATCGGCCTGCTGCTGCCTGCCCGGTGAAGACGGCTCTTCCCCCGAATGCAGCCGGCATCGGCACGACACATGAGTCTTCGATCGGACCCCTTCGAGCAGAACGTCGAGCGGGGGATGGCGGTAGTGCGACTGAGTTTTCGTGGATTGCCTTCGAGCACTCGCGTACCGTTCCTTTTCACGACATCGAGAGGCTCGCGGGGATTCTCAGCGGCTCAACCAGCTAGAAACGACATGCACCGCAGCTGCCAACGAGAGTTGACTCAGCCGAGAATCAGTGGGGGCCGCAGTTGTAGATGATGAGGCCGCCCGTGACGCCGTTCAGGCAAGTAACCGTCCCCGACGGCCAGTCGATGGTCACGGCCTCCCACAGATCGTGGTTGTTCAGTTCGACGTCCAGGATCTCCTCGACGAGCGTTTCGTCGATGAAGATGCGCAGGTCGACGGTGGACGGGCCGAAGCCGTGATCGTCCCAGTAGTGAACGCCCAGA
>JBFYZU010000195.1:0-13284 GCA_041309365.1 Myxococcota bacterium
ACGTGTCCGGGTACAACGACTCTCGCGACGTGTCCAAGTCCCCCGAGAGCTACAGGTTCGCCCTGAACGAAGGGCTCTACGACTTCTTCACGATCCTGGCCTCGAGGCTCATCCAGCTCGAGATGCCGTCGGCGCCCGCGCCAAAGTAGGCCAGGCCCCGGCGCACCAGCGAGCAGCCGCAGCCCCGGGCCTCGCTTGCCCTGTGGTGGCTTCAAAGGCATCGATCAGCGGCATTTTCCGCTCCATGGCGCGTCGAGGGTCACGACCCATCCCTTGGCTCTACTGACGGACGGAAAACCGATCCTCTGCCCTCGCAGGATGCTGAGACGACGTCCGGCGGCACGTGCGTGTCGGGCGAGACGCAGCCCTGTCTGTGCGTGCCTCGACCCTGACGATACGCCGGCCCCGCATCCGGTTGACAGGCTAGGCCGGGCCTCGTCGTGGGACTGGGACAAGATCGTGCGCAAGCTCAACGAGGATATCATCTACGCGGTCACGAACACCATCGAAACGTCCTGACACCCGGCATCTCCGAGATCGAGGGCGGACGTCCCGTGCGCACCCCCCTCGCGCCGAGGGCCGCCGCCGGGCTACAGCGCCGCGGTCGCCAGGCGCAGATAGCCTCCCTCGCCGCGCCAGACCAGCCACACGGTATCGTCCGTCACGGTGAGGGCCGGCTTTCCGTCGGGGTCGGCCGGACGGCCGGACGATGGATCGGTATCGACGTAGTAGGAGCAAGTTGCTTGTCGCTGTACGTCTGAACACACCTGGGAGGGGAGCGAGCTCATGCCAGCTCGACGAATCCTTGACGCCGTTGTATTCATATGTGAATCTCTTGTGTACAGGAGATTCGAGAATGAGCACGACGACCCTCACCGTCCGCGTGGATCCCGATGTGGCCGAGAGGCTCGACAGGCTGGCCCGCACGACGAAGCGCTCCCGGTCGTTCCTGGCCGCCGAGGCCATCGAGGAGTACCTTGCCGTACAGGAGTGGCAGGTCGAGGCGATCCAGGCCGGCATGGCCGAGGCCGACAGGAACGAGGGTGTCGATCTCGAGGACGTCAAGAAGAGGTGGGAGCGCAAGCTTGAAGATCCGACTGACCAAGTCTGCCGTCGGTGATCTCGATTCCGTGGAGTCCTACATCGCCGGGGACGATCCCGGCGCGGCGGCGCGCACTGTCCTGCGCATCATCGAGGCCGCGGAAGGTCTCGAGGCGTTCCCGAACCTGGGGCGCCCCGGCAGGATTTCCGGAACGCGCGAGCTGGTCGTCGGGGGGGACCCCTACATTGCCGTCTACCGTGTCCGACAGAATGTGGTCTGGGTGCTGCGCGTCCTTCACGCCGCCCGCCGCTGGCCGGGAGATTGACTCCTCGGGATCTTGCGTCCTCGATGGCGCCCTTGCGGTCAGACCCCCGGACCGGGATCCTCCTCGAAGTCCCGGAAGAGGAGCACTCGGTCTCCCGGTTCACGCTCACAGTGAGGGACGCCCCGCGGCTCCTGGCTTGGGTTGGCCAAGGGGGCTTTTGCGTCCCAATGCACGTCTCCTGTGGCGAGAAGCGACCCTGCGAGAGGTCGTACCAGGGGGATCTTGCATCGGCTCACTGGCCTCTCCGAGCGCAAGCCGTGGTCGCAGGGCATCCATCGTGAGCCGTCGTCGGCGTCATCGTCGCAGTCGACCAGTCTCCCCGGTGTCCCGTGTCGTCACCGATTCGTGTCTGTCAAAAGCAGCCGGCGTCCTCAACGATAGAGGTCGCCTCTCCGGCGAGGGCCTGCCCTTCCACGCGATCATGGTCCGGCGGATGCGCGCGGCTGTCGGCCTTTCGACACGAGTGTCGCGAGTTGCTGGCGAGGTGCAAGGTTTTGCAGGGCCAAGTCCCGGTGCGGGTAGAAGGTTGAGAGTAAAACCCGGACTGCGATCGTGATGATGCGAAGCATGGCCGACGGACGTTGCCCGTGGGCGGGCGAAAGATCATTGATTACGGGGCGGACGGACTCGTGGCGACCGACGACCTGAAACGGAATCTCGGGATCGCCAAGGGAAACCGCATCTCGATCCTACTTCCCCTTGGCCTTCTTCTTCTTGGGAGGTGTTGTCTTCTTGGCCTTACCTGACTGGCTCTCTTCGACAGGTGAGCTCTCGTGAACCGTCGGCTCTTCGATCTTCTTAAGGATGCTGGATCGCTTGCTCGCGAGCACCTTGACGATGCTGACCGCAGCGCGCTCACCGAGCGCACTGTAGATGCTGACCCACGTCTTACCCGGTACGATGAGAGGGGAGATGGCTGGCACCCAGATCGCCTCCAGGGCAGCCCAGGAGATCCAGGATGGGCACACGTAGATGTGGCTATAGCCGCTGGCCTCGCCTTGCAGTGTGAAGGCCATTGGGCAGGCACACGTCTCGATCGCGGGCCAGGCCTCAGCGCACCAGCGAGCAGCCGCAGCCCCGGGCCTCGCCCGTCTGGCCGGCCGTGTCGGTCGGGACGTCCGTGGCCGGATCCCAGGTCGCGTCCGTTGACGCGTCCGGCCACGGCTCGGCCGTGTCGGGCGCCAGCTCAGGGAGAGGGTCGGGAGGCACGGTCATGCCGGCCTCGATGGCTCCGCGGTCCGGCCCGTCGCCTGCGTGGTCGTCGTTGATGCCGGCCAGGGGCAGGGCGGAGTCGATGGCAGGGCTGCCCTCGCCGGGGGTGAAGTCGCCGGCCGACGGGTCCACGAACAGGGGGTCGCCTGCCAGGCCGTGGGCCATGTGGCCCGTGACCGACGTGATGTCCGACAGGGTGTCGAGGTGGTCGCCCTGGAAGTAGGCGAGCCCGTCCGGACCGCTCGTGAAAAGGAGGTCGTGGTCGAAGGTGAGCGGGTCGTCGGGGTCGTTGGCGTAGTAGTAGGCGTGCTCGGTGCCCACCCAGATGTTGTTCACGTCCACGAGCATCTCCCACCGGGAGTCGTCGGTGATGGTGAATCCCTGCTGGCCCGTCTCTCCGGCGAAGCCCGTGTTGTGGTAGAGGAGGATGACGCCCGAGGGGCGCGAGTCGCCCACGTTGCACTTGAGAGGCCGGCTCATCCAGTCGGAGCCCGCGGCCACGTTGCGGTGGTGTACCATGAGGTTTCGCACGATCCACACGGGGCCCGTGACCGCCGGGGCCGTGGACACGCCCACGAGCATGTCCTCGAAGCGGTTCTGCACGATCCTGACGTCCGGGCACACGCCGTCGGCCTCGATGCCGTCGTCGCCCAGATGGGCGAAGGAGTTCCGGATCACGTCGAGGTGGATGGGGTGCGAGAGGACCTCGTCGCCGCAGGCGTGCAGGCCGTCGAAGCTGTCGTGCACCACGTTGTCCGCGAACACGATGCCGCGGCCGTCGTAGGCCTCGTCGAGGCTCAGGGCTCCCGACTCCATGCCCCCGCGCGCCTTGACCTCGGCCCAGTCGAAGTCCGCAAGGCCCACGTCGCTGAAGGTGCAGCCCGTCACGGTCAGGTCGTCCACGTCGTTCTTCACCCAGATGCCGGGCATCACGTTCAAAAACGTGCACCCCACGATCCAGACGCCGTGCGATCCGTCGCGCACCATGATCCCCTCGGAGTACTCCTCTGCCCCGTAGTTGCGGATCACGAGGTCGCGGATCACGACCCACGGCGCGCCCTCGAGCCAGAAGGCGCGGCCCATGGTGGATACGCGGATGTCGTGGTCCGCCGGCCCGTGGCCGGGCGGGAGCTTCACGTACACCCGGGTGTCCCAGGCAAAGCCCATGGCGCCGGCCGCGGCCAGCGAGGCCGTGTCCTCATGGTCCCACATGCGGACCCCGTCGATGGACACGTACCGCGTCTCGGCCGCAGCGGCGCTCCACAGGCCGCCGCCCTCGTTTGTCCACGCCGCAGCCTCCAGCAGGGCCGGATCCGACCCGTCGAGCACGGCGGGCCCGTCCCCTGCGGCACGGATGACGAGCGGCGCATCCGGCGCGCCTCCCTGCGTCAGCTCCACGGACTCGTGGTACGTGCCCGCGTGCACCAGGATCTCGTCGCCCGCGCCGGCCTCCTCGAGCGCGCGGGAGATGCTCGCGAAGGGGTTTGCCTCGCTGCCCGTGCCCGTGTCGTCGGAGCCGTCCTCGGCAACGTGCCATGCATCTGCGGCGCTGGCGGGCGGCCCGGGCGTGCGCGTCTGGCCGGTGGCGGTGAGCGTGCCCGCCGTGACGCCGTCCGGATCGTCGAGGGTCACTCTCACGTTGATGGGTGCGCCGCCGGGCAGCCAGAAGAGCGTGCCGGAAAAGTGCGTGTCGTCCACTCGAAAGAGAGGATGGGCCATGCGCTCGGGGCCCATGCCCACCGAGTAGGCCAGGCTCGCGGTGGCGTCGCGGTCGGCGTCGCCCGAGATGGCGACCTCGATGCCCATGGTCTCGAAGTTCGGGTACGTCCCGACGGACAAACCCGTGACAGCGTCCTGGCCGTGGCACACGGCAGGGACGGCGAGCACCGCCGCAATGGCCGCACATGAGCAGAAGTCACCTCGCATGATGGCCCCCTCCCGGCATGGTCAGCTGGCGCTCAGCGACACGTTGTCGATGTAGGCGCCGTAGTAGTGGCCCGTGTCGTCCGAGCCGTGCACGAACCTGAACCTGAACGCGGCAGGGTAGGTCCCGAGGCTCACCGCGAACGTCTTGACCACCCAGCCGCCGCTCTCGTCCCTGAAGCCCTGCTTGCCCGCCACGTGCAGAGACGAACTGCAGCCATATATCTGTATCGCGCCGTCCCAGCCTCCCACGGGCGCCACCTGCACCCACGCGGAGCCCGAGTACATCTCCACGATGAACCCGTCGTAGTAGGCCAGTCCGTAATGCTCGTACTCGTACCACGTGTCGAAGACGAGCGTGACGGTGGCGCCGCTGCAGGCGGACAGGTCGATGGAAGGCGAGGTGAGGTACCCCTCCTGGCAGGACCCGTAGTTGCCGGAGAGGTTCGTGGCCCACACCTTGCCGTGGCTGCCGGCAGGCGCGCCCGCGACGATTGTCCCCCAGTCCCAGACGGAGCCCGCCGGCGTCTCGGTGAATCCCCCGTTGTCCGCCTCGAAGTCCGACGAGAACAGCACGCCCGAGCAGCCGGCCGGCCCGTCGTCCACGGCCGTGTCCACCACGGTATCCACCGCGGTATCCACCGGCGTGTCGGTCGCAGAGTCCACGATGGTGTCAACCGGCGTGTCCACCACGGTGTCCACCGGCGTGTCGGTCGCAGAGTCCACGATGGTGTCAACCGGCGTGTCCACCACGGTGTCGGCCGGCAGGTCCGGTACCACGTCATCGACCGTGTCCAGAGCCGTGTCCCCCAAGACGTCGTCCGTCGTGTCCGGCCACGCGTCCGCGGTGTCGTCGCCCGTGTCCATGCCCGAGTCCCACGCGATGGGATCGCCCTCGACGCTGGCACAGGCAGCCTGCAGAACGGCACATGACACGAGGAGCACAGACCACCGCATGACCGGAGCATACTTCGGTCCCCCCCGCGTTCGCAAGCGATGTTGCACCACGTGCCGTCGCGTGGCGGCCGTCGCCCATCGCCTGGGGAGTCGATCCGGCGCTACGGGTCGAGAGCGATCAGCACTTGCCCAGGAAGGTCAGCACGGCGGCCACCACCAGCGCGACGCCGACGGCCCCGAAGATGAGGTAAAGCCCCCTCTTCTCGGAGTCGGGGGGCCTGGCCGCCGATTGAGCGCTCGGGTCGACCACCCCCTCGTCGTCGAGCTCGTCCTCGTCCTCTTCCTCGTCCACCGGTGGGGGCGGCTCGATCACCGCGTCCACCCACCAGGGGTGCACGCGTGTGACCGGATGCAAGCGGGTCCACAGCTCGTCCGGAAAAAAGACGTCCGTCGAGCAGAACTCGCACCGGTGGACGCGGCCCGTCTCGGAGGTGATTGTCAGCTTCGCCCCGCAGGAGGGACAGCCGAAGCCCAGAGACTCCGGGATCGCGTCGGGAAGCGGATCGGGCTCCTTCTGGGCGCAGTACAGCTGCTTCGCGGTGCCGGCGTGCGGCCTCATGTGCTCGGGGACGGAAAAGGAGGAGTACCTCGCCGTGCAGCCGGGACACGGGATCGTGGTGTCCGCTCCGGGCTCCACGAGAGGCAGATCCGACCCGCAGACCTCGCAGGTGGGCGGGACGCGGGTGGACTTCATCTGGAAGCGATACTGGCCGGACCGGAACGCCGTGCCGTCGAAGCAGGGCTGGTCGTCACCCACCCAGGACATGATGCCGGCCACGTGCTCCGGCGGCAGCTCGCGCAAGGACCCGCACTGCCCGCAGACCACGTGGGGCAAAGGGCCGTTGACCGGGACGTGGTTGCCGCACTGCCTGCACTTGAGCGCGACCTCGAGCTTCGCCCACCTCGACGGTCCGGGCCTGGGCCTCCCCGCCGAGCCGAGCGACAGCTCGTCGAAGCGGCGATTCATCTGCATCTCGAGATCGCTGGGGACCTCGGTGAGCGGACCCTGGAAGCGCACGTACCAGCCGCGGGTGCTGTCCACCGGGTGCAGGCGCTCCCAGAGCTCGCCGGGGATGCCCACCTTCGCTCCGCAGAACTCGCAAAGGTGAAGCCGCGGCGTGGCGGCCGTGATGGACAGGCTGCCCCCGCAGTTTTGGCAGGCCATGAGGACGGGCTTGGACTTCGATTGATCCACCGAGATCTGCTCGTCCGCCGGCGGATTGGTCCGCGTCTCCCGCTCTCCCAGCACGACCTGCGTGACGGCCGGGTAGAGCTTCTGGTAGGGCCCCGTGGGCGCGAAGTTGGAGATGGCCGTCCTGCACAGCGGACACGGGTAGTCCCCGACCTCGGGTCCCACGTCGGGCAGCAGCGAGCCGCACTCGCGGCACTTCGGGGCGTGGATCCCCCAGGTCAGGCTGTAGACTCCCCCCGCCGCGACCGGGCTCTGGGAGATGACCTCGCCCTCGACCGCCTTCTCCCGGTCGTCCTCGACGATCTCCAGAACCTGGCCGTGGACCATCATGGGCATCGGGTTGACGGTGAAGCATGAGGCGCAGCGGACCAGCTCCACGGGGCCGTTGATCGGAAGCTTGCGCCCGCAGCCGATGCAGGTGCGAGTAATCTCCAGGTATCCCCAGCGTGACGCGGAGCGCTGCATGGTCTTCCGCCCGGTGACCCATCATCGAGGCTCCGAGCGGTCCGCGTCAATACCTCCGGCAGGTGTCCGTCGGACCCCACATGGGATGGGCGAGCGACGCTGTCCTGGGAATCGGACGCGCGGGGAGGCCTGCCGCACGTCGACCTGCGGATCCCGGGGACCCGTCGTAGCGAGTGTCGAGGCCGAGGCGCAAATGGCCCAGAGCCTCGTGGCCACGTCGCCACCGCCGATCTCGTCAGGTTTGATCCCCGGGCTGACTCGATGATAGCATCCGGGATGCAACAGGGAGGACCCAGATGAAGCACGCCGTCTTTGCGTTTCTCGTCGTCCTGCTGGCCACGGCCCACGCGTCCGCCCAGGACGATCCCTGCGCGGGGATCACCTGCTCGGGTGCCGGGGCCTGCACCACGACAGGGGCTGGCGTGGCGACGTGCCAGTGCAACGAGGGCTTCGCCCCCGACGCGACGGGGTTGAACTGCCTCGTCGTCGTGACCGGCACCGCCCCCGCGCCGGCACCCGCCCTTGCCCCCGCGCCCGAGACCTGCCCCACCGCCGAGGAGGTGCTGCTGCAGGTCAACAAGGGTCGGGCCATCAAGCAGCTCGTGGTGTGGCCGATCTTCTTCGTGCTCAGTTCGGCCCTCTTCATAGGAGGCGCCGTGATCTTCGACAGGGACTCGAAGCTGTGGCCCCTGCACCTGGCGATGATGGTGACCGGAGGCTTCATCGCCGCCTCCAGCTTGCTGATCATCGCGATCTATGCAGCGAGGGTCGCCAGGATCAACAAGCGCCTGCGCGAGTGCAGGGGGATCGCCTGCGTCGACTTCGCCGAGGACACCCAGCTCGCCTTCCACCCCTTTGGCCTGACCCTGAGCTTCTGAGATCGATCCCCTCGCATGGCAGTGTGCGACTTTGGGACTCTTCATCCGCGGAAGCTGGCGGGGGCTCAAAGATGCGCGTCGGACGGCTCGCCGATAGATCGAGGGAACACGAAAAGGCGGTTGGAATGTCCTTCCGTGCGCCAAGAAGCTCGGACATGGGCCATGTGAGCAGCCGCAGCCGTTATCGTGGCTGCCGTCGCCCGTGTCCATGCCCGAGTCCCACGCGACGGGATCGCCCTGCACGCTGGCACAGGCAGCCTGCAGAACGACACATGACACGAGGAGCGCAGGCCACCGCGTGAGCGGAGCATACTTCGGTCCCCCCCGCGTTCGCAAGCGATGTTGCACCACGTGCCGTCGCGTGGCGGCCGTCGCCACGCGGATGTCGCCTGCCTGCACATCGGCCTTGACGACGCTTCCTGGGAATCTACTTCGAGCCGCCTTCCGGCACCTGTGCAAGGCTCGCGGTAGCTGGATATCCGATCCACCTGGCGCTGGACTCGAGCTTGATCCGACCGCCCTTGATCAGGAGAACGGCCGATACAACCGTGGAAACGGCCAGACCGATGCTCAGCGAGATGTAGGCATCGTTCTGCCGGTCGTTTCGTTCCGAGGACTCATCCAACACGGAACTGTCGTTGAGACCAACCCCGATGAGCGAGCCAGCGAAGCCCATCGAACAGGCCAGCATGATTCCACCCACAGTGAGCAAGGCTGTCTTCTTTCCATGGGCCTTGGGGTCCTTCTTCACGAGCGAGACGAGGAGCCTGTCGTCCGCCGACAGCCAGAACACGGTATCGAGGGCGTGGTAGCCATCGGCAAAGACCAGCAGTGCGTGGGTGCCTGGGCTCAGGTAGAAGGGCAATGCAGCCCCTTCGCGCTTCGTGCCATCCAGATCGATCACGGCGTCCTCGGGAGGTTGCTTGTCGAAATCGATGGCCAGGGCGAGAAGGCTCGGGTCGGGCTCGAGCTGGATGTCGAGCGTGGTCGAGGCACCAGTCTTCACCGTCGCGGGTCCGGTGGCTGGCATGTAGGTGTCGTACCTGAGCCCGACCGCGTGCATACCGGCGACGACCTCGCCTTTCCACGGGGTGGTTCCCACGAGCTCGCCGTCGAGGGTCACGCTGCAGCCCTCGACAGGGATCTTGACGCCGTCCAGGACCTGATGGGTCGAGATGGAGAGGGTCCCCAGATCGTCGCTTGGCTGCATGGCGAGCGCGACGTCGAGCTTCTCGCCGGCAGCGCAAAAGAACGGCAAGGTGAGCGGCTCGTACATGCTCTTCACGGCGTGGATGGTGTGGTCGCCGGGCTGGCGCCAGAAGACCCTGTCGAGGGGGGTCTCGCCGAGAAAGAGCTTGTCCAGGGTCACCTCGACACCCTTCACGCTGGAGGTCACGTGGACCTCGCACACCAGCTTCGAGAGCGCCGCGAGCTCGGCATCGACCTGCGCCCGCATCTCGTCGGTCATGCCCTCCGCGAGGTCGAGGTAGAGGTCGAACGACTTGATCGCCTGGGCAGGCTGGCCGAGCGCGGACTGGCACCAGGCGATGTTGTACAAAAACGAGGGATGGGGCCTGAGCGCGTTGGCCTCCTGGAACTTCTCGAGCGCTGCCTGGTAGTTGCCTGCGTCGAACTGGTCCAGGCCATCGTTGAACGCCTCGAGTGCCTTCTTCTGGAGCTCCTCCCCGGTCGGGGCGTCCTGGGCCAGCGTCGCCCGGCAGAGCATAAAGAGGCATATCGCCACGGTGGAAAAGAGCAAGGTCCGCGGCCACGACAGGATGCGTACCGTGGTCATCTTCTCACCGTATCGTGACAGGGATAGCATGGGGAGAGTCTACATCAGGGGTCGTACCGGGACCAGCCTTGCCATCGATGGGATGGCAAGGCCCAGGGGTCCCATGGAGACCGTGAGCTTCACGCTGGAGCGCTTCGAGATCCCTCCGGCGATTCCGAAGCTGACGAGCATGACCGTGCCGAGGACGGCGGTGCCGGCGGCCGAGAGGTCGTGCCACTTCGTCGAGGAGCCGAAGGTCACGCCCATGGCAACGGCCGTCGCCGTGGTCCCAACGGCGGCGATGATCCCTATCACGGCGAACGCGATGGAGATGGCCCTGCGGTCGGGTTTCTCTGTGAGCAGCTTGACGGCGAGCACGTTGCTGTCACCGAACTTCAGCTTGCCTTTCCACGACAGGTACCCGGGGGCGTCGACCGCCACGTCGTGCTCTCCCGGATCCACCTGGAGCCAGGCATCGGCGGCCTTCTCTCGACCGTCGATGGTGACGACGGTCTCGCTGGGATCCGTGTTCGTGGCGATCTCGAGGTTGGCACCCGGGATCTCGGGAGCAAGACCCATGGTCTCGTGCGTGTGCTGGCCTGCCTGCACCAGGATCTTCCTGGTGAGGGGCAAAAAGCCGGGGGCCGTGGCGGTGACCGTGTGCTCGCCCGGTGGAAGCTCGATCTCGAGCGGAGCCTGGTGTTGCCCGGTGCCGTCGATCTCGACCTTTGCCGCTCCCATGGGTACGGTGCTCTCGCTGCCGGAGTCTTGCACGTCGATGGTGACGAGACCGGTCGTCGGGAGAAGGACCATGTCGAGGACGATCGCCGAGCTCGTGCCTGCAGCGCAGGCGAAGGATTTCGTGGCGGTCTCGTGACCCGCCTTCGTGCCCGTGACCGTGTGCTCGCCGGGCAGTACGTGGAAGGGGCCGGCGAGGGGAGACTCGCCGAGCTGGGTGCTGCCCAAGGTCACCGTGGTCTTGTCGGCGCCCGCCACGATGGTCAGCTTGCACACGAGCTTTTCGAGCCTCGCGACCTCCGCGTCCACCTCGGCCCTGACCTCCTCGGGTATCTTCTCGGTCCTTTCGAGGTACTCGAGGAAGGTCGCCAGGGCCGAGAGCGTCCTTCCGAGCTGCGACTGGCACCACCCGATGTTGTACAGGATGCTCGGGTGAGGCATCAGGGAGTAGGCCTTCTCGAACTTCTCGAGTGCGCCGTCGAAGAACCCGCCGTCGTACAGGTACACGCCTTCCTCGAATGCCTTCGATGCCTGCTCCTTGGCCTCGCCTTCTTCCGCCAGCAAGGGAGGAGAGAAAAGAACGACGGCGGCTACGAAAAACGCGACTAGCTTCGGCATGCGGAAGACCTTCTATTCGAAGGGTACGTCACGGATGATGCCTCCCTTCTTCTTCGTCGCTGAGGCAGGTTGCTCCTCTTCGGTCGCGGTCTTCTCCTCGGGCTGCGGCTTCTTGGTGGCATCGGCCTTTGCCGAGCCCGGGTCCTTGGGCGCCGGCTCGGGTGCCCACCATGTGCCGGATGGCGCGGTCCCGTCCTTGGTCTTCTTCTTTTTTTTCTTTGTCGCAGAAGAATCGATCTCTTCGATACTGGGAGGCGCCGCCTCGACATCCAGGTGGACGTTGATCGCGGTCTCGCCTCCGGGGGAGAGTACCACGAGCTCGGAGTGCGAGGTGTACCCTGCCATGCGGACGCCGAGCTCGTGCTCCTTTCCGTCTGCCAAAACCGTGCCCTCGTAGGGCAAGACTCCGATGGGTTTCGAATCGAGAAGGACACTGGCGCCCCCAGGGAGACCCTTCACCGAGATGGCCGTCGTGTCCGGGCCCGGCGCAGGGATCGCAGGGATTCGTGGCTGGCCGGCAGCCTCGTCGGCTGGCGCCTTTGCCACGGGTGCACTGCCCGCCGAGGTGCCGGCGATGGCGGGAGGCGCGTCGCTCGCGGCACGCTCCTGCCAGCTCCTGACGAGGAAGAACCCACCAATGAAAAGCAGCAGGACGGCGGGGACGGCCACGATGATGGCAGTGCGCCTTCGCGAGCTCATGATGTTCTGGGCCGTGAGCACGAACGTGCTCGGGGTCCTCGTCAGGTCGATGGGGGGCTCGGAGAAGACCGGCTCCTGGGTCGTGGTGACAGCCGGTGGTCGAGGTTCCTCTTCGGATCTCGTTTCCGTGAACTGGTGCAGCAATGACTCGGCCGACTCCTCATCTGCAAACTCGTCCTCTTCGGCCCTCGCGTTCGTGAACTGCCGCATCGTCGACTCCGCGACGGCAGGCGCCGGCCGGGGCTTCGGCAATTGCTGCGCCGGCTTCGCTGCGGCAGGACTCGCCATCTGGACCGGCTCGTGGGACACGAAGGAGTCTGAGGGATCGAGGTTGCTGAAGGGCCGCAGCGCTCCCATGAACTCCGTGGCCGTCTGGTACCGGCTCTCGGGGTCGAGAGACATGGCCCTGTAGACCACCTCGACGAGGCCGGCCGGCAGCATGGGCCGAAGCTCGCCCAGGCGGGGGCAGTTGCCCTTGATGACCTCCGCCAGGATCTCGACGATGCTGTCGCCCCTGAACGGGGCATGACCCGAGAGCATGTTGTAGAGGAGGGCGCCCACGGCATAGATGTCGGCGCGGTGATCGGTGGACTTCTTCCCCTTGGCCTGCTCGGGCGCCATGAACGAAGGCGTTCCGAAGATGGCGCCGGTCTGCGTGAGGTTCTGCTCCGTGCCGGTGTGCTTGACGAACCTCGAGATCCCGAAGTCGAGCACCTTCACGTAGTCGCGCCCGGTGGACCCCGTGTCGCCGCGCCAGGAGAGGTTCTGGCGCTTGCACAGATACACGTTTTCCGGCTTGAGATCGCGGTGGACGATGCCGATGTCGTGCGTGGCCTGCAAGGCGTGCAGGACCTGGCCCGCCACGTCCACGGACCGGAAGGGCTCCAGGGGGCCGGTCCTGGCCAGGACCCTGTCCAGCCCCTCGCCATCGAGGGCCTCCATGACGATGAAAGGCACTCCATCCTGCGACCACCCGAAGTCGTAGATGTCCACGATGTGGGGGTGCCCGATCTCGGCCGCAGCGCGTGCCTCGCGCTGGAACCTCTGCATGTACTCCTTGGAGACGAGGAGCTCCGAGTTCAGGACCTTGATGGCGACGCGCTTGCCGATGTTGACGTTCTCGCCGAGGTAGACGGTTCCCATCCCACCCTTGCCGATGATGCTCGTGGCCCGGTAGCGTCCCCCGAGGAGCGTGCCGAGGATGTTGCTGTCATTGCCCATGGCTGAAGCAGACCCCGAACAGGAGGAGAATATCACGTCCGCGGCCGCTGGAGAAGGTCGAGCCCGGTCGAGCCCGGCCGAGTCGGACAGGCCGAGCCGGACGGGTCGGGGTGGCTACGCGATCTCGATGTCGAAGAGCTCGCCGTCCTCCCACGACGGCTGGACGTCGAAGCGAGAGAGCGCGAGGTAGGCGGTCATCGCGGATCCGTCCTGGTCGTCCTTCTCGAGCCTGTACGTCCA
>JBFYZU010000196.1:0-11224 GCA_041309365.1 Myxococcota bacterium
AACGGGGACGCGGCCAACAAGGTGGGCACCTATCCTCTGGCCGTGATGGCGGCCGAGCACTCGATCCCCTTTTTCGTGGCGGCGCCTTAGTCCACGGTGGATCTCGGCACGCCCACGGGCGACGACATCCCCATCGAGGACCGCCCGGCGCGGGAGGTCACCCACGTCTTTTCGATGCGCATCGTCCCGGAAGGCGTTGCCGTCGCCAACGTGGCGTTCGACGTGACCCCGGCCCGTCTCATCAGGGCCATCATCACGGAAAAGGGGGTCTTCGCCCCTGCGGAGCTGGCTGGCAGCCTTCTCTGAGGGCAACGGGGACCGCTCGAGGGCAAGATCGGGGACATGACCCGTCGAATGCCTATAACACCCTCATATCAAAGACAAATATCGATATCTGCCCGATCTCTAATGTTATCGAAATGTTAGATAATTGTGATCGATTTGTTGTTGACACACCAGCCATGCCCCGATATACCGGCCGCACGCTGCCCTGGTTGCCTGGAGCGCGGCCTGCGGTCTGGCAAGGAGCGACCACCGGGATGAAGCTGTTCAAGAAGGAAACCGATTTCTTCGAGTTGTTCGACAGGGTCGGTGCGAACCTCGTCAAGGGCTCGCGCTCCATGGTCGAGCTGTTCGAGGACTTCGAGAAGCTGGCCGAGAAGACCAGGGAGATCGAGGAGGTGGAGCACGACAACGACCTGCTCACCCACGAGATCATCCGCAAGCTCAACCAGACCTTCCTCACCCCGTTCGATCGCGAGGACATCCACATGCTCGCGACGCGCATGGACGACATCCTCGACTACATGTGGGGAGCGGCCGAGAGGGTGCAGATCTTCAAGCTCAAGGCCACGACCCCGGAGGCCGCCCAGCTCGCACGGACTCTCGAGCAGGCCGTGGAGCTCGTCATCAAGACGTTCGAGCACCTGAAGAAGAAGAAGTACGGGACGGTCCAGGACCTCTGCATCGCCATCCACACCAAGGAGAACCAGAACGACAGGACCTTCCGCGAGGTCCTCGGACGGCTCTTCGAGGAGGAGAAGGATCCCATCCTCATCATCAAGTGGAAGGAGATCTACGAGGACCTGGAGGAGGCGACGGACAAGTGCGAGGACGTCGCCAACATCCTGGAGTCGATAGTCCTCAAGTATGGTTGAGATCATCATCATCATCGTGGTGCTGGCCGTGCTGTTCGACGTTTCGAACGGCTGGAACGACTCGGCCAACGCGATCGCCACGGTGGTCTCGACCAGGGTCCTCTCGCCCACCAAGGCGGTCATCCTGGCCGCCTGCATGAACATCCTCGGGGCGTTCTTCTCCACGGCCGTGGCCAAGACCATCGGCAAGGACGTGGTGAGCCCGGAGGTGGTGACGCAGACCGTGGTGGTGGCCGCCCTGGCGACGGCGTTCCTGTGGAACAGCGTGATGACCGTTTTCGGGATGCCCATCAGCTGCTCGCACGCGCTCATCGGCGGGCTCATGGGAGCGGCCATTGCACACGGAGGCTCGCACATCCTGAACATGAGCGGCCTGACGAAGATCTTCCTGTCGCTCCTCATCTCCCCCGTGGCGGGGATCCTGGTGGGCTACGGCTTCATGAAGCTCGTGCTCGTCGTGTTCGGGAGGTTCTCCCCGGGGTCGCTCAACAGGGTGTTCGGCAAGCTGCAGCTCGTGTCGTCCGCCTTCATGGCGTTCAGCCACGGCTCCAACGACGCGCAGAAGGCCATGGGCATCATCACCCTGGCGCTCGTGAGCGGCGGCTGGCTCCACAGCTTCGAGGTGCCCGTCTGGGTCATCCTGACCTGCGCCCTGGCCATGGGCCTGGGAACGGCGATCGGCGGGTGGCGGGTCATCAAGACTTTGGGGATCGGCATGCTCAAGCTGGAGCCCATCCACGGATTCGCGGCCGAGACCTCGTCATCGATCATCATCCTGGTGGCGACCCACTTCGGCCTGCCCGTGAGCACGACCCACGTCATCTCCTCGGCCATCATGGGCGTGGGTGCCACCAAGAGGTTCTCCGCCGTGCGCTGGGGCATCGCGGGAAAGATCCTGATGGCCTGGATCTTCACCCTCCCGGTGTGCTTCGCGGCCGGCTTCGTCATCTTCTGGCTCCTGTCGCTCGTCATGGGCGATGGCAGCGCGACGGCCGTCTCGCCCGGATGAGAAGGCGCACGGGCCGGGGCAAGGACCGGCTCGGGGCTGTCCTTTTTCGGAATCCACCGGCCCTGCAGAATGGGGCACTTGCGAGGCGCACCCGCAAACATCACCTCGTTTCGCTTCGATCCCCAGCGGATCTTTTTCCGAGATCGGCGCCGGCGGCAGAACGTGATCCTCGCGGTCCTCTTGTGGAAGCTCTCGTTCTATTTCACCGTTCGCCGTCTTTCGGTCCGTTGGCAGATATCTGCATGCATGATACAGTTATCTGCATGAGAACGACACTCGATATCGACGATGCCGTCATGCGGATCGCCAAGAAGAAGGCGGCCGAGGAGGGCGAGACCTTGACCAGGCTCATCGAGAAGGCGCTCCGACTCTACTTGAACCCGCCATCGCGCGGGAAAAAGCAATTCAAGCTGCGGCTCCTGACCAAGCGCGGGAGGCAGATGCCGGGCGTGAACCTCGATGACCGCGACTCGCTGTACGAGAGGATGGAGGAGCGGGGTTGATCGCACTCGACACCAATATCCTGGTGCACGCCCATCGAGAGGAATCTCCCAAGCACGCGGCCGCGAA
This sequence comes from Myxococcota bacterium, assembly GCA_041309365.1. GTDB lineage: Bacteria > Myxococcota_A > Polyangia > DRWM01 > DRWM01 > JAFDER01. Next base: position 2,737 of record JBFYZU010000196.1, read on the forward strand.
GCGGCGCCTCCTGGGCTTGGCCGAGGGCAACTCCCGATGGGCGATACCCGTCTTCTGCATCGGCGAGTTCTTGAGAGTCGTGACCCACGTGCGAGTATTCGATCCGCCCTACACGGCCGGCGAGGCGAGCGAAGCCTTGAACAGGGTGCTCGCTGCACCGGGGCTCGTGATCCTGATGCCCGGGGTGCAGTTCGCGGGGTTTCTGCTCGAAGCGATCGAGGAGGCCGACGCGACCGGTAACCTCGTATTCGACGCACAGATCGTGGCGCTGTGCCGGGAAGCCGGCGTCTCACGCATCCTCACCGAGGACCGCGACTTCGACAGGTTCAAGGACATGACGATCGAGCGGCTGTGACGACCGAGCGGGGTCGGTCACTTTGCCCAGTGCTGACGATGCCGGTTTTTGACGTCCACGGGTTGTCCCTCCTCGAATCCATCACATTGCTCGTTTGTGGCCTTTGCGCCTGCAGCCCAGCAAAGCCGTCGTCAAGGGAAGTGCCGGGCAGCAAAAAAGACACCGCGAATTTCACACATCCTGCTGGCCCACGCATTTCGAGGATGGACATGGGGGCACGAGGATTCACGCCCCTACAGCCCTTCAGTCAGTTCCATCAGATCCTGCGGGCGGTATCCGCATCCCTGGATCTCGTGCCTCTGCCGGGAGTCGATGACGGGGGCAATGGCGACTTTCTCGATGGTCCAGCTCGAGTACCGGGGGTGAGCTCGGACAAACCGCTCGATGTGACCATCGAAGCTCCCTAGATCGGGAGCGAGACGGCTTGCCGACCGCTTGCACGTGCCGAACCGGAGCACCCGATCATCTTCGTTGAGGGCGACCAGGTCGATCTCCGTTCCTGCGCGATCCCAGTAGCCATCGATCCGGCGCGTCAGTGGAAAGTCACCCAGTCCCTTGCGACTGCGTTCCTCGTATATCTGACCGACGAGCCGCTCGAGACCGTGGCCTTCCGAGGTCTGGAGGTTGCGGTCTGCGCGTGAGACGAGCTCGTCTTCGGGTCTGAAGTTGATGGCGGACACGGGATTCGCGAGTGCGCTCAGCCAGGCCCGCAAGAAGTTGTCACGGATGTAGTACCTGCCGCTGCGGGCCTTCGGCCCTGCGAAGACGGGCAGCTTCTTCTCCACCATCCGGTACCGGTCGATCAGGATCTTCAGGTATCCACCGACCTGCTCCTTCGTCTCCCTGGACGTCGTCTGGACGAAGGCCAGCAGCTCGCCGTTCGTGCAACCCGGGTTTTTGGCGACGAACTTCAGAACCACGTCGTACTGGCCACGCAGCTCGTTGAGAAACCAGTTCTCCGCTTCCGTCCGCAGGGGAGATGAGCTACCGAAGAACATCCTCGACAGCACTTCTTCCCGGCTGGAGGCGATGACTCCTTGCTCGAAGCAGTCACGGTAGAACTTGGGGACTCCCTCGAAGAGGTTCCAGAAAAACAGCAATCGCGTGGGGTCTTCATCTGCGTGATCGCGGAGGATCGAGATCACCGATGCCACATCAAGATGGTCCAGCGCGATGTCGTCCGTCGTCCGGTTGTAGAGAGGTGCTCTCCTGTCTTCCAGCAACGAGACCAGATCCGTGTGCAGAGAGCCGAGGACGAAAAGCCCGCCGGGAACACGATCCGCGCTGGCCGAGAGTTCATCGACGACGACTTGCAGGTGAGACGTGAACTCCATGAGTGACTTTCGGTTGAAGTACTGGAATTCGTCGAGTGCGACGATGGTTCCACTCCTGACCAGATCCCCCACGAACCGGGCCAGCTCTCCGAGGCTCCTGGGCGCGGGAAATCGTGACGGATCCAGCCCGAAGGTCTCCATGGCATCGGCCACGGCCGAGAGGACTCCGGCCGCGGCAGAGTCGGGGACCTGCACGTAGAAGACCTCGCGCCTGCCATGCGCCTTGAGCGCCTGCTGGATCAGGGTCGTCTTGCCAATCCTCCTTCTTCCCGTGATTCGAGCAAAGAACCAGCGATTCCGTTGCAGGATTCGAGTCAGACCAGCGAGCTCCGATCGACGGCCATAAAAGCCCCAGGACATGCGACCTCCCATCTAAGGTAATTATTTTTACCTTAACTGGGCCATTATTGCAACCAGTTGAAATATAAAATGTTTATCGATTTTCATTATTTTCAATCCTCGGGGATTGGCGGATAAAAACCTCTGTCCCTCCTCGGAATCCGTCGGCCCTGCAGAATGGGGCACTTACGAGGTGCACCCGCGAACTTCCCCTCGCTTTTCGGTGACGCCTCTTGTCTTTCGATCCTCCTCGTGATCGACAGGTGCTCCACCTCATGATTCGTATCCTCGTGTTCTCGATCACATTGCTCGTTCGTGGCCTTTGCGCCTGCCGTCGCCCGAAGGCGGACCTCGTCATCGAAAACCTGAGCTGCACCATCGGTACGAGTGGCTCGACGCAGCCTGAATAGCGGCGGGTTCGGCGAAATGACAGGTGCCTGGCGGGATCCATGGACAGGCGGCGGCCGCCGGGGCGAGGACCGGCTCGTGGCCCGTCAGGACTTCTTCTTCTTCTTGCGGTAGTGGGTCAAAGAGGCGTCGGTCGAGGCGTCCTGCTGGGCGGTCGGCTCCTGACGACCCTTGCGAAGGGCGAACACGAGCCAGACGATGCCGGCCAGGACGAAGGGGATGGACAGGTACTGGCCCATGCTCAAGGTGAAGGTGCCCGCGTCCACAGCCTGCTGGATGGCCTCCACCTGCTTCTCCTTGAAGAACTCCACGACGAAGCGCAGCGAGAAGTAGCCGATGAGGAGCAGGCTCGAGATGAGCCCGCGAGGGCGCGCCTCCTTGTAGTGGCGATCCACGAAGTAAAGGAGGCCGAACACGGTCCAGCTCAGGAGCACCTCGTAGAGCTGGCTGGGGTGGCGCGGCACCGAGTCGTACTTGGTGAAGACCACGGCCCAGGGCCCGTCCCAGGGCCGGCCCACGATCTCGGAGTTCAGGAAGTTGCCGATGCGGACGAAGCTCGAGCACAGGGCGATGGACATGCTCAGCCGGTCGGTGACCTCCACGTACGCGATCCTGTACTTGCGGTTGAACAGCCACAGGGCCAGAAGGATGCCGATCGTGGCGCCGTGGCTCGCGAGGCCTCCGTGCCATATCCTGAGGATCTCGATGGGCTCGGCAAAGAAGCGCTCGGGCTCGTAGAAGATCACGTGACCCAGGCGCGCGCCGATGATGATGCCCAGCGCGGCATAGAGGAACAGCGCCTCGGCCTTGTCGTCGCCGTAGCCGCCGCGCCTGAACTGCCACCGCATGACGTAGTAGCCCACGAACAGGGCGGCCGCGAAGAGGACGCCGTAGTAGCGGATCTCCAGCGCGTCGCGCACGAAGACCACCACGAGCACGGCCGCCACGAGCACGTACACGAGCGTGGTGGCGACGGAGCGATCCTCCTCGCTGCCGCGCTTGCGCCCGCGCCACCAGTAGAAGCCGGCCGCTGCGGCCAGGCACACGGCCGCCACGACGGCGATGCCCTTGAGCCAGTCCTCCGGGATGGAGACGAGGACCGGGCTGATGTCCCAGACGAGGTGATCCGTCACTCGTCGTCCTCCTCGGTGGGCCTGCGGCCGGCCTCTGCGATGACCTTGTCGTTGAGGTTCGGGGGCAGCGTGTCGTAGTGCGAGAAGTGCATGGTGAAGCTGCCCCGGCCGCCCGTGATGCTCTTCAGATCGTTGGCGTAGCGGAGCACCTCGCTCATGGGCGCCGAGGCGCGGATCACCACCTTCTTGCCCTTCGACTCGGAGCCCTGCACCCGGCCGCGACGGCCGGAGATGTCACCCATGATGTCGCCCATGTTCTCCTCGGGCACGGTGATCTGCATCTCCATGACGGGCTCGAGGATCACGGGGTTGGCCTGTGGCGCGCCGGCCTTCCACGCCTTCGATCCTGCCAGCTGGAAGCTCATGTCGGAGGAGTCGACGTCGTGGTACTTGCCGTAGTAGAGGATGACCTTGACGCCGATGACCGGGAAGCCGGCGATGATGCCCCGGTTCATGGCGGCCCGGATGCCCTTCTCCACCGACGGGATCCAGTTTTTCGGGATGGAACCGCCGACGATCTGGTTCGAGAACTCGTAGGCGTACTGTCCGTCCTCGTCGCGGTAGGGCTCGAGGTGCACGTAGCACACGCCGAACTGCCCGTGGCCTCCGGTCTGTTTCTTGTGCTTTCCCTCGATCTCCATGACCTTGCGGGTGATGGTCTCGCGATAGGGGATCTTCGGCGGCAGGAGCTCGACGTTCACGTTGAACTTGCGCTCCAACTTCTTGACCGTGATGCGGATGTGGTCCTCGCCCAGCCCGCTCACCAGGAGCTCCTCGGCCTCGGTGTCGCGCGACACGCTGAGCGCCGGGTCCTCCTTGGTCAGCTGCGTGAGCGCGGGGCCCAGCTTGCCCGCGTCGCCCTTGCTCTTGGGCTTGAGCACGAAGCTGATGAGCGGCTCCACCGTGGGCAGGTCGGCGAACTTCACCCTGGCCTTCTCGTCGCACAGCGAGTCACCGGTGACCGTCTCCTTGAGCTTGGCCACGGCCACGATGTCGCCGGGCACGGCCTCGGCCATGTCCTCCTGCTTGTTGGCCACCATGCACAAAAGCTTGCCGACTCGCTCCTTGGTGTCGCGCGTGGCATTGGCGTACATGGAGTCAGGCCTGAGCGTGCCCGACCAGACGCGCAGGAGCGTGAGAGAGCCGATGAACTGGTCCACCGACGTCTTGAACACCTGCGCGGCGAACGGGGCCGCGGGATCGGGCGTCAAGGCGATCTCGCCGTCCGCTCCGGTCACGGTGCGACCGGGACGGTCCGCGGGGGAAGGGAACAGGTCGTTGACGATGTCGTAGAGCGGGGCCACGGCCTGGTTGCGCAGGCCCGAGCCGCACAGGAGCGGCACCAGCGTCGCCCCGGCGATGCCCTCGCGCAGCCCCTTCATCAGATCGGCCTCGTCCAGGTCGCCGTTCTCCAGGTACTTCTCCGTGAGGCCGTCGTCGGCCGCAGCCACCGCGTCCACGAGCTGCTCGCGCGCAGAGGCCGCATGCTCGGCCAGCTCTCCCTCGGGTACCGACTCCGTCACCTTGCCAGACCCGTCCTTGGCGTAGCGCAGGGCCTTCATGCGCAGCAGATCGACGACCCCCTCGAAGGCGTCCTCCGCGCCGATCGGGATCTGCAGCGGCACGATGTTGGCGCCCAGGGTGTCGCGGATGTCCTTGAGCGTCCCGGCGAAGTCCGCGCGCTCGCGGTCCATCTTGGTCACGTACACGAGGCGCGGGATGGAGCTGTCCACGGCGTGCTGCCAGCAGACCTCCGTCTGCACCTGCACGCCGTCCACGGCGCTCACCACGATGGCGCCGCAGTCGGCCGCGGTGAGGCAGTACAGGGCATCGAGAAAGAAGTTGGCGTCGCCGGGCGTGTCGAGGATGGTGAGCTTCTTCTTCTTCCATTCGGCCGAGGCGATGGAGGTGGAGAGCGTGGCGCCCTTCTCCTTCTCCTCGGGCTCGAAGTTGAGCATGGAGGTGTTGTCGGCAACCGCGCCGAGCCGGTTGTTCACTCCGCTCATGAAGAGGTAGGCCTCGCCCAGGGAGGTCTTGCCCGACCCGAGGTGTCCCACGAGGGCCACGTTGCGAATGTCCTGGCTCGTGAACTTCTTCATGTCGCTTCTCCGGTATGCACCCGGCCCGGTCAGAAAACGGGCAGGCCCAACTATTTAGATCAACGTCGTGGATCCGGTCAACACGAGTATTCGGACCGTCGAAACGGGGGACGACGGTGGGGGATGGACCGTTGAAGCCGGATCCCTTAACCTCTGAGGTCCGTGGCCGACCGCCCAGAGCGCCCGCTGGTGAGCATCGTGGTGCCCGTCCTCGACGAGAAGGACGTGATCGAGGCCCTGCACGCACGGCTCGACGCCCTGGCCCGGCGCGCGGACCTCGGAGCGAGCCTCGAGATCGTGTTCGTGGACGACGGCAGCACCGACGGCTCGGCCGAGGTGCTCGCCCGGCTGGCAGGAAGCGATCCGAGGGTCAGGGTCCTGGGCCTGAGCCGCAACTTCGGCCAGGAGGCGGCCTGCGCGGCCGGGCTCGACCACGCGCAGGGCGACGCTGTCATCGTCATGGACGCGGACCTGCAGGACCCGCCAGAGCTCGTGGTCGAGCTCGTGCAGAAATGGAGGCAGGGGTACGACGTGGTGCACGCCAGGCGCAGGTCGCGACGGGGCGACCCGGCGCTCAAGCGGATCGCGGCGTTCTGCTTCTACAGGTTCATGGGCCTGGCCTCGGACGCGCGCATGGTGCCGGACGCGGGCGCCTACCGGCTCCTCGACCGCAGCGTCGTCAACGCCCTGTCCGGATCCCGCGACCGAGGCCGCTTTTTGAGGGGCCTGGCCTGCTGGGTGGGCGGCCGCCAGGCGCAGGTGCGCTTCGACAGGGACAGGCGGCACGCGGGCCGCACAAAGTACGGACCGGCGAGACAGGCATCCCTGGCCCTCGATGCGGTCACGTCGTTCTCGGCGCTCCCCGTGAGGCTCGTGGGTCTGGCGGGCGCGCTCTTGTCGCTGGCCGGCACGGCCGGGGCAGGGGTCGTTGCCGGCCTGGCCCTGGCAGGCAGGATCAAAGAGCCCGCGGCCTGGGCGGCCGTCTGCGCGTGCTCGCTGGGCGCGGGCCTGGTCATGTCCGGGCTGTGGGTCGTGGGCGAGTACGTGATCGCCCTCGGCCGCGAGGTGAGGGGGCTGCCCCTGTACGTCGTCAACCGGAAGCTGGGCCTTGCCGAGCCTCGGCGAGCCGGCGATCCCTGAGGACCGAGCCGAGAAACGGCAGGCCCCAGAGCGCGATGGCCCAGTACAAAAGCAGCGAGTACAGGAGGCCCACCCCGAGGCACGTGGCCCTGGGGGCCACGTCCGCGAACAAGAGGACAATGGCCGAGTCCCTGGTGCCCATGCCCATCAGGGTCACGGGCAAAAGCCCCGCGAAGATGGCCATGGGCATCGAAGCAACCACTTGCACCGGCGAGACGTCCGCGCCCAGGGCCGCAAAGCACATGAAGGTCACGGCCAGGTTCATGCCCCAGACCAGAGCGGATGCGCCGGTCGCGGCAAGAAGCCAGGAAGGCCTCGCCGCCACGCTTTTGAGCCCCGAGAAGAGCCTCTCCGAGCGCTCGGAGAGCCACGCCCCGAGAGGGATCCTCCTGCACAGGAAGGCCACCACGCACACGCCCGCCTCGAGAAGGAGCACGGCCGCGGCGGCCCAGGCCACGGCGTGCTGGCCATGGGCCAGGGCCCCGGCCAGGGCCAGGCAGGCCAGCACCGCCACGTCCACGACCCGCTCGGCCAAAATCACACCCGTGCCCTTCCACGGCTCCACGCGATGACGCATGAACACGCTGCGCAGCAGGTCGCCGGCGTGGGACGGGGTGAGCACGTTGGCCGGAAGGGCCGCGTAGAAGACCCTGAAGCACGTGACGTAGTCGGTCCTCTCCCCTGCGGCTTTGAGCATGAGGTACCAGCGCAGGCTCCCGGCCACGGGAACGAGAGCACCGAGGACGAGTGCCGCCAGAAGGAGCGAGACGTTGCTGGCGGCGAGGGTCGAAAGCACCTCCCGGGCGTCCACGCGCCAGAGGAGGCTCGCGAACACGGCCACGGTCACGGCGAGAAGCAGGGCCATCTTGAGGATGCCCCGTCGGCCGTACTGGCGCCGCCAGAAGCCTTTCCCGGAAACGCCCTGCATGGGGGCGTTCTGTGCGCGCTCGTCGCCCATGGATCGTCTTTTTCGATTGTGGTCCGGGCCCCGGCCCCGGGTCAAGAAACCACGGTTGGGTTGCCCCACGGGACCTGTCGTGTTAGGTGATATGGCCCGGGCCCCTTGCGGGTCCCCAGGAGGCGAGAAGCATGGATCACAAGGTCGCGAACATCGAGCTCGCGGATCAGGGCCGGCGCAAGATCGAGTGGGCAGAGAGCCGCATGCCGGTGATGATGGAGCTGCGGCGCCGCCACGGCCAGGACAAGCCCTTCAAGGGCGCGCGCATCGCGGGCTGCCTGCACGTCACCAAGGAGACCGCCGTGCTCGTGGAGACGCTCAGGGCCTGCGGCGCCGAGGTGAGCTGGAGCGGTTGCAACCCCCTGTCCACGCAGGACGAGGTGGCTGCGGCGCTCGCGAAGGCGGGCACTGCGATCTACGCATGGCACGGCATGAGCACCGAGGAGTTCTACTGGGCCATCGAGCGCACCCTGGACTTCGGCCCCAACCTCACGCTGGACGACGGGGCGGACCTCATCTTCACGGTGCACAAGGACCACCGCGACATGGCCGCCAAGATCAAGGGCGGCACCGAGGAGACCACCACGGGCGTGCACAGGCTCAGGGCCATGGCCGAGGACGGCAAGCTCTTGTACCCGGTCATCGCGGTCAACGATGCGGAGACCAAGTGGGACTTCGATAACGTCTACGGCACAGGCCAGAGCTCGCTGGACGGCATCCTC
>JBFYZU010000197.1:0-11671 GCA_041309365.1 Myxococcota bacterium
CCGTGGTCCAGGGGTCGGCGGAGCTCATGCTCCTCAGGATGAGGCACGACGATCCTCTCCTCTCGCTGGTGAAGGAGATCCTGGAGGCGTCGGACATGGCCAGGCCAAGCCCTTCTCCACCACGGAGCTCGTCCGCAAGGTCAGGTCCATCCTGGAAGGCTGATCATCCTTTGCGCCGGATCCTCTCGATGCGCGTCCCCAGGGGATCGGGGATGACGGGCATGGAGAAGAATCCCTGGCGCCCGGCCCAGGCCCCGAAGGCTCTGGCCGCCTCGGGATCTGGGAAGTAGGCGAGGTGCAGGTCTCCGCCCCCCGCGCCCGTTGGGCGCGACACGCCGCCGTGACGCCTCGCGGCCTTCATCGCCGCGCGGTCCTGCGGGGTCACGAGCTGCGCGCCGAGGATGTCGGCGAGCTCCTCGTAGCATGCGGAGGCGAGGCTCACGCCGAGCCTCAAGCTGTAGAAGTCATTGCGCAGGATGCCGTCCATGATCCGGTCGGCGGCCTCGGCGAACACCTCGAGGTTGTTCATGACCGTCGGATCGCCGCGGCGGACCATGTCCGCGTGACGCACGAGCACCGGCGTCGTGCGCTGGCCGACGCCCAGGGCCACGGCCCGAAGCCATGCGCCTTCCGGCAGGGTGACGGGCTGCACTGTCGAGGGGAGGCGGAACCGGACCACGCCGCCCCTCGCGCAGGCAGCCGCATCCGCTCCGCTGCCCACGCCTCCTTGCAGCCTGCGGTGCAGGATGCAGCACCGCTGAGCGAGGGTGTCCCTGCGCCCCACGCTTCCCCGAGAGAGGAAGTTGACGAGCCCGGCCACGGCGGCCGTGCCTGCAGCGGACGAGCCGATGCCCCTCTTCACCGGCCCGTCGTAGAAGGCGGAGAGGTCCAGCTCGATGCGGCGGCCCGGAGCGAGCCGCAAGCCCGTCGCACCCATCTCCCTGAGGATCGCCTCGACGAGACTCGACTGGGGGCCCAAACCGGTGCCCCGCTCCACGAGGCTGGCCCGCGCGTGCACGGCCATGGTGGAGACCAGAGCCCAGCCACCGTCGAGGACGGAGTACTCTCCCGCCAGGAAGACCTTTCCGGGCGACAGCACGGCGGGATTTTTGGGTTTTTCCTCGCCCACGACCCTTGTATAGCAGGGCGGATGTGGTAGTTTCCAGTGGACAGCGCCGGGGGTTCACGGTGACCGACGAGAAGATGTCGAGAGGAGGCACACCGGTGCCCGAGGCCAAGGGGAAGGCACAAGGGGAGGAGAGCCCTTTTCTGCGCGATACCGTGCCTCCGTCGCCGAACAAGGCGCGGCTGATCGAGAACGAGATCAGCGGCGAGTTCGACCTCTCCAAGCTGCGCGCCGAGGTCCCCGGCGATGCAGAGTCGCCTTCCATCCCGCCTCCGCCCCAGGTGCCGCTCGAGAGGATCCAGGAGGGCGTGCAGTACCGCCTCGTGCCCACGGGAGTCAGGGCCAGCAGCATCCCGTTCGAGCCCGATCCGGCCTCGCTCAGGCCGACGCCCGCTGCTCCGCCCCCCAGCCCCCGCGGGCGGGCTCCGCAGGCCGCATGGGAGGCCGCCATCGAGGTGAGGGAGCGCAAGCTCAAGGTCCTCGAGCAGGAGCTCAGGGATCGCGAGGAGAGGCTCCTGGAGCGCGAGATGGTCATCGGCGGCAGGGAGCGGGTGCTGGCAGAGCGAGAGGAGAAGCTCAAGCAGCGCGAGGTCAGGCTGCGCGACTGGGAAGCGCGGCTCATGGACATGCAGGCCGAGATCAGGGAGAGCTACCCTCCGAAGAAGACCGAGCAAGATGAGGCCCCTCGGTCCGTCCAGGCCCCGGATCCGGTGACCGGGCCCATCGAGCCCAGGTCGTCGAGCTTCAAGATAGAGATCACCTCGGGTGGAGGCGGATGGGAGATGCTCGACGAGGAGCCAGGGGACGGGCGGTGACCTCGTTCGCCTTGCACCACACCCACACGCGGATCATGCTGGTGGAGATGACCGCCGGGCTTGGATACCTGCGTTGCATGGCGATCCTTCTGGCCGTGTCCCAGACGGCCTGCAACCCGGAGTGCACCAGGGAGGAGGACATCGCCATCGCGTTCAACCTCTCGCCGTCGTTCGAGGACGCGCACGGGACCGCCATCTTCGAGGGCGACGTGACGATCACGGATGTCATCGTTCGCACGGGGCAGGTCGATCTGGACATGAGCGGAACCGGCTTCGATGGCGTCGAGAGGGACATGAGGTTGACTCTGGCAGCGACTCCGGCCGTGCACGGCCCTGTCCAGGCCGGGGACGTGCTGCGGTTCCAGTTCCTCAGGGACGAGCCGCTGCCGGACTGGGTCAACACGTTCGCCGGCCTGTGGGGGGGGGATGATCTCGTGCTGGGCCTCCTCGATCAGGCCATCGAGGTCCAGGGCAGCTACAGGGTGGGCCAGTTGACGCTGGAAGCGAAGCACGGCTTCTGCCCGAAGCGGTCCGACGGCTGCGGCGCGCACGAGCGCATCGGCATCGAGATCTCCGACGCCCCGGACGGCTCGGTGCTCGTCATGGATCACGGCAGCGGCATCCTGCTCGGGGCACCCACGTACAGGGTCCTCGTGGAGAAGGCCGCCATCAACTACGACAACCTCTTCGTCCCGTGCCCTGGCCGGCCTCACGGGTGGCTCCGGGCGCTGATCGCGAGAGATTCCCCATGACCGGGCTTTCGATGGCGCGTCCTGCGATCCTCGCGACCTCGCTTTTCGCGATCGCGTTCGTCACGTGCTGCAAGATGCCCGCTCGGGATCGACACGACCCGGCGAACTCCGGGTACGGCCCCGGGGTGCTCGAGGGCGATTGCACCATCTCGTATCTCGTGACCTGGGGCACGGGCAGGTCCGTCAGGATGGACATGGAACGAAAGGGCGGGGCGAGCGAGATCACGGTCACGAGCGAGTGGCTCAAGTCGTCTTTGATGCCGACGAGGACGTGGGACCTCGCCGCGGATCGCGCGACCGAGGACGACCTGATCTCCATCGTGGGCAAGATGGAGCTCGAGCCTCTGTCCCCGGAGAACATGGGCGTGCACGACTGCCTCGTCGGGGTGACCACGGCGGACGGCTCGTGGGTCGTCGGGTCGGACTGCCCGCGGATGACGGGCGAGCCGGCATTCGCCTCCCTGACCGGGCTTCTCCACCCGAGGTGGTTCAGCGCGAGCCACCTGCTCGCGGCGGGGATGGACGCCGAGTCGCAGGTGGACGCCGTGGACGTGTACGGGTACTACGAGGACGGCCTGGCCGTTCTCGGCGATGGGTACGGTCCGATCGACGGCGACATCACCCTGGACCAGGTGGACAGGGCCAAGCAGGCCACCGGGGAGAAGCGGTGGGTCGATGCCGTGGTGGAGGCGCGAAACGCCCTGTCCGCGAGGCTGGGGTACTACGAGAAGATCAGGCTGGGCCCCCTGGGGATCCGGTCGCAGTAGTAGGACGATCCTTTTCGTGGCATAGTTTTTCTCGAATTCCCTGAATGATCTACCGATTCGCGGGAGGGTGACCATGTCCAGCCGTTCATGGAGTACGATGCTGATCGCGGCAGCGTGGATGGTGCGCGGCAGCGTTGCAGAGGCCGTCATCAACCAGGTGGACGCGACCGTCGTTCCGGAGACCACGAGGCTCCAGTCCTGCCTGAACAACAACGAGGGGACCGGCGTCATGTCGGCCATCCTCGACGCGGACATCCAGCCGGAGGTCTACCTCCCCCCGCCGGGCGTGACGATCCACTTCGTGGACATGGCAGAGGGCGCCGGCTACCGCAACTCCTTCGGCTGGTACAACGTGGGCGACGACGTTTCCATCGCCGCGAACCTGCACACGATCTTCGGCTGCCGCAGCACCGGCGACTGCGCATGCCCTTGCCCTTCCACCTGGTGGAGGCACGCCAACGTCGACATCAGCGCCAGCGCAGACTACAAGGGCGGGTACATCGGCTTCTGGATCCGGACGCCCGAGTTGCTCGCGGGCGGGAGCGCGGGGGACAACTGCGGGGAGGCCGCGGACACTGCACAGCGCATCTACTTCACGGAGCGCATCCTGAACGACGACGGCGACTACGTCCACGTGCTGGTGTACACGAGCGCGACGCACGACGATGCCTTCTACTTCGGCTTCGAGGACCTCTGGCGGGGCGGGGACAACGACTTCGAGGACATCCTCCTGTACGTCGAGGGGCTCGTGCCAGCGTGCATCCCGCGCCCGGAGACCTGCAACGACTTCGACGACGACTGCGACGGCACGCCCGACGACGGCCTCACGAGGCCCTGCTCGACGGACTGCGGGAGCGGCGTGGAGACCTGCGTGGCAGGATCCTGGGGCGTGTGCTCCGCGCCCGTGCCAGGGCTGGAGACGTGCGACGGCTTCGACGAGGACTGCGACGGCCAGATCGACGAGGGGCTGACCAGGGGCTGCAGCACGGTCTGCGGGCCCGGGACGGAGTACTGCATCGGAGGGGCCTGGGTGGACTGCGACGCCGCGACGTTGTCGCCGGAGGTCTGCAACGGGCTGGACGACGACTGCGACGGCACGGCCGACGACGGCAACCCAGGGGGTGGCGCAACCTGCGGTACGGACGTGGGCTAGTGCAGCCACGGGACGGAGACCTGCCTCGCGGGCTCCATCGTGTGCCTGGGAGGAGTCTCGCCGGTGGCCGAGGTCTGCAACGGGCTGGACGACGACTGCGACGGCACGGCCGACGACGGCAACCCCGGTGGGGACGTGGCCTGCGGCACGGACGAGGGCGAGTGCGTGGCCGGCCTGACCCAGTGCGTCGGGGGAATCATCCGCTGCATCGGAGAGACGGGCCCGGCGGCCGAGCTGTGCAACGGGCTGGACGACGACTGCGACGGCACGGCCGACGACGGGAATCCCGAGGGAGGGATGACGTGCGGCACGGACGTGGGCGAGTGCACGGCGGGAGTGATCACGTGCATGGGAGGCACGCTCGTCTGTTTCGGAGAGATCCCGTCCTCGGCCGAGGTGTGCGACGGCTGGGACAACGATTGCGACGGGACGACGGACGACGGCAACCCCGGAGGCGGTGCTGCCTGCGGGCCCACTGCACTCGACGGCATCGGAATCTGCCAGGCAGGCATGGAGACCTGCGTGACCACCGGCCCTGGAGCGGCCTCGATCGAGTGCATCGGCGCTGTGTTCCCGGGGGTCGAGCTGTGCAACGGGCTGGACGACGACTGCGACGGGACCGACGACAACGGCGATCCGGGCGGAGGCGGATCCTGCGGCACGGACGTGGGCGAGTGTGCCTTCGGCACGGAGCACTGCGTGGACGGGGCCATCACGTGCACGGGCCAAGTGGGCCCTGGAACCGAGCTGTGCGACGGGCTGGACAACGACTGCGACGGCACGGCCGACGACGGAGATCCCGGAGGCGGTGCTGCGTGCGGCATGGACGTGGGCGTGTGCATCTCGGGCAACGTGCACTGCATCGGCGGCGCGCTCGTGTGCGACGGCGGCGTGCTCCCGACGACCGAGCTGTGCAACGGGCTGGACGACGACTGCGACGGGCTTCTCGACGACGGCAACCCCGAGGGAGGCGGGCTGTGCGGCCCCGTTGCGCTGGACGGCATAGGCATCTGCGAGGCAGGCGTGACCACGTGCGTGACGGCCGGCCCCGGGGTCGCGACGCTCAACTGCCTGGGAGCCGTGTACCCGGAGCCGGCGGAGCTGTGCAACGGGCTGGACGACGACTGCAACGGCCTCACGGACGACGGCATCGCTGGCGGTGAGAGCTGTGGCACGGACGAGGGCGTCTGCGCGATGGGCCACCTGGAATGCGTGGCGGGCGCCTGGGTCTGCGTGGGAGAGGTGGGCCCCGGGACCGAGCTGTGCGACGGCCTGGACAACGACTGCGACGGCGAGACGGACGAGGGCAACCCGGAAGGCGGGGAGGCCTGCGGCACGGACGTGGGCGAGTGCGAGCCGGGAGTGACGTACTGCGATTTGACCCTGGTGCCGCCGGACATCGTGTGCCTCGGAGAGGTGGGCCCCGAGGAAGAGGTGTGCGACGGCCTGGACAACGACTGCAACCATCTGGTGGACGATGGCCTGCCCCTTGGAGAGCCCTGCGGCACGGACGTGGGCATCTGCGAGACCGGCAACTGGATCTGCCTCGACGGGGACATCGTGTGCCACGGCGGGATCGGGCCGGCCGACGAGGTCTGCAACGGGCTGGACGACGACTGCGACGGGCTCGTGGACGTGTCCGCGGAGTGTCCCGGGGAATCGGTCTGCATCGAGGGCTACTGCGCGCCTCCCTGCAACCCGGACGACGAGTGGCCCTGCCCGACGGGCAAGGTCTGCGAGTACGTGGAGGAGTACGACGACACCTACTGCGTCGACGACCTGTGCGAGGACGTGACCTGCGACCCGGGCTACCTCTGCCGGGGAGGAGAGTGCCTGAGCCAGTGCGAGTTCATCACCTGCCCCGAAGGGTGGGAGTGCATCATCGTCGACGGCGCTCCGGGCTGCTTCCCGGCGGACTGCTACACGCCCGGGCACGAGTGCGACGAGGGTGAGCGCTGCCGTGAAGGGGAGTGCGAGCCGGATCCGTGCCTCGACGTGGTGTGCACGGGCACGGACTTCTGCCGAGAGGGCGCCTGCCACGAGTCGTGCGGTCCGGACGACGTATGCCCGGATGGCGAGCGTTGCTTCGACGGGGCCTGCGTGGAGGATCCCT
This sequence comes from Myxococcota bacterium, assembly GCA_041309365.1. Classification (GTDB taxonomy): domain Bacteria; phylum Myxococcota_A; class Polyangia; order DRWM01; family DRWM01; genus JAFDER01. The sequence continues at coordinate 6,727 of JBFYZU010000197.1, forward strand.
GCTTCGGCGTGGAGTGCTCCTACGGCCTGGTCTGCGACCCGGACACGGGCACCTGCGCCGATGATCCCTGTGCAGGAGTGGACTGCCGCGATCCCCTCGTGTGCGTGGACGGCGATTGCGTGGACGACCCCTGCTCCTACATCGCGTGCCCCGAGGATCACACGTGCGAGCAGGGCACCTGCATCGACGACTCCCTGATCCCGGAGCCGGAGCCCGACGCGCCGGCCGACGCCGGCACGGACACCGACGGGGCGCAGAACATCGCGGCCACCGGCACGGGCGGGTGCGTGGGCTGCACCATGGGCTCCACGGGCTCCTCGCCGTCCGTCGTCGCGATCCTCCTGGCGGCCGGCGCGCTCGGCCTCGCGCTGGCCAGAAGAAGGCGTTTCGGGCCTGGGCTTCTGGCCCTGGCAGCGGCCATGGCCCTGGGCTCTTTCGGCTGCAACACCACACCCTACTGCCTCGGGGACTGCGACCTTTCTGACGCGGCGATCGACACGAGCGAGAGCGACGTGACGTCCGACTCGCCCGCCGACGGCCCTCAGGACACGCTCGCGGACACGCTCGAGGACACCCTCGTCCCGGACGGCTGCACGCCCGGGGCGGAGGAGATCTGCAACGGCGTCGACGACGATTGCGACGACCTCGTCGACGAGGACTTCGACCTCGAGAACGACCCGGGCAACTGCGGCGAGTGCGGCAACGAGTGCCACCTGCCGCACGCCTACGTGAGCTGCATCGAGGGGGAGTGCGTCCTGGACCCCGCGCGGGGATGCGATATCAACTACTACGACTGCATCCCCGACGACGCCGCGGATCCCGAGTCCATGGGTTGCGAGCTCTACTGCATCCGCACGCGCGACGACGATGCCTACTGCGACCTGTACGACAACGACTGCGACTGCCAGGTGGACGAGGACATCGACCTGACCACCGACATCGACAACTGCGGAGCGTGCGGGGTTTTGTGCCGCTTCTTCAACGCGGACCCGGCCTGCGAGAGCGGGACGGGCCTGCCGGAGGACGCCGTCTGCGTCATCGACGCCTGCCACGAGGGATTCCACGACGAGGACGGGGATCCGGACACGGGTTGCGAGTACGAGTGCAACGAGTGCGCGCACACCGAAGGGGCCTGCGTGCCGGGGTTGACCTGCTGCACCGATGGAGGCGGTGAGACCTGCAACGGGCTGGACGACGACTGCGACGGGGACATCGACGAGGACGATCCCGGCGGAGGCGTGGCCTGCGGCACGGACGAGGGCGAGTGCGTCGCGGGCATCCTCCACTGTGTGGAAGGGGGCCTCGTCTGCGATGGAGAGGTGGTGCCGGCCCCGGAGACGTGCAACGGGCTAGACGACGACTGCGACGCCGCGGCCGACGAGCCCGACCCGGGATGGACGACCCTGCCGGACGAGGGCCAGCCCTGCGGATCCAGCATGGGCGACTGCGAGCGGGGACTGACAGTGTGCGTGACCGGCGCCCTGGACTGCCAGGGGGACACGGAGCCGTCCCCCGAGATCTGCGACGGCCACGACAACGATTGCAACGGTTACATCGACGACGGGAGCATCGTGGGCCTGGGCGATCCCTGCGGCACGGACGAGGGCGAGTGCGAGACGGGCACGATGTCGTGCGTGGGCGGGGTGCCCGTCTGCGCCGGGTCGGAGGAGCCCGTGCCGGAGACCTGCAACGGGCTGGACGACGACTGCGACACGGCCATCGACGAGGACGTGCCCGGAGCAGGTGCCACGTGCGGCTCGACCGCCGGCGAGTGCGAGCCGGGGGTCCTGGCCTGCGTGGGCGGCACCATGATCTGCCAGGGGGAGATCCCGCCGGTCGCGGAGACGTGCAACGGGCTGGACGACGACTGCGACACGGCTGCAGACGAGGGAGACCCGGGAGGTGGCGCGGCCTGCGGGGAGACCGCTGGCGAGTGCTCGGCAGGCACCATGCACTGCGTCTCCGGCATCCTGCAGTGCCAGGGCGCGACGGGGCCCGGGACGGAGACGTGCAACGGGCTGGACGACGACTGCGACGGCACGGCGGACGACGGGACCCTGCCGGGGATCGGCGTGGGCTGCGGCACCGACGTCGGGGAGTGCACCGCGGGCACGGTGCAGTGCATCCACGGCGTGGCAGTGTGCGTGGGAAGCGTCGGGCCCGAGACGGAGACGTGCAACGGGCTGGACGACGACTGCGACGGCGCGGTCGACGGCGGAGATCCCGGCGGCGGGGTCGCCTGCGGCACGGACACGGGCACCTGCATTGCCGGCACCATGCACTGCATCGCAGGGGTCCTGCAGTGCCAGGGCGAGGTCACGCCCACCGTGGAGATCTGCGACACGCTGGACAACGACTGCGACGGCACGGCGGACGACGGCAACCCCGGAGGGGGCGGGATCTGCGGCACGGACACGGGCGCCTGCACTGCCGGCACCCTGAACTGCGTCGCGGGCTTGCTCGTGTGCGAGGGCGAGGTGGGGCCATCGCCGGAGATCTGCAACGGGCTGGACGACGACTGCGACGCTGCGGCCGACGAGGCGAATCCCGGAGGCGGGGTACGCTGCGGCACCAACGTGGGAGAGTGCGAGTACGGGACCACGGTGTGCACAGGAGGCGTCCTCGAGTGCCCCGACGACATCGAGTCCGTCGCGGAGACCTGCAACGGCCTGGACGACGACTGCGACGCTGTGGCAGACAACAACCTCACCCCGCCCGTGGGCTTCTGCCTCTCGACCGGGGTGTGCGCAGGGACGGCCCCCGCCTGCGTGGCCGCCTCCTGGACGTGTCCGTACCCGGTCTCTTTCCAGGCCGTCGAGACCTGGTGCGATGCGCTGAACAACGACTGCGACACGACCACGGACGAGGGGTGCCCCACGTTCCCGGCCACGGACGTGTGGCTGGACCAGAACGCCTCGAACACCATCGCCCACGACCTCGTCACGGACGGGGGCCTGGCCGTGCACGTGGCCTACATGGACCGCAGGAACGGGGAGGCCGACATCTACTACCGGCGCTCCACGACGGGAGGATCCACCTGGACGGGCGCCGACGTCCGCCTGGACAGCGGGACGGCAGGGGTCCACGCGAGCGTCTACCCCGCCCTGGTGGCGGGGTGGGGCGACAACGTCGCGGCCGTTTGGGCGGATTTTCGCGACGACGCCGATGCGCGCAACATCTACAAGCGATACTCCACCAGCGACGGCGGGACCTGGTCCGCCACGGACACCCGCATCGATACGGGGCTCGACCGCGACTGCTTCGGCGTATCCGCGGCCATGGACGCCACGGGCGGCGTGTACGTCGCCTACGAGTACGTGGAGGCCAACCGGTCTCGCAGGATCTACGTGTCGCGGTCGGTCGACGGCGGCGCCACGTTCTCGGCGCCCGTCCGTGTGGACCACAACGCGGGCCCGAATCCCCAGATCGCCTCCGACGCCCACGTGGCCGTGGACCAGACGGGCCGCGTCTACGTCGCGTGGCGCGACAACCGCAACGGGAGCGGCGACATCTACTTCAACCGCTCCCTGGACTTCGGCGCCACGTGGTCCGGCACCGACACCCGCCTGGACTCGGGCGCCGGGTACAGCGACCGGCCCCGCATCGCGGCCACGTCCACGGGCAGCGTGTACGTGGTGTTCGAGGACGACAGGTTCGGGTCGGTGGACGTGTTCGCCGCGTCCTCGCAGAGCTTCGGCGCCGCGTTCGGCGCCGACGTCAAGCTCGACATCGACGCGTTCGCCAACGACTCCCTGAACCCGGAGATCGCGGCCCTGCCGGGGTCGAGCCGCGCATGGGTCGTCTGGGAGGACTACAGGGACGGGCTGGCCGACGTCCGGATGAACATGACGTCCGATGGAGGCGTCACCTGGGGAGCATCGGACAAGCGAGTCGATGCCGATCCGGCCGGCATGGGAGGCTCCACCCACCCGGACGTGGCGGCGGACGGCGGCCTGGTGTTCGTGGTGTGGGAGGACGACCGCAACGGGGCGCTGGACGTCTACCTCAACTTCTCGATGGACTGGGGCGCCACGTTCCAGCCCGTTGACTGGCGCGTGGACACCGGCACAGCAGGGAGCTACGACTCCCAGCTCCCCGAGGTCGAGGCCTCGCCGGGGAGATGCCACATCGTCTGGATGGACTACCGCAACGGCACCCACTTCGACGGGGACATCTACTACCGCCTGTTCATGTGACCCACCGAAAAAAGCGGATCTTTTAGTCCTGTCGCCCAGTTGACTCGTTTCGCCAGGGAGTTAATTCTATGGTGCAATCCAGGGAGCGACACATGTGGGACTACACGGAGAAGGTCAAGGATCTCTTCCTCAACCCGAAGAACGTCGGCGAGATCGAGGACGCGGACGCGGTGGGCGAGGTGGGTTCCATCACCTGCGGGGACGCGCTCAGGCTGAGCATCAAGCTCGACGACGAGGGACGCATCGCCGACGCGCGATTCAAGACCTTCGGTTGCGCGTCCGCCATCGCCTCGTCCTCGGTGCTCACCGAGCTCATCAAGGGCATGACGCTCGAGGAGGCTTCCCACATCTCCAACCGGGACATCGCCGATGCGCTCGGCGGCCTGCCCGAGGAGAAGATGCACTGCTCCGTCATGGGCATGGAGGCCCTGGAGGCGGCCATCGCGAACTACCGCGGGGACACGCCCTCGCAGGATGCCATGGAGGAGGGGGAGCTCGTGTGCAAGTGCTTCGGGGTCACGGACACGCGCATCCGCAGGGTCATCCGCGAGAACGACCTCAAGACCGTCGAGCAGGTCACCAATTACACAAAGGCCGGCGGGGCCTGCACGTCCTGCATCATGGACATAGAGGACATCCTCGGCGAGGAGCTGAAGGCGCGCGAGAAGCTCATCGCCCAGAAGCCCCGGGAGGAGCCGCCGAAGCGCAAGCTCACGAACCTGCAGAAGATCTCCATGATCCAGCAGGTC
>JBFYZU010000198.1:0-14325 GCA_041309365.1 Myxococcota bacterium
TATCTCAAGCGCGAGTGCCTGGTGGCCTACTCGTTGGGCAACGTTCTCTCCAACCAGGGGTTGAAGTACCGCTTCGGCTGGCACCCGCCGGATCTCATCCAGGCAAAGAACATCCCCTACACGCGCGACGGCCTGTTTCTGAGAGTGACCTTCGCGGACAAGGGTCAAGGCGCCGAGGTGGAGAGCATCGAGGGGGTGCCCCTGTGGACGGAGAACAACTGGGTGCTGCGCTACCAGGAGAAGGTCGTGCCGCCGGACCGCATCTGGATCCAGCCCATCTTGCCCCTTCTCAAGGAGCTGGACGACGGGGATCACCGCAAGCTTGTCGAGGAACGGCTCGGCATCATCAAGGAGTTCGTCGGGGATCTCGTGACGTACGTGGATATCTGACGGACCACGGAGGCGCCAGGTGAAGATCGTCGAGTGCGTCCCGAACTTCTCGGAAGGCAGGAACCGGTCCGTCATCAAGTCCATCACCGATGCGATCGAGTCGGTCCAGGGAGCGACCCTGCTCGATGTCGACCCGGGCGCGGGTGCGAACCGTACGGTGGTGACGTTCGTGGGCGATCCCGTAGCCGTGTCGCAGGCGGCCTTTCTGGCCATCGCCAGGGCAGCCGAGCTCATCGACATGAGCGCCCACAGGGGCAGCCACCCACGCATGGGCGCGACCGACGTGTGCCCCTTCGTGCCCGTGAGCGGCGTCACGACCGAGGAGTGCGTCGAGATGGCCAGGGCCCTCGGCAGGCGCGTTGCCAGCGAGCTGGGCATCCCGGTCTACCTGTACGAGGACGCGGCCAGCTCCGACGGCCGTCGCAACCTGGCGGACATCCGCGCGGGCGAATACGAGGGTCTCGAGAGAAAGCTCGCAGACCCGGCGTGGCGGCCCGATTTCGGCGAGCCCGTGTTCAACGCGCGCAGCGGCGCCACGGTCATCGGCGTGCGGCCGTTTCTCATCGCCTTCAACGTGAACCTGAACTCGGACCGGCGCGAGGACGCGCGGGAGCTGGCCCTGAGCCTGCGAGAGCGGGGGCGGTTCAGGCGCGACGCGGACGGCCTCAAGGTGCCGGACGGCAAGGGGGGCTTCGAACGCGTGCAGGGGATCCTCGAGAGGTGCAAGGCGGTGGGCTGGGTCATCCCGGAGTATGGCCGCGCCCAGGTCTCGATGAACCTCACCGACCACCGCGTGACCGGAATGCACCGGGCCTTCGAAGCCACGGACGAGCTGGCCCGTGGTCGCGGGCTGAGGGTCACGGGCAGCGAGATCGTCGGGCTCGTGCCCGCGGACGCCGTCGTGGAGTCGGGGAGGCATTTTCTGGCAAGGCGGGGAGCCTGCCGCGGCGTGCCCGCGAGAAAGGCCATCGACTGTGCGGTGCAGTCCATGGGCCTCGCAGATGTGGCGCCGTTCGATCCTGCGCAGCGGGTCCTGGAGCTCAGGTTGGCCCCCAGGGGCCTCGTGTCCATGGACCTCGATACGTTCAGCGCCGAGCTGAGCACGGACTCCCCCGCGCCAGGCGGAGGCAGCGTGGCAGCCCTGGCAGGCGCCCTGTGCGCGTCGCTGGTCTCGATGGTCGCCAACCTCTCGTTCGCCAAGAAAAAGGATCCGGCGCTTCGCGGCGAGATGGAGAGGGTCGCTCTCGATGCCCAGCGGCTGCGCGAGGGGCTTCTTTCGGCCGTAGACCGCGACACCGGGGCGTTCAACCTCGTGATGGAAGCGCTGCGCCTGCCCCACGCGACGGACGAGCAGGCAGCGGCACGTGCGGATGCCGTTGCCCGTGCCGTCATGGGCGCCACGACCGTTCCTCTGGAGGTGATGCAGATGGGCGTGGAAGCGCTCGAGCTCGTCCTCGTCGTCGTGCACAAGGGAAGCCGGGGCTCCATCACGGACGCGGGCGTGGGTGGCCTCGTCGGCCGCGCCTGCGTGGCAGGTGCGCGCATGAACGTGCTCGTCAACCTCAAGGGGCTCGCGGACGGCGAGTTCTCGTCGGCTGCTCGGTCGCGCTCGTCCGAGCTCATGCGCCGGGCGGACGAGCTCGGAGTGGCCATCGAAGAGGCCCTGGAGAAGCACCTGGCCTGAAAGGGACCATTGAAGGACGAGGTGCAGAGCGAGTCGAACCGCCTCATCATGCTCAAGCTGACGCTCGGGCTGTACGGTATCATGTCGGCCATCTCCGTCGCGTGGGGACTGTTCAGGGAACAGCCCAACATCTGGTATCACCCCGCGCCTCTCGTCGATCTGCCCTGGTTCGTCACCATGCCTTCCGGTGCCCTTGCAGGGCTCGCTCTGGGCTACGGCATCTCCCGGCTCTGCATGTGGATGGCCGGCCGCCTGCCGTGGGCCAGGGCCATGATGCACGAGTTCGCGGGGCTTCTCGGGGGGTTTCGCAACCGCGAGATCCTCGTGATAGCCTCGATGAGCGCGGTGGGGGAGGAGCTGTTCTTCCGCGGCGTGCTGATGCCGGCAACCGGCCTCGTGGTATCGAGCCTGGCGTTCGGCCTCTTGCACGTTCCCACCAGCAGACGGATGATCCCGTGGACGTTGCAGGCCCTGGCCATGGGCTTTTTTCTCGGTTTATCCTTCCTCGTCACCGGCGATCTCACCATCTGCGTGGTCACGCACTTCGTGATCAACGCCCGCAACCTCAAGCACATCCAGCCCTGAGCCGGACCGGCCATTGGCGTGTTTGTGTCGGCGCGCTTTCCCTGGTATGAAGCCCGCACGGGAATCGTCGTGGCAAAAAAGAAGAACAGCTTCTATGCCTATGTCACCGCCAGGGAGCGAGGCATCGTCCGCACCTGGGCCGAGTGCGAGGCGAAGGTGAAAGGCAAGAACGCCCGGTTCAAGGGCTTCGAGGACCGGGCCTCGGCCGAGTCATGGCTCGCAGGCGGAGGGTCCTGCGAGGGCAAGGGGAAATCCTGTGTGAAGAGGCACTACGCCTACAGGACCGAGACGCAGCAAGGCGTCGCCGGGTCCTGGGCCGAGTGCGACAGGATCGTCCGCGGGCGCAAGGCACGGTACCGGGGTTTTTTGACGCGCGAGCAGGCCTTGAGGTGGCTCGACGAGGGAGCGCCTTACGAGGATCGCGACCTCGACAAGAAAAAAGCCCTGTCCGTCTTTCCCGAAGACGCCGTGTTCTTCGACTCGGGCACGGGCCCGGGGCGTGGCGTGGAGATCAGGGTCACGGATCGAGAGGGGGTGCCTCTGGTGCACCTGTCGCAGCGCGAGGAAGGCGAGCTGTTGCCCGAGGGCAGCGTCCTTCTGGGACGCGGCCGGACCAACAACTACGGCGAGCTTCTGGCCTGCCTCGTCGCCATGCAGGCCGCCGAGGCCCTGGGCGCCACGCACGTGTACGGCGACTCGAAGCTCGTGCTCGACTACTGGTCCAAGGGGCACGTGTCCAGAGACAAGCGGAGCACGGATCCCGACCTGGCCTCGCTGGCAGCCGAATGCGCTCGGGCGCGGGCTCGGTTCGAGGCGTCCGGTGGCGCGCTCGGTCACGTGCCCGGCCGGATCAACCCTGCGGACCTGGGGTTTCACCGCGACTGACGGTCGCACCGGAAAGTGGTCGCTCGAGCTGCTCGCGCACGGGACAGGGCACGGGGCTTCCGTCACCGTCGACGAACGCCATCTCCGTGGTGGCCTCGGCAAGGGGCGTGCCGTCTCTTGCAAGTCGCGCTTCCTGCTCGAACACGACCCGGTAGTCCGAGGCGAAACGCGCCAGCGTGACGATTTCGATGGCGTCGCCGAGGGTGGATGGATGGTGGTACCTCACGTCGATGTGCGTCACCACGGCGCGGGGCAGGGCGATCTTCTCCTTCTTTGCCATGGTCATGAACATCTCGGTGCGTGCCCTGTCGAAGAAGCGCATGTAGGAGACGTGGTAGGTCAGGCCGTCCGTGTCCGTGTCCTCGTAGAAGATGCGCAAGAGGAACCTGTCTTCGGCCTTGCGGTGGCTGGAAGAGACCTTCAGCCCAAGGCGGCGCGCCACCTCGCGCGAGGTCATGAGGCCCGACAGGGTGGCGGCGCTGTAGCCTCCTCCCGGCAGCACCCATGCGCCCGTTCGGTGGAGGCCGGGTATGGGGGTGGACGCGCCGGGTCGCCTTGCGCCGGACTGCGTCACGGTCTGGGCCAGGCCGTACACGGCGCCCAGGTGGTTGCGCGTGTAGCCGTGCATGGTGCGCGGGGTGGCCGTCTCCACCACCTTGACAGCGCCACCGAGGCCCGGAAAGTGCGCCTCGAGCCTATCGATCATGGCGGCCTGGACCTGGCGCTTGCGGGAGGCATAGGTCCCGCCCGACAGGTCGAACCATGGCCGGCCATTGACCAGGGCCACCGCGTGGATCATCCCCTTGCCCGGGGGGGCACACCCGGGGTCGAGCGCCGTGGGGCTCGAGAGAACGATGTCCGCCTCGTCGATGGCGCCCCGCAGGCTGGCGCGATAGGCCGCCTCTGCATCCCCGGTCGCCGTGATGAAGGACGCGCCCTCGGGGATGCCCAGAGATGCCGGATCCACGTCGAGCCCGAGGTACGTGGCGGCCATGGACAGCGACGGCTCCCCAGCGGGATCGGGCCATCGCTCGTCGTTCAAGAGCCCGGCCAGGGCCCACGGATCGATGGAGGCCACCACGGTGCTCGTCTCTATCACGTCGCCCGCCTGGGTCTCGACCCCGGTGACGCCATCTTTTGTCAGGATGGACGTGGCCGGGAGACTGGTGCGCACCTCTCCGCCGAGATGGCGTATGCGGGCGGCCATGGCGCTGGCGAGCGCCTGCCCACCGCCCACGATGTGGCCCGTGCTCTCGATGAGCGTGGTGGTGAGGACCTTCGCGAACCACGAGTAGGCCGCCCGTGATGGGGGCAACCCCAGAAGGACCCATGGCAAGGAGAGCACCGTCCTCAGGATCCGCGACGAGATGGACGCGTCGAGCACCTGCCCGAAGGTCCTGTCGCCCGCGAGCCTCATGCCGCGGATCAGGCGCCTCATGTCGCTGTCGAGTGCACCCGCCACCGTGTCGCGGTGGATGGACTCGCACTCCTCGAGAAGCCTGCCGAGCGCATCCCGCTCGGCCTTGTCCAGACCGGCGAGCATCTCCACGGCTGCGCCGTGACCGCCGGGCAGCGTGAGCGTCCGATCCGGAAAGATGATGGTGGCCAGGTGCGCCGGGGTGGCCACCTCGATGTCCGCTGCCACGCCGATGCGATCCAAGAGGTCGAAAAAGCTCTGCCCCCTGCCAAGGCCTCCCACCGCGTGCTGCGACACGTCGAACACGTAGGGGCCCCTTGTGAATGAGCTCGCGTATCCACCGACGAGGCCGTGCCTCTCCAGCACGATCACGAAGAGGCCCCGCGACGCCAGATCCGCGGCGCAGGCCAGGCCACCGAGGCCGGCCCCGATGACGACCACGTCGGCGCGCTCGGTCACTGGTCGATCCTGGCGATGCTCCTCAGTGTCAGTGCCTGCATCACGAATCGCGGCGTGCCGTCCATCTCTCGCACCGTGAGATCGACGATGGTGCGCTCCTCGTCCATGGCGACCAGGCGGCAGCAGACGAGGGCCTCGTCGCCTTCCAGGGCGCCCAGCATCTCCACGCGCTCCACCGAGGCGGGGATGGCCATCACCATGAGCCTCTCCATGGCCCAGCTGGAGGCCACCTGCACGGCCATGTCGCTCACGATGGGATGGAAGAGCAGACGGTTCTCGGGCTCGAATACGTCACGCGCTTCCGGGGTCACCTCGATGAGCCCGACGCACCGCTCGTCGTCGTTCACGGTTGCCTTGAGGCCGCGGAAGATGGGGCCCGTGGACAGCGCGTCGCGGAACGCGTCGTCGAGCAGCCCGTAGAAGGCGTTTTGGCCCCCGTCGCGCGCCCGTGCCCTGAGCGTCAAGAGCTCCTCCTCGTCGGCCATGGGCACGAGCTCCGGTGACGAAGCGGGCTCGCCGATGACGGCGGACGCATACTGCAGGTTCGTGAGCGCCCTGGCAGGCACGTCGGGCCGCTGCTCGGGAAGTGCCCTGAGGTTGTTTCCATCCATGACGACCTCCACCGTGTGGTCGTCGCGGCGGATCCACATGGGCCGGCGGAAGTGCACGGACGTGAGGGCCGCGGGATGGCCGTTCGCGGAGGCCTCTGCGAACAGCTCGACGATGAATGTGCCGGGGACCACCGGCTGGCCGTTGAGCAGGTGCTGGCTCAAAAACTCGTCGCTTCTCGGCGAGAAGTGCGCGAGCTGCGTGCCTTCCTGCACGAGCCCACGGCGACGGTGCCTGACCGTCCTGGCTCTCGGCATGGTGAACGCGGATCCTGGGTTGAAGACGGAGATCTGTGGCTGCGGGGACGACGAGATGATCGCATCCAGAAACAGCTGCACGCCCGCGGCCGTTTCGAGGACCGTGAGCCCCTGAGCGCGGAAGCTCTGGGCCTCGCGCTCGGTGACCATGCCCGTGCCCGTCCACGCGGTCCACTCGATGGTCTGGACCGTGGAGGACGGGTGCTCCTTGCCCAGGACCCTTCCGGCGGATTGGAGCAGGTGGTTGGCAAGGGCGTAGTCCGTCTGTCCCTCGTTCCCGAAGGCGCCGGTGACGGATCCGAACGATACGAGCAGCTTGATGTCGTTCCAGTCCAGGGCATCCGCGAACACCAGCAGGGGGTTGATCTTCGTCTCGAGGGTCTTCATGACCCTCTCGTCGGGCAGGTCCTCGATCATGGCCGAGCGCTGGACACCGGCTCCGTGGACCACGCCCGTCAGCTTCGTGCCCTGTCTGGCCAGCTTGCGCAGAAGCTTGCGGAGCGAGTCGATGGAGCTCACGTCGCAGACCTCGTAGCGCACGTCGATGCCGTCACGTCTCATCCGGCCGAGGTTCTGATGGATGTCCCACTGCGATCGCATGGAGCGGCCCATGGCCCTCGCCTCGCCGAGGCTCGAACCACCGGTGCGCACGAGCTCCACCTCGGCCTTCTTGATGTGCGCGTCGATGTCGTCGGCGGTCGCATCGAGCCAGTCGGTGTTGCCGGAGGCGGGCTCGGTCCGCCCCGTGAGCACGACCCTCGAGCCCGTGGCCCTGGCCAGTGCGTGGACACATTCGAAGACGATGCCCCGGGCGCCGCCCGTCACGAGCACGGTGTCGTCGCGGCCGAGGACCTTGTCGTTGCGTGGCGTCCGGGCCACCGGCCCGTGCTCCACGGTCACGAGCGAGCCCTCGCGCCTTCCCACCATGGTCAACCCGACCACGATGTCGAGGTGCTCGGACAGCGCGTCGGCCCAGCTGCGTGCGCCCGTGTCGATGAGCTGGAAGGTGCATTCCTTGAGCTCGCGCTGCAGGCTCAGGACGAACCCCGCCGGGAAGGAGGCGAGCATGTTGCGCCCGGGGTCCTCGATGCCGAAGCACCCGTCGATGGAGATGGGGATGAGCACGCGGCGAGGTGTCTTCTTGAGGTGGCGCTTGATGGCTCTGAAGACACCGAAGATCTTGAGGGTCTCGCGCTCCAGCGAGCTTGCCAGGCGTCCTGCCTTCGAGTTTCCCGAAGCGAGGCCTCCATGGGCCGTGAAGATGACGGTGTCGCAACGCTCCAGCATCCTGTCGAGCGTGGCGCCGTCACCGGCGGCCTCGTCCGCGTCCATGGCTTCCACCTCGACGTCGTGCTCCGCGAGCATCCTCGCCACATCCTCGTCGGAGCGAGGATGTCCGGTGAAGTGCAGCACGTGCCTGCAGGCGAAGTGGGAGATCTCGTGCTCGGGAAGCACGACGACCTGGGCCCTGTTCAGCGTGCATGGACTGAGCCCGGTCCCGGCTTCGGAAACCTCGATCCGATCTGGCTCCGGTTGCCCCGTCCGCGGACGATCCTGTGCAGATGCAGGTGCAGGCGCAGGTGCAGGCGCACGCGGAGGCAAGGCCGCAGGGTTCGATGCATCGGCGAGAACCTTCGCGAGCTCTCCGATGGAGCGGACCTTCGAGGGCCTGGTCCTGGGATCGAGCCCTTCGGTGGCGAGGATGTCGCTCCATATCTCCGCACGCAGGACCGAGTCGATGCCGAGGTCACCCTCGAGATCCACGCTGTCCGTGAGCAGGTCGAGAGGATAGCCCGTCTTCTGTGCGAGCCTCGTCCTCATGAGGGCCGCGAAGAACGTCGAGTCCTTGCCCGTCGCCGGGGCGCCTGACGAGGCCTGTGTCAAGAGCACCTGCACGGGAGACGGTGCAACGTTCTGGAGACCTGCCGAGACGCCGCGTGCGGCCATGGATGTCGCCCCCGAAATCGCAGGGATCGAAATCCCCGCGCCCGACGCGTCGGCGAGCACCTTCGCGAGCTCTCCGATGGAGCGGACCTTCGAGGGCCTAGTCCTGGGGTCGAGCCCTTCGGTGGCGAGGATGTCGCTCCAGATCTCCGCGCGCAGGACCGAGTCGATGCCGAGGTCACCCTCGAGATCCACGCTGTCCGTGAGCAGGTCGAGAGGATAGCCCGTCTTCTGTGCGAGCCTCGTCCTCATGAGATCGGCGAAGAAGGTCGGGTCCTTGCCCTTGGACGACGAAGCAATTCCCGTCACTGGCGCCGCCTGCGCGACCCGTGAAGGCAGAGGTGGCGAGACGGACGGCGTTCGAGAATCGCCCTCTGCCGCCCTGGCCAGCACGTCCGCGAGCTCTCCGATGGAGCGGACCTTCGAGGGCCTGGTCCTGGGGTCGAGCCCTTCGGTGGCGAGGATGTCGCTCCAGATCTCCGCGCGCAGGACCGAGTCGATGCCGAGGTCACCCTCGAGATCCACGCTGTCCGTGAGCAGGTCCACGGGATACCCCGTGCGCTCCGCCAGCCTGGACCTCATGCGCTCGGCGAAGTACCCGGCATTCCTTCCTGGCCTCGTAAAAGAGGAGGTCAAAGCCGCGACGGGCGCAGATGCCTGGGCCGTGACGGGTGCCGGTGCCAGGGCTTGCACCTGGCCCTGCGCCGTGGTTGCCGGAGCGCCGGCCGAGGCCCGGGCCAGGACATCTGCGAGCTCTCCGATGGAGCGGACCTTCGAGGGTCTGGTCCTGGGGTCGAGTCCCTCGGAAGCGAGCAGTTCGCTCCAGATCTCCGCGCGCAGGACCGAGTCGATGCCGAGGTCACCCTCGAGATCCACGCTGTCCGTGAGCAGGTCCACGGGGTATCCGGTGCGGTCCGCCAAGAGAGACCTCATGAGGCCGGCGAAGTAGGAAGCGTCCCGTCCGGGTCCGGGTCGAACCAGGGCCGCCGGCGTGGGCTCGGCAAGTACGGGCGTCGCTGTCGCTGCGGGCAGGGCCGGGGACACGACCGGGCTTCTCGCAGACACTGGCCGCGGGGCCGACGTCTGCACGTGCACGCTCGACGTGAGCCTGGTCGGGCTCTTGCCGTAGCCCTGGTGCGCGTCCAGGTGACCCGTGGCCACGAGGAACGAGCGGGCGCGCTCGAACATCTCGGCATCGCCCACCTTGGGCTGCAGGGTAGGCGTTGCGCGGAACGGGCGCCCCTCGAGGATGGCTCCGACCATGCGCGTGATCGACCACTTGGGACCGACCTCCACGAAGTGTCGGATGCCGTTTCTGTACAGGGTCGAGACGTCGCGCGGGAAGTCGATCCCCGTCACCAGCTGTCTCGACAGGTGCTCGGCCAGAAGGGGCGGGGTGAGCCCGGCCGTCGGGTAGTGCCGGCCGTTGACCGTGGAGAGCACCGGGATGCGGGGACTCTTGCAGGGCAAGGATTCGAGAGCCTGCCTGAAGGGCTCGCGCGCAGGCTCCATGTACCTCGAATGGAAGGCGCTGGCTATCTGCAGGATGACGGCCTGTGCGCCCGCGGCCTCTGCCATGGCCTGCGTGCGCTCGAGCTCGCTCCTCGGCCCCGCAAGGATGACCTGCGTGGGGGCGTTGATGTTCGTGAGCTGCACCCCGGCGCCTGCCAGCGACAGGAGCACCTCGCGCTGGGCAAGGTCGCAGACGAGGCTCATCATGCTCAGGTCGCCGAAGCTTCGCGATCTCTCGGCCGCCTCGATGCGGGCTGACACGGCCTCGAATCCCGAGGTGAGGTCCCATGCTCCGGCGAACGTCAGGGCCGCGAACTCGCCGAAGCTGTGCCCGATGAGGACGTCGGGTCTCGCGCCGAGGGCCTCGAGCAGCCTTGCGGTGGCGAGCTCGATGGCGAACACCGAGGACTGGACACCCACGAGGGTGCCGATCTCGCGCTTGGCGATGCCCTCGTCGGAGTATCTGTAGAGGTTGCCGATCAGATCGAAGCCAAAGCGCTCGCGCGCCAGCGCGTGCACCTCGTTCACAGTGTCACGGAACACGGGGTAGCGCTCGTACAGACACTGTCCCATGCCCAGGTACTGCGTGCCCTGGCCCGGGAAGCAGAACGCCAGGCCCGCGGTGACGGCGAGGTCCAGTGGCTCGGGGCCGGCCCAGGACGTCTGGATCCCGAGACCCTCGAGCGGGCGCGGATCGGTTGCGCTGGCGAGCACGCCTTCGAGGGCGTCGAGCTTGCGACCGAGGTCCTCCATGCTCGAGTGGGTGAGCACGGCCCTCATGGAGGGTTCGAACCCTGTGGACAGGACGGCGGGGGCGGGGACCATGGAGCGGGCACGCTTCATGATGGCGCGCAGGGCTTCGAGATCCTGGGCTTCCATGACGAGCATGCCCGGAAATCCCGAGAACGACTCCACGGGGGCCGAATCCAGCGTCATGGCAGGAGCCTTTGCAGTCACGACCACGGGTGCGGGGGCGCGCCTCGCTGCGACCGGGCTGGTCGCGGGCCTTGCCTTGCCGCGGCCTGGAGGCGGTGGCAGGGAAGGAAGAGGCGTGTTCACGGCACCAGGTCCGAGCACCATGACGAAGTTGGCTCCGCCCAGTCCCAGGGATTGCACCGCGCCCCAACGCGTGTCCTCGGGCAAAGGCTGGGTGCTCTGGACGGGCCTGGCGCGATCGTAGAACTCGATCACCTCAGGGTGCGGGACGGTCAGGTTGCGGATACCGGGCGCCATGCCCCGGTTCAGCGACCCCAGGACGCTCATCGTGGAAGTCACGCCGCTTCCGCCGTACAGGTGGCCGATGTGCGACTTGACGGCCGTCACGAGCACGGGCCTGTCCGACGCCTCCGGTCTGAGCTCCTCTGCGAGGGCCTCCACCTCGATGAGGTCCGAGGCCCGGTTCGCGGACCCGTGCACGTCCACCACGCCCACATGGGCCGGGTTGACGCCGGCCTGCCGGATGGCCCGCCGGATCGCGGTGCGCACCGCCTTGGTCGTGGGGGCGACCATCGACTTGGAGTCCGCCTCGCTCGATCCGTCGAGGCTCAGGATGGTCCCGTAGATGGTGTCGCCGTCCCGTCTCGCATCCTCCAGCCTCTTGAGCACGAACAGGCCTCCACCCTCGCTCATGAGGAAACCGTGGCCGTTGATGTCGAATGGACACGCCACGTCGTCGCTCACGGCGCCGAGGCTCGTGACTCCTATGGTCATCTCGGAGTTGTGCGACCTGTTGATGCCTCCCGCGATGGCCATGGGCGAGCGTCCGAAAGCCAGCTCGTACATGGCCGGCATGAAGGCGGCCAGGCCCGACGAGCAGGCCGAGTCCACGACGCAGTTGGGACCGTTGAAGTTGAAGGTGTTGGCGATGCGTCCGCTCAGGCAGTTGGTCATCCAGCCGGGCAGGGTGTGCTCCGTGCTGGGGGGGAACCTGTCCATGAAAGCCCTCGTGGCTTCCTCGAGGGACTCCTCCCGTGCGACCGGGTCCATGAGGGCCCAGGAGCCGCACTTGCGGGCAGCGTCCTGGTACACCGAGTCGAGCATGTTCATCCATATGTCGCCGAAGTGATCGTTGTGCATGGAGCCCACGGACACCGCGATCTGCTTGGGCGATCGCCTGTCCAGGTGCATCTGCTCCAGAAGCTCGTCGGTGAGCGCGAGGCCGAGCAGCTGCGCGCTGGCGATCTGGGTCTTCGCCGTGGGGAAGATCCGGAACTTGACCAGATCGATGTCCTCGTCATCGATCCGTCCGATCCGGCGCGCCGTGATGCGCTCCGTGCGCGGGACTTCGAGGTGCGTGTGCCAACCCAGGGATCTGTGATCCACATCGGAGAACAGATCGTCTCCCGCCATGAGATGGTCCACCAGCTCCTCCGGGCTCCTGGCGCCGGGCGTGCGACAGCTCATGGCCACGATGGCGAGCCGCCGATCGATGGGTATCCTGGGCGGGGGGGCCGGGTACTCGTCGCCCTGTTCCAGGATGACGTGGTAGTTGATGCCGCCGAAGCCGCTGGCCGTGACCCCGGCCACGCGCATGCCATCCGGGCCGGGCTCCCAGGGCCTGGGCTCGGTTGGCACCACGAGGCCGGGGCCGTCGTAGGTGGCCTCTGCGGTCAGCTTCTTGAACCTGGGCATGTGGGGGATGGTCCGGTTCTCCATGGCCAGGACGGTCTTGATGAGGCCTGCCGCCCCTGCAGCGGCCTTGAGATGGCCGATCTGTCCCTTCACGCTGCCCAGGACCACAGGGTGATCCGGATCCGCGAACTGGCCATAGGCGATGCCCAGGGCATCGTACTCGTTGCCGTCCCCTACGATCGTGGACGTGGCGTGGGCCTCTATGTACTGGACCTCTCGCGGCTCCCTCCCGGCCGTCTTGAGCGCCCGCCTCATGCACTCGGCTCTGCCCTCGGCGGAAGGCGCGTAGATGGCGTTGCCCGCGCCGTCGCTGCTCGAGCCGATCCCCTGGATGACGGCGTGGATCCGGTCCCCGTCTTCCATGGCATCCTCGAGCCTCTTGAGGACCACGATGCCCACGCCCTCGCCGATGAGAAGCCCGTCGGCCGTGTGATCGAAGGGGTTGGCGTGTCCCGACAGGCTCACGCCCGAGACGCGCGAGAAACCGATGTAGATGGCCGGGTTGATACCCAGGTCGGCTCCACCGCAGATCGCTATCCTCGTGTCGCCCGCCATGAGCGCGTCGCAGGCGACCTGCATGGATGTCATGCTCGACGCGCAGGCTGCATCCACCGTCATGTTGAAGCCGCGGATCCCGAACACCTGCGCCACGCGGTTGCTCACGGAGCTCGGCACGGCCCCGACGGCAGCGCTCGTCGACTCGTAGTGGTAGCCTTCCTCGTCGAGCACCTCGCCGAACTGCTCGGCCATCTGCTGCACGAGGGCCGGATCCACGCCGCGTTCGTGCAGGCGCGGCACCAAAGCCTCGAGAAAATCGTGCCGGCGCAGGTAGACCGTGAGCCTCGCCCACTCGTCCACGCCGCTCAGCCCCAGCACGCAGATGGCCCTGTGGAGCCTCTCGTCCCTGGGCTGGATCCCGGCGTCCCTGAGGGCCTGCTTCGTGGCCTCCAGCGTCACGAGCTGGGTGAGGTCCACCTCCTTCATGGTGGAGGGAGGGAGCCGGTACTCCAGAAACGGGAACTCGAAGTTCGAGATGAAGGCTCCTATCTTCGAGTAGCTGCGATTGGCCTTGCTGGCATCGGGCGACCAGAAGTGGTCGAAGTTCCACCTGTCTTTGGGCATCTCGGTGAAGAAGCTCCGGCCATCCGTGATGTTGCGCCAGTACTGATCCAGGCTGTTCGCTCCGGGAAAGATCCCCCCCATACCCACGATGGCGATGTTGTAACGTTCCGACATGTGATCCTGTCTCCTCTGTATCCCCCTCGCACGGTCACAAGGACCATGCGGCCTCCCTCGATTCCTTACTCTTGATTGCCAGTTCACGGCTCCAGGAGTTGTGTTCAGGGTGTATAGCTTAGGCTGTCAACCAGTACAATCCCGTGACCGGAGGCGAGATCCGGGCAGTGTGCTTTCGCACGTACCCATTTATACCCGTTTTCGCGATCTGCTCCTGGTGAGACTCGAGGTGAGCCGCTCGACGATCACGAGCAGGCAGGGGAAAAATATGACCGCAGACAAAAAAGTGGTCCCCACGCCGGTCATGGCGAGGGTGCCCATGGTGCGCAGCCCTGCGTGATGAGCAACGAGGCTGGAGCCGAATCCGATGGCCGTGGTGGCGGACGCCAGCAGGGCAGCCACCCCGGTCCCTGTCATGGCGCGCAGCACGTCGTGGTCTTGGCCCATCCTGTAGCGGTGGTAGATGTGCACCGAGTTGTCTATCCCGATGCCCACGATGCTGGGCACCACGATGATGTTGAAGAGGTTGAGGTGCTGGCCCGTGGCGTGCACGGCTGCCACGAACACCAGCATACCCATCACCAGGGGAGAGGCCACGAGCAGGGAAGATCGCACCTTGCGCAAGTCGAGCATCAAAAGAAGAAGCGTCACCAGCCCTGCTATGGCGAGGAGCTGCGGCGCCTCCTTCTCGACGAGCCTGTGGATCCACCCCACGA
>JBFYZU010000199.1:0-6906 GCA_041309365.1 Myxococcota bacterium
TTCTATGGAGGTCAGCACGAGTGTTCTCCTTTCCATTTCCGGGAGGCCCGAGCGTCACCGCACGGGCCCTGGCCCGGCACCGTGGCAGGTGCCGTGCTCACGTCCGCCCGTCCCTCTTCACAGGGCCGGACGGATCGGAGAACACACCTCTCATAGACCAGCGCAGTTGGAGTTGCAACCCCGCCGGATGGGTTCAGCGAGCCGGGTAGGGCGAGACCACGGACAGAAACTCGACCCTGTCGAGGCAGATCACCTCGCCGTCCAAGAGCCTCGTCGCAAACGACCCCGAGTCCCAGTCGATGGAGGCTGGCTGGAGCATGGCGTCGTGGATCACGCCGGACACCATGCCTCCCGTCGGTTCGAGATCCACGATCTCCACGCTTCCCGAGAGGGCCACGAGATCGCTCTCGCAGCGGGAGATCCCGTCCACGGGAACGCACCCGCGCCTGAGGAGCAGGCACAGGCCGCATCCTGCGTAGTCCACCGGGGTCACGTCATAGGTGCCAGGCTCCGAGGGCCCACCCCTGTCGGGCCAGATCTCGAGCTGAACCAGATCAACCGGTGGAAAGGCCAGCGTACCGTCGATCACGACCTCGACCAGCCAGAACCTGGGATCCTCGTGGTACACGGACCCCTGGCCGCGTATCTCCACGTCATCGAGATCGCCCGTGCAGGCATCCGCGGGCGTGACGTCCTCGAGATCGCCGTCATCCGTCACGTCCTCGGTCCACGTATCCGCCGTACCCGCCAGGGGGCTGTCGCAGCCGACGAGCGCCAGGGCGAGAGCGGCATTCACGGCTGTCACCGTCCTCGACACGCCAGCATTATGTCCTCGAACGGGGTTCCAGGCAACGGCGGCGATCGACACGGCGGCGATTGACAAGCCACGGACCCGGGACCACGATGATCGGGTGCTCGATGCGAAAGCGCACGAAAAGCTCATGCTCCGCGCTCTCGATCTGGCGCGCGAGGCCAGGGATCGAGGCGAGGTGCCCATCGGTTGCGTCATCGCCCGCGATGGCGTCATCCTGGCCGGGGGCAGCAACCGCAGGGAAACCGACTCGGATCCCACGGCCCATGCAGAGGTGGTGGCCATAAGGGCCGCCTCCCGCGCCACAGGCACCTGGCGGCTCACGGACACGGTGCTCGTGGTGACCTGCGAGCCATGCCCCATGTGCGCGGGTGCCATCGTGCAGGCTCGCATCCCGCTGGTGGTCTTCGGTTGCGAGGATCCCAAGGGCGGCGGCGTGACGAGCCGCTACGGCATCGGCATCGACGGCCAGCTCAACCACCGCTTCGAGGTGGTAGGCGGCGTGATGGCGGACCAGGCATCGGAGCTGCTCAGGGCGTTCTTCGCCAGGCTCAGGGGGACGCAGTGAACCGAAGCGGCATGCCCGACCCCGTGATGCGTCAGCTCGGCTTTGGAGCTCCCCAGGACCGGACGGGCACCGATCCGCTGGGCGAGCAGGCCTGCTCGCCCGTTCCCGGCATCATCCGCCGCTACCCCGACCGAGCGCTCCTGCTCGCCACGAAGAGCTGCTTCGTCAATTGCGCCTTCTGCACGAGGCAGGCTTTCGTCCGGAGCGACGGGGGTTCGTCCTTGGAGGTGGACATCGAATCCTCTCTCGCGTACCTGAGGTCCGAGACCGCCATCAGGGAAGTGCTCGTCTCGGGCGGCGACCCGCTGACCCTCGATGACGGCTCCCTGGACCGGCTTCTGGGCGCAATCCGCAAAATCGACCACGTGAGGCTCGTCAGGGTGGCCACCCGGGCGCCCATGGCCAGGCCGGGGAGGGTGACGCCCGGTCTCGCCAGGATGCTCGCCTCCCACGGCCCCCTCATGGCATGCGTCCACTTCAACCATCCAGCGGAGCTCACCCCCGAAGCCAGGGCTGCCTGCGCCACCCTCGTGGACGCAGGGCTGCCCGTCCTCGATCAGACCGTGCTGCTCGCAGGCGTCAACGACGATGCGGACACCCTGGCCACCCTGTTCTTCGAGCTCGCCGCCCTGAGGGTACGGCCGTACTACCTCCTGAGCTGCGACAGGATCCACGGCACGGAGGAGTTCTGGGTGAAGCTGGAGCGAGCCCTCGACATCGCCGGCTCGCTCCTTGGACGCCTTCCCGGCCACGCCATCCCGGCCTTCGTCGTGGATCTGCCCGGCTTCGAGGGCAAGGCCCGCCTGACGGCCGGGTCTGGATACCGCCGCGTCCGGGGGGGCCACATGATCCGTGGAGCATCGGGGGCCGAGGTCTTCCTGCCGGAAACCTGACCTGGCTGGCGATCACATGCCGAGGCCGCTGCTCTTGCCCCATTGCCCGGGCAAAGCGGGATCGCCCATGGCCACGTCGAAGCAGAACACCCTCTGCCTGTGGTCGGTGGCCGTGATGGTTGCCGTGAACTGACCCGCCTCGATCTCGCCCAGGTACCACACGTAGAGCCCCTGCTCGTTCGGATGCGTGAACCGCGCTTCATCCTGACCGATTCCAGGCCCCTCGACGAGGATGTTCACGGGGGGACGGCTGGCCCATATGGCATAGTCGTCGAGGCCCGTGACCAGCCATGCCTTGCCCGAACGGGGCACGGAGAAGATGACCCTCACCTCGCGGCCCTTGCCGGGCGGGTGGGCGAGCACGCAGGTCCAGCTGTGGAACATGGAGCGGACCATGTGCCATCCCGAGAAGTACCCGGGCGGAGCAGCATCCTTGAAGAAGAACCTGGCATTGCGCCTCCTCGACCCCATGGCCACACCAGCCGGCCTTGCAGTGAGCTCGGAACGGAGGATCCTGTCCGGATCGTGCGAGAGCCTCCAGGCCACCGTGATGGGCTCGGGGTTCACGAAGAAGTGGACCCTGGATCGCCGTCCGTCGTCGTGGCCCGCGGGGCGCATGTAGGTGAGAAGGTCCTGGGCGTCCCTCGGCGGGTCGAACAGATCCGCCCCGTCGAAGTACACGACCCTGCCGAAGGCCGGAGGGAACTGGCTGCGCAGCCGGATCACGTAGCGCAGGCCGTCGGGGAGCGTTCCCGGCTTGAACACGGCGCCCTCCATGATGGGCCATGCGTTGAACAACCCGCTGTCCACGACCAGATCGCCCGGCCGCACGACCTTCGCGATGCGAGCCGCGTGCTCCTCCACGGACCTCCTGTCGCGGGATAGCGAGTAGGCCCATCCCATGTATCCCAGCGAACCGGCGAACAGCAGGGCGAGCACGCCCACCACGAGGCCGTAGGTCACTGGCCTTCCGACCAGGGCCACGACGGCCGGGCCTCCCTGGCGGGGAGCCGACGGCCGGTTCTGCATTCGCAGCGCCAGGACGAACGCCAGGATGAGGATGGGCATGACGTGCAGGTAGCGCCAGATGATGCTGTTGAACATGAGGAACGAGATGTAGGCGATGGCCATGAACCACCACGGCCAGAATGCCGCCCTGAGCTCGCCCGTGCGCGGCCTGGACCTCACCAGGACGACCACCGAGGCGACCAGCATGGCCACGAACGATCCCACCTGGATGGGCACGAGCAGCCGCTCCTGCGAGAGCGCGTAGAACAAAGGAGCGAAGGAGATGTAGATGTGCCACCAGGTCCTGTGGGTTTCCCCGAACCTGGTCAGCCAGTGGAAGGTGCCGAACACGAACGGAACCGGGCCCTCGAGGGCGAATGGCATGATGATGAGCGAGGCCACCACCGCGGCCACGAGCAGGTACAGGAGGGCCTCCTTGCGGGACCTGATCACCCAGGCGTGGTACACGACGTAGAACGGCATCATGAGGTAGGCGAAGTGCCTGGTGCCCAGGGTTATCCCGAAGAACAGGGCCGCCGCGAAAAAGCGCCTGTGGACGAGCGCCCAGAAGGTCAGCGCCCCCCAGAGCCAGTACGGCGGCGGCTCCGCGTGCACCACGCTCCACACGCTCTCGGGCATGAGGTAGAAGAGGACGGCGAGAAACAGACCCACTTCCCTCTTGCCGTGCCCGCCGCGCCCCCAGTCGTAGATCACGACGGCCGTCACGAGCGTGGCGACGAGGTGGCCCCACCGCATGTCGAGCCCGGCTGCCACGAACGGCAGGTCCGTCAGGTAGAGCATGGGCAGATAGGTCTGCGGAACGTCGTGGGAGCAGAAGTAGATCCTGTAGGGGAACCTCCCGTCCAGCAGGCTCTGGATGCCGTGGTTCATGAGAACCGGCATGTCCCTGCGCAACGGATCCATGGCCCACTGCATCAGGGATTCGACGCGCAGGGCCGTTCCCGCGACCAGCACTCCTGCGAGCAACCACCGGATGCGCACGGGCAGAAGCGCCGCGACCAGCAGTCCCGTGAACGACGCGGCCAGGGTCAGGTGCCCGGCGATGCCCTTCACCGGCAGGAACACGTGGTTGGTGTACTCGAGCGGAGAGGCCACGATGAGGATGAACACCGACGCCATGGCGATGGTTCCGAGCCTCACCGAGCCGGGCTCCATGAGGATCACGGTGACCACCAGCGCGGCCGCGAGGCAGATCCCGCCGGTCGTCTCCGGGGTATGTATCCAGCTGGGCGGGTACAGTGCCCCCATGACGGCGACGAGCCCCGCCGTCAGGATCCTCGCCCTGCGCAGCCCGGAAGGCAGGTCGCGCCACCACAGCCTGCTCTCGGCCACGGCGTCCTCGTCGTCGTCCCCCCGGGCCGGCGCTGGCCTCGTCCTGGCGAGCACGACGAGGGTCGTCCCGAAGAGCAGGATGTATCCGAAGGTGAACGGCCAGGTGCTCAGGTCGAAGTGATCCGGCAGGCACATGACGGTGGTCATGGCCGCGAGAAGACCGAGGGCCGACCGGATGACACGGTCTGCATGCCAGCCGGAGCGCATGGCGAGCCAACATAGCAGAGAACGAGGGGTGTTGACCACCGCGCGCGGACCGATACACTGGACGGCCATGAGGGAGCAGTACATCGACCCGTCGAACCTGGATGACTTCGTCTCCTCGCTCGCAGGGAGGCTCGCTTCGACCCGCTCGAGGAGACCGCTCCCCGACATGTCCAGAGCGGCGCTGGTGCTTTTGGACCTGCAGGCCATCTTCGTGGATCCGGCTTCGCCCGCGTTCTTGCCGGCCTGGCCCGCGGTGGAGCCGGGGGTGCGAGCCCTCGCGCACGCCTTCGGAGCGGCCGGCGCACCCGTGATCAGGACCCGGCACGTGCATCCCGCCGGCGACGACGGCGGCTCCATGGGCTTCATGTTCGGACGCCTGCTCTCGGACGGCGATCCTCTGGCCTCGTTCGCGCCCGGTCACGCACCTGCCCGTGGCGACATCGTCCTGGACAAGCCCCGGCACTCGGCCTTCACCCGTACGCAGCTCGCGAGGTCCCTGAACGCCCGAGACGTCCGGGTCGTGGTCCTGGCCGGCGTACAGGCCCACCTGTGCGTGCTGGCAACGGCCGTGGAGGCCGGTAGTGCGGACCTCGTCGCGGTCATCGCCATGGACGCGGTGGCCGCGCCGACGCGCGCCCTGCACGAGGCCACCCTGGACGCGCTGAGCGGCGGTATCTGCCTCGCGGCCAGCGTGGACGAGATCCTGAAGGCCCTGGCCAGGAGCCGGACGTGATCGACGTCCCTGCACGGACCCCCCTTCTCGTCGTGGGTGCAGGGCCCGCCGGGCTGGCCGCGTCCTTGCAGGCCCGGCGCGAGGCCGTCGGTCACGTCACCGTGGGAACAGGCCCCCCCGGGGGGCTCGTGGCAGCAGCCTGGCGCATCGACAACCTGCCGGGATACCAGGGCGGAGTGACGGGGACCGGGCTCTCGCGACGCCTCGCCCGCCAGGCGTGGGACGCCGAGCTCCCCCTCGTCGATGACGAGGTCACGGCCGTGGCCATGAATGACGGAACGTTCGTGGCAGGGCTCGCTTCAGGTAAAACGATCGAGGCCAGGACGATGATCCTGGCCACGGGCACGCGTCCCGTGCCATGGCCCGTTGCCGGAGCGTCGTCGCTCGCTCGCTCCGGCAGGCTCCACAGGGACGTGCGGACGCTTCCTGCACGGCTCGGCGGCAAACAGGTGATCGTGTTGGGCGGAGGCGATGCGGCACTCGACTCGGCCCTGAGCGTCCGCCGTCGCGGTGGCCGGGCGACCGTGCTCGTGCGAAGCGAAGGCCTGAAGGCCAGTACGAGGCTCGTGGCCCGCGCAGGGGAGGCGGGTGTGGATCTCAGGATGGGCAGCCCGGTCGAAGAGGCGACCATCGAGGACGGCCTCGTGAGGCTTTTGCCTCTGGACCTGCTCGCGGATCACGTGGTCGTGTGCATCGGACGCGTTCCCGAGGACGCGCTCTACCGCATGCTCTTGCCTGCAACCGCCCTGCCCTCGTCCGTGCCGACACCCATCGACGGCCTGTTCGTCGCCGGCGACATCATCGCAGGGCACGACAGGTTCATCGCATCGGCCATGGGGGACGGGCAACGCGCGGCGCTCTTCGCAGCGAGGTTTCTGGGCGGGCGAGCCGACCCGACCTCAGGGTGACACGAACCACGTGGAGTCGGAGCCGGTGACCGGATCGGGAGGCGTGTCCCACGCACAGGTGGCGTACGCGCCCATGGGCAGGTCCGAGTCGTCGGAGAGGCCGAAGCTGTAGGTGCCGCTGCCCAGGTCCGTGATGGTCCCGACGCTGGCCTGGCCGGCGCCGCTGCAGTGCACGGCCCCGTCGAGCACGATGTCGTTGATGAAGACCTGCTCGCCGGCCTGGTTGGACTGCACCCTGAAGCTGATCGAGAGGTCCGGGTTTCCGGCCACGCTTGCGTCCATTGCCGAAAGTGGCAGGCACACGCGACGGCAGCTGCCGTCCGTGCCCCACTCGTTTTCCCAGTACCATGCCGTCTGCCAGCCCGAGCCGGTGTCGAAGGACACCTGGATGGTCTCGTTGTAGTCCGAGTTCGAGTCCCCCACGT
>JBFYZU010000200.1:0-8986 GCA_041309365.1 Myxococcota bacterium
GCGCCCCCGCTCCCTCCTCCGCCTCCTCCCTCGTTGTCGGCGGCCCCCTGGCCGCCGCAGCCGCCCGCGTCGATCCAGCCGGTCGCGGACACGGCGAGCACGTTGCCCGACACGATCATCACGGCGCCTCCGCCGAAGCCTCCCGCGCGCCCGCCTGCCGACCCTGCGCCGTTTCCGCCGCCGCTGCCGCCGGTCAAGGGAACGAGGCCGGGTGCGCCGTACGGGGTCCCGTGCGCACCGAAGATGGCCGGTGTGCCGGCGCCGTCGCCTCCGCCCCCGCCGTAGCCGGCGCCTCCGCCTCCTCCATCGTAGTTGCCGCCCGTGCCCGTGGGCGCGCTGGTGCCGTCCGTGCCAGCGCCCGGCCCCTCGCTGGAGCCCGATCCGCCTCCGTAAGGAGCGCCCGCCCACATGGTGCAGCCCACGAACACGCCGCCGTCGATCGTCGCGCTGAGCTCCGAGACGAGCACGAGAGCGTTGAGGCCTGCCGCTCCGAGGCCGTAGTTCGCGGGGACGACGAGCTCCTGGAACGAGAACACGCCCAGAAAGGGGTGACCCTCGCCCTGCGACACGATCGCGAAGTGGATGCCCGATGCCGTATCGAGACCCACGCCCTCCGGCCTCACGGTCTCCATGAACGCCCAGGTGTCGGCGTCGTAGAGCGCGATCTCGCCCGTGTCCGTGTCCAGGTCGAGCCAGTAGTTGCCCGTGTCCGGCAGCGTCAGATCCTCGGGCAAGGCGCCCGCGGTGAGAAGGCCGGGATCGGGCAGGTTGCTGATGGCCCACGTGCGGCAGTGGGGGTCGGGCGCGGTGTCGCACCCGAACCGGCAGTCTACCACATCCCACGTGCCCGAGCCGTTGCACACCTCGAGCTGTGCGCCGTCCGAGATGCAGCGCGCGTCGAAAGGGGTGCATCCGGTGTCCGTGTCGACGTCCGTGGCAGTGTCCACTGGCACGTCCGTGTCCATGTCGTCGTCCGTGTCGGCCGTGACGTCGGTGGCCGTGTCCGTTCCCGTGTCGCCGGTCACGTCGGTGGCCGTGTCCGTGCCCGCATCGCCCGTGGAGCCGAGCGTCCCGCCGCAGGCCGCCAGGCTGGCCGCGAGCGCACACTGGAGCAGGTATCTCGTGTTCATTCGACCCTCCCTCGTCCGCCTGTGCGGACGGTGAATCATAGCACCAAACCCGGCCCGAAGCCCCGGATCGGACTTGCAGCCGGACGTCCTCATCGGGTGTACTCGAGGCGATCGACCGGATCGTGACACCGATGACCAAGGAGACGACCATGGAATGGAACAAGATCTTGGAGAGCGGCATGTCGCTCCTGACCACGTGGGGCCTTCGTATCGCAGGTGTGCTCGTCGCCCTGTCCCTGGCCTGGATCCTGGCGGGATGGGCCCGCAGGTCGCTTCTGGGCGTGCTCGAAAAACGCAAGATCGACCCGACCCTGGGCCGCTTCTTCTCGAACCTGCTCAAGTACACCATCATCGTGACCACGGGCCTGGGCTGTTTGGGGGTGTTCGGCATAGAGACCACGAGCTTCGCGGCTCTGCTGGCGTCCGTGGGCCTGGCCATGGGTCTCGCCTTCCAGGGCACTCTGAGCAACTTCGCGGCCGGGGTGATGCTGCTCGTGTTCAGGCCGTTTCACGTCGGTGACGTGATCTCCACCGTGGGTCGCGTCGGAACGGTCAAGGAGATCGATCTGTTCACCAGCGAGATCACGTCCTTCGACAACAAGCGCATCATCATCCCCAACAGCGCCATCTTCGGTGCGGTCATCGAGAACCTCACCAGCCACGATACCCGGCGCGTCGACGTGTCCGTGGGTGTGGCCTACGGCGCCGACATCGACAGGACGCGCGAGGTGCTCGAGGCGATGACGAAGGACATTTCCGGCGTGATCGAGGATCCCGCCCCGGAGGTCTTCCTGGAGAAGCTCGGTCCCTCGTCCGTGGACTGGATCATCCGGGTGTGGACGAGGACGGAGCTCTACTGGGACGTGCACCAGGCCACCGTGCGGCAGGCCAAGAAGGCCCTGGATGCGGCGAGCCTGGCCATCCCGTTTCCGCAGATGGACGTGCACGTCACGAGCGGGCCGCCGGCCCTGCTCGCAAGGAGATGATCGATCCCTTCATCGGAGCGAGATACGGATGTGGTTCAGCGCCTGCTGCTGGAGCTGCCGGATCCGTTCGCGCGACAGGCCGTGGCGCTCGCCGAGCTCCTTGAGCGTGAGCTCGTCGTCCGTGTCGAGGCCGTAGCGCCATCTCACGATCTGCGCCTCGATGCCCGGGAGCCGGTCCACGACCATGCCGAGCAGATCCTGCCACCTGCCAAGCTCCACCTGCTCGGGAGGCGAAGGCGAGGAATCGTCGGGCAGGTTGTCCACGAATCGCGCCGTCGCGTCCTGGGCCACCTCGCGATCCAGAGACAGGGCCGGGTCCGTGCTCTCGCGCTGCAGCCGCCTGAGCTTGAGCATGCTGATCCCGAGCTCGCACGCCAGCTCCCGGTCCGATGGCTCGCGCCCGGCGTGAAGATGGAACCTGGCCCGGACTCGCTGCATGCGCTTGATGCCCTCGGTGAGGTGCACGGGCAGCCGCACGATCCGGCCCCTGTCGGCCAGGGCGCGCGTGATGGAGTGGCGTATCCACCAGATGGCATAGGTGCTGAAGCGATAGCCCTTGTCGGGGTCGAACCTCTGTACGGCCTTCATCAGGCCGATGTTGCCTTCCTGGATGAGGTCGGCGAGGGAGAGCTGGCTCTTTCCCTGGCGCCGCGCTACCGAGATGACGAGCCTGAGGTTGGAGGTGACGAAGCGCTCGCGTAAAAGCCGGCCCTCCCGGCGCTGCGCCTTCACCGCGGCCCGGACCTTTTCGAAGTTTTTTCCGGGCCGGACGCCGGGAAGTCCGCGGCCGCGGTCGCCGTCCAGGATCCACTGCTGCAGCCTGTCGAGAATCTCCCTGTCCTGATCCGCACACCGGGCCTTGCGTGCCAGGCCACCGATCATCGCCGCGTGGCGGGCCCGATCCTCTGGCGCGAACCTCCCGCGCCCGCGCTTCCAGGCCTCGTTGGCCCTGGTCAACGCCGCGATCGACGCCCTCATGTGGACGTGGCTGGCCAGAAGCTCGGCCCCCGCCACCACGGCCACGGGAGGATGCTCGAGGCACGTGACCCACTCCTCGTGCTCGAGCTCCACGATGCGCCGGGCGATCCGCTGCTCCGTGGCTGCGTCCATGAGGGGGAAGCTCGCGATGTCCCGGAAGTAGCGCAGCACGTTCTCGTCCCCTGCGCCTCTGATCTCCTCGTCGAGGCCTCTTGTCGTGCGCTCCGGCGGCCTGGCCTGGACCGTGGTGTGCACCGATGCCATGGGACTCCTTCCCCGGCGGGATATGTAACGCGGGCCGTGCTTCCAGTTGAAAGAATGTGATCGACCAACGATTTCGGTGGATTGCGAGAGGCGGCGACGCATGGGAACGGGCACGCGAAGTCGGCGCGAACCAGGATCCCGGGTCCTGTCGCGCCTCCTTGCGGTTGCAGTCGATCCGTGGGCCGCCCGGTCGCAATCGCCCTGAAAGCTATCGTGTGGACGGGCCGCAGGAGAGGCCCTATCATGGTGTGCCTGAACCCGGCATGGGAGGAAACGATGGACAGCCTTCTCAAGGTCCTGCACGTCGATGCAACCACGGGTTTTTACCGGATGGAGCGCTACCCCATCGGGCAGTTCTTCGGGCCGGTGGACCTCGGCCTTCACTTTGCCGAGCAGCACGACGCCCTGAGCATCGGCACGGGGCTTTTGTGCGGCTCGGTGTTCCCCGGCTCGAACCGGCTGGTGTTCACGGGAAAAAGCCCCTGCTGGGACGGGTTCTACATCTCGAGCATGGGCGGTGCAGGGCTGGTCTTCGACAACCTCGGAATCAACATGTTCAGCATACGGGGGCGGGCGTCTTCCCCGTCCATCCTCTATTTGAACCGCACGCACGGCGAGGAGATCGAGGTGGAGATCCATCCCGTGGACGAGGACGCCGTGTGGCGGGGAGGCAGGGGAGGCGTCTACTCCGTCATGGACACGGCGCACGAGATGTTCTCCGGGCGCTACGGGGAGGATCCCCGCGTGCTGGCCGTGGGTCCGGCGGCACGCTCCACGGACTTCGGGGCAGTGGTGTCGGTGCCCATCGAGGACGGCAAGCTCACCCACGTGGACACCTGGGCGGGCCGGGGAGGTTTCGGGTCGAAGCTCCGGAGGTCCCACGGGCTCGTGGGCATCATCTACGGCGGCACGTACGTGGACGAGGACTTCCGCGACCGCAAGGTGGCCAACGAGTGGTTCGAGCAGAAGCTCGACAAGAAGCTCGCGGCCGCGGATCTCGAGGCCACGTCCAAGTACCGCATGGACGCGGAGTTGCAGACGGGCGGTACGCTCGGCGTGAACTACACGAAGATGGGCGGCAAGCTCATCGCCTTCAACTACCGGAGCGTGTACATGACCGAGGACGAGCGAAGGGCCATGCAGAAAGGCCTCGTCACGGATCACTACCTCAAGCAGTTCAACGAGGACCTCTTCTCCGTGCCCAGGTCGCAGGCCCAGCGCAACTGCGGCGAGCCCTGCGTCGCCGTGTGCAAGAAGATGCACGGCATCTACAAGAAGGACTACGAGCCCTACCAGGCCCTGGGTCCTTTGGTGGGGGTCTTCGACCAGCGCGCCGCCGAGAAGCTCAACCACCACGCCGACACGATGGGCTTCGACGGCATCTCCATCGGAGGCGTCGTCGCATGGCTCATGGACTGCCTCTCTTCGGGTCTTCTCTCGCCCGGGGATCTGGGAGTGTCGCGAGGGCCCGGCTTCTGCCCGGACGGGTTCGACGTGCAGGCCGACTCCATGGCCAACGCCGATCTCGGCATCGAGATCATCGACGGTATCATCGAGAGAAGGCCGAACCTCGACCTTCTCGACGGAGCCCGCTGCCTGGCCCAGCGCCTCTCGCGCGAGAAGGACAGGTCCATCCTGGATCGCTTCGTCTACACGGCCAACGCACGCACCGGCTGGATGGTGCCCAACCAGTACTGGACCCCGGGCGTGCTCTCGCCCATGCCCATCATGGGCAAGTACTACAACCACTACGCGAACGAGTTTCTGCCTCCGCGTGCCCTGGGGCGCATCAACGTGGGCAGGATGAAAAAGGAGCTCATCCTGGACAACTCGGGGTTCTGCCGCTTCCACCGCTCCTGGGCCGAGGAGATGGTCCCCGAGATCATCGGCAACCTGTACGGAAAGAAGGACGAGTTCGTGCACGCCACGTTCTGCACGGCGGGCCAGATCGGCTGCCGCAACGACTCCGTGTACTGGGAGAGCGAGCGCAACATCGATCTCGTGCACACCAGCCTCATGCGCCTGCGCGACGTGGAGGGTGACAGGGACGAGGCTCTCTCGATGTGGCTCGACAGGTTCGGGCGCGACAAGCACGAGGCCGCCTTCGACTACTGGTTCGAGATCAGGAAGGGCGCCGAGGAGGCCATCCGCGAGTGGCTCCCGGGGCGCTGACGGCGCCGTGGACCCGCGCGTGCCCGCCGTGCTGTTCGAGGACGCGGACCTCCTCGTGCTGGACAAACCGTCGGGCGTGCTCGTGCACAGGGGGTGGGGGCATGACCGGGTGACGCTCGTGGACATGGTACAGAGGATGCTCGAGGAGAAGGTGGTCCATCCCGTGCACCGCCTCGACAGGGGCACGAGCGGGGTGATCGTGTTCGGCCGGACCGTGGAGGCGACCAGGACCATGTCGGAGGCCGGCGCGATGGAGAAGCGCTACCTGGCGCTCGTGCGAGGGCAGACTCCCGGCGAGGGCGTGATCGATCATCCCATCCCCAGGAAGGTGGGAGGTCCCAGGGTCGAGGCCGTGAGCCGCTACAGGAGGCTGGGCTTCGTGGAGACCGAGCCCAGGGAGGTGTCGCTGGTCGAGGTCGTGCTCGAGACCGGCAGGCTGCATCAGGTGAGGCGGCACATGAAGCACATCAGTCACCCCGTCATCGGGGACACGAGCTACGGCATCGCGGCCCTCAACCACGGCTTCGAGCGGAGCCACGGGCTCTGCAGGCTCGCCCTGCACGCCTGGTCCGTGACCCTGGTGCACCCGTCGAGCAGGGAGTCGATGCGGTTCGTGGCGCCCGTGCCGGACGACCTGGCCCTGCCCCTCTCGCGCATGGGCCTCATCGTCCCCTGAGCGGGGACGAGGCTCACTTCACGTAGGGGAGCATGTACTGGGGCCAGTTGGTCTGCAGCACGTCTATCCCGGCCTCCAGGTAGAGATCCCAGTAGGAAGGGTCGCACATCACCATCACCGAGAGGTCCCTGGTCATGGTGTCGCGCGAAACCTTCACACCCAGCTCGTGGGCACGCTGCGAGAAGGCCAGGTCGAGATCGCCTCCCATCTCGACGAGGCCGGGGTCCATGACGAGCATGATGGCCTCGAGACCCGCGATGTCGTCCGCCGACGGGAAGACGTGGATGGTGGGGTCGGCCGCCAGGATGGCCTCGAGCTTGGCGAGGTTGCCGCTGTAGACGAGCACGAAGTCCTGGGCCGCAGAGGCCTGGATGACCGGCACGAGCAGATCCACCCTGTCCGTCTTCATGTCCAGATACACGAGGGATCGTCCGCGGACCACATCGAGCACCTCCTCGAGCGTGGGTACGAAGTCCTCTCCCGTGAACCCGGGGAAGTCCGAGGTGTGAAGGACGAGGGCGCGGATCTGGTCGAACGTGAGCTCGTCCACCCGCCCCGTCCCGTCCGTGGTGCGGTCCACGGTCTCGTCGTGCATGATCACGAGCCTGTCGTCCGCGGTCTCGCGGACGTCCACCTCCACGAGATCCAGGCCCAGCTCAACAGCTCCTCGCACTGCAGGCAGGGAGTTCTCCGGCGCGAAGGCCTTCAGGCCCCTGTGGGCGCAGACGAGCACCTCGGTGCACGCGAGATCGAGCACGCAGTCCTCGACGCTCGCCTCCCCGGCGCCCGGGAACGTCACGTCCGGGTCCAGGGCGGAAGGGATGTCGCACGCCTCTTCACCGGTGTCCTCGTCCGCGATGTCGGCTCCGGCGTCCGTTTGGCCATCCTCGCCCTGGCAGGCTGCGATCAGGGCGCATGCGACGAGCCCGCGTATCGTGTGCTTCATGACCTGCCGTCCTTTCACGAAGAAGGTGCCTTCCCGGGCCGGGCCGGCCTGGCGCCCGGGTGGAGCATGTCGACCTCGGCCTGCATGGCGGCCTCCACGTCGCCGAGCCTCACCGCCTCGACGGGCGGGGCGAAGGGCGTGACGAAATAGAGCCAGGCCAGCGAGGCGGGCCTGGCCACCATGGTGTGGACCCGGATCTCGGTCCCCTCGCGTCTCAGGTCGAGAAGAAACAGGTGGTCGTAGAGGTGCAAAGGGTGCCCGGAGGCCCACAGGGTGAGAAGCCTCTCGTTGATGGCCCCTGCCACGCCTATCATGACCCATCCATCGGTGATCCCCGGCCTGTCCGGCAGCTTGCGGGGCAGCCCGTTGACCTCGACGATCTCGCGATCCAGGGTCGTGTCGAAGCGCGACTCCGGAACCAGCTCGCCGAAGCTGTGGTGGATGAGCACCCCCGTGGCGCGAGTGGTGCTCTTTCTCACGCGCTTCGCGAACAGGATCTCGCTGCGTCCGGAGCTGTAATGCTCCGGGATCGGTGTACGCACCTTCTCGATGAACCACATCGAGCCGCCCACGCTGCGACCCCGCCACACGAGATCCACGCTGCGCATCGCCAGGGGTACGAGCAGGAGCCCCGCGCACATCCCGGCCACGACGCTCGCGGGCCGCACCCAGCGCCCCTCGGACAGGCGGCGCACGGCGCCCGCGATCCAGCGCCCCGCGCCGATCACCACGACGGCGCAGGCGATGGACACGAAGGGCAAAAGCGTCCAGCCCCAGTAGCAGTGGGCGAAGGCGCTCCAGCGGAACAGGCCGTAGTGGAAAAGGCCGCAGACGGCATAGACGAGACATGCCAGGTCCCCGATCGAGGCCCGTTTCCTGCACGCGCGCACAGGCAGCGCCACCAGCCAGGCCGCGGCCATGCCGAGCACGGGAATGGTGAACATGAGCGGGGGAGCGTTCATGAGGTGGTGCCTGAAGTACGGCCAGTCCATGTACTGGCGGGCCTGGAACGTGCCTCCCAGGTCCTCGACCGAGCCCACGATCAGGGCCACGACCCCGAAGTGCCCCCCGAACATGGCGAGCACGAGGGCCGAGAACCCGGCGAGCGGCGCGAGCTCGCCACCCAGCAGGTACCATTTCCTCGTGCTCCGGCGACTGCGCGCGATTCCCGCGCAGAGCCAGTGCACGGCCACGATGAAGGCAAAATAGTACGAGGGCCAGTCCCACATGGCAGCCATCGCCCACAGCCCCAGCGCGCCCGCGTACCACTTCTTCCACGGGAGGCCCTGCTCTCTGGCCCTTTGGTAGCCCGCGTAGCAGGTGAAACAGGAGAGGCTGTAGGCGATGAAGGCGCTGGAGTGGTTCGCCATGTTGGCGTAGATGCCGTTGATGGGCAAGAAGAGGTAGACCGCGCCTGCCAAGAGGGCGTGGCCGTCGCCCCAGAGCCTGCGCACCAGGATCATGAGTGCGAGGATGGCCAGGATCCCGTGCACGGCCGGCACGAGCCGTATGCTCGCCTCGCTGTCCCCGAACAGCCACAGGCTGGCGACGTTGGTCAGGTGCATGCCCAGGGGGTGATGGGTGTAGGCCTCCGCGGCCGCAGGAGGCGTGGCCTTCGTGTAGTACTGCACGGGCAGGATAATGCCCCAGCGCAGCGTGTTGCGGGCGGCCAGGTGGAACGCCGATCCGTTGAAGCCGTTGTGCCCCCTGACCCACGGATCGGCGATGCCCCAGAAGCACACGAGCACCTGGGCGGCCACGACGATCGCGAACGCCGACCGCACCGCCCACCTGCGCGCCGGGCCCACGGTCATCTGCTCGTCTGGCGCCACGA
>JBFYZU010000201.1:0-3178 GCA_041309365.1 Myxococcota bacterium
CACCTCCACGCTCTCTCCCTGACGACGATAGGTGCGATCCGCGAGGAAGTACAGACCCTCGACCCATTGCTCGACGTCGTGCGGCCCCAGAATCACCGGTGCCTGGGGATCCTCGATGTCCACCGTCAGGGTCTCCGACCAGATGGTATCGATGTAGAGGATGTCGTCCTCCATCCTGAGATCCGACGGACTCCCGGGCGTTGCGACCTCACCGAGGAGCGTGTACCCGTCGTATGGCGCCAGACCTATGAGCAGGACCTCGTGCAGCCCCGCCAGGGACGCCACGCCCGACTCGATGTCCAGGCCGCGGCGTTCGTCCGCCGGGCACCCGAACAGCTCGCACAGCGACTCGGCGATGTCCGAGAGTATGACACACCGCGAGGGGTCGTGCATGGAGGTGACCTCCCAGCCTCCCCAGAGCGATGGCACGATGAACGCGTGGTAGTCCGGATGACCGGACGTGTTGGTGGAGAGATCCACGTGACCCATTCCGGTTGGCGTCGCGAACACGGCCGTGTCGGCCGAGATCTCCACGGCCACCGCCCGTCCGCAGGTGGCGATCTCATCGAAGGGAACGAGATCGGCCGGGTTCGCGGCATCCACGATGCTGAGACCCGAGTCGGCGGCGATGACGACATTGGTGCCCCAGAGCTCCAGGTCGCGACCTCGGCCCGGGAGCTGCCAGGTGTCGAGCACGACAGGTTCCGTACCGGTCACATCGACGGAGTGTAGCACCCAGCGACGGAGCGCGAACAGGATCCCGTCGTCTCGCACGCGGATCTGCTCGAGCCCGGGAACGTCCCTGGACCAAAGGGCCGCGTCGAACGCAGGGTCCTGGTCGCAGACGCGGCTGGCAAAGAGCGTGTCGCACTCCCAGTATCCCGGAGTGGCCCACCACTCGGGATGGGAGCTGCACCTACCTCCGATCCAGGGGTCTGACGCTCCGTCGCCGTCACAGTCTCCCTTGACGCTTCCCGGCTGAAGATCCGTGCCCCGGGTCCACCCGGACGGACGGAGCACGAAGTGCCGTTCCGTCACGTCCTCCGGTGGGACGTTCTCGACGGCTCCCGGGAGCACGACCTTGCGGTGGTTGACGTCGGCGGTCAGCAGCACGTTCCCGCTCGCGATGTAGGGGCACGTTCCCGCATCGCAATCCTCGAGCACGAGATGGCTGCGTAGCCGAACGGTATCCATGGCCCACAGCCAGTTGTGTCGCTGCATCCCGTCGAACCCACCGTAGAGGTAGAGCATCCGCGAGTGTGGGTCCGCTGCGAGCGCCGTGTCGGTCATCGCAGGAGGGTTCTGTCCACCCATGCCGAGATGCAGGAAGGTCCCCGTGGCCAGGTCCAGGGCCCGGAGCTCGTTCGTGGGGACTCCATTCGCCGTCGCGCCACCCCAGAGCCATCCAACGTGACGATCTCCACCCTGCACCCACCCGAAGGCCCGTGCATCCAACAAGCCCTGGGTGAAGGCGCTCCCGGTGATTCCATCGGGTATATCTCCCGAGGCCTGGATGCGGGTCCATGTCGCGGTGGCCGTGTCGAGCCGCCACATGTCGTTCAGGGCCATCCCGGTGCTCTGCCCACCCCAGAGAAGCAGACTGCCCTGAGACGGATCATCGAACAGGGCGGCCCCGGTCCTTGCACCAGGCCAGGAAACGGGGAGGTCCACGGGAAGATCCGAGCCCGAGGGCGGATTGTGTCGGGTCCAGCGGTATCGGGTCTCGCCGGTGTTGGCGGAGAACTCCGGGACCCCGTGCCACAGCGATGCGCCAGGACCCGTGAGGTCCTCGCCACCGAAGATCCAGAGATCAGGAAGCTCCCGCCCCTGCACGGGTTCGGATGCCGCCGCGAAACCGAGGGTGTCCACGACGCTCTCGGCGTCGTCGAACAGGTTGCCGTAGCCGCCCATCAGCCAGCCCGTTCGAGGGTCCACGTCGACAATCGTGAGTCCTCTGAGGGCCGAGTCCTGGTGCCAGTCGTCATACGCGCCAGCGCCCACATCCAAATCAGAAGCGACTTCCCATGCTTTGAGTGCCAGGGCGTGATCCCGCCAGTCCTTGATCTCTGGGTCGATGGGTAGCCTCCCGATGACGGGGACCGCGACACCCCTGCCGCCGAAGCCCCCGAAGCCCCCGCCATGGATGCCATCGGTCGAGGCTTCGAAATTGCGACCGTCGGGCCAGTACCAATCGTGGTCCGGGTCGGGGCCTGCGTCCATCTCGATGTTGAAGTAGAGCTGGGCATTGACCTCGCAATCGCCACCCGAGTACATCGAGCAGAGACCTTCTTCCTCGATCCAGTTCCAGTGGAAGGAGTCGAGATTGTACTCTCCGGTCGTGGAGTACCATCTGTCGGCGTCCCCCGTCTGGCAGCCCCACTCGTACCCGGATCCCGAGCCGCAGTCGAACTCGATGCCACCGTAGGTGGGGCCGAATCTACGCGGTCTGGTCCCGTACCGGTCGCTGCCCGAGTCCTCTTCGAGGTACAGGTAGTGCCAGCCTGCATCGAAGATGTCCCAGTCCGGGACCTCGGTTCCCGAGTGAACGCATTGATAAGGCAAGATTTCATCAACACAGTCGCCGTATGTGGTTGGTGTACCATCCGACTCGAATCCACAGTCGCAGTAGGCATTGTGCACGTTCCAGGGGGCGGGGAACACGTATCCGCCCGGTCCCATCGCTGTATCCGGCTCTCCTGGATGTGCGAACGTGATGTCGACGTAGTGCTCGGCGGCCTCGTTGACCTCGAGGACCTCCCACGGCTGAAGGCAGGGATCTGGATCGCAGGCGTCTCCATCCATGCCCGTGCCGAAGTAGGAGACGGGTCGGACCGGCATATCGCAGTCGAGCTGGTCCACATTGGGGACGAGCGTGCAGTTATCGCAGGCGTTCCCCACTCCGTCTTGATCGGAATCCGCCTGGGGGCGGGGGTTCACGTGATAAGGACAGTTGTCGCAGAGGTCACCGACCCCATCGCCGACCGTATCGCCATCGTAGTCGTCCGCCCTGTCACGCTGATCTGCGTTCCAGAAATCTGGGCAGTTGTCGCATCTCGCCACGACCATGTATCGCCGCGAAGCGGAGAGAAGTTTTCAGGCCAAGTACTGACTTCGCCGACGCTTGCTGAATCCCCGGGAGCGGTGCCTTGTCAGACGACCTCTACGTAGTAGACGGCTT
>JBFYZU010000202.1:0-16153 GCA_041309365.1 Myxococcota bacterium
CACGTCCGGTCATCCGGACTACCACGCGTTCATCGTGCCATCGCTCTGGGGAGGCTGGGAGGTCACCTCCATGCACGACCCCTCGCGGTGTGTCATACTCTCGGACATCGCCGAGTCGCTCTGCGAGCTGTTCGGGTGCCCGGCGGACGAACGCCGCGGCCTGGACATCGAGTCGGGCGTGGCGTCCCTGGCGGGGCTGCACGAGGTCCTGCTCATAGGTCTGGCGCCTTCTGACGGGTACACGCTCCTCGGCGAGGTCGCAACGCCCGGGAGTCCGTCGGATCTCAGAATGGAGGAAGACATCCTCTACATCGACACCATCTGGTCGGAGACCCTGACGGTGGACGTCGCGGATCCCCAGGCACCTGTGCTGCTGGGGCCGCACGACGTCGAGCAGTGGGTCGAGGGTCTGTACTTCCTCGCGGATCGCACCTATCGTCGTCAGGGAGAGAGCGTGGAGGTGGCGTCGAGATGGTGAGGTGGCTCGCAGCCGGGTCGTGTCTGCTGCTGCTGTGCGGCTGCGGCTCCTGCCATCAAGGCACGACCCCGGATACAGGTGAGGACGCAGACGTCGTCGAGGTGGCAGACGTCGCGTGGGATCTCGACGTGACGGCGGATCCCGACGATCCCGACGTCGAACCGGATCCAGGCCCGGACACCACGCTCGACACGTTGCCCCTGGATC
Organism: Myxococcota bacterium; assembly: GCA_041309365.1. Taxonomy (GTDB): domain Bacteria; phylum Myxococcota_A; class Polyangia; order DRWM01; family DRWM01; genus JAFDER01. Next base: position 686 of record JBFYZU010000202.1, read on the forward strand.
CGCCCCTCGACGACGGCATGGATCCCGAGCTTGTGGACTGCCACGAGCTCGACTACGGCGCTTCGGACCTGGGAGTGCTGGACCTGCCAACCTACGACGCGGTGGCGCGGACGCCCATCGACTGCGGGCCGGGGTGCCGACAGGTGAGCTTCGCGCAGGGTCAGCTCTGGAGCGGGGAGTACGACGTGTGGGGAGACTGGCTCGTGATGGCTACACGGTACGAACTCGATATTGATCACGAGTATACTCGTATAGTCATGGTCAATTTGGAAAACCTCGACCACTATCTGGTCGATGAAGAGAATTTCAAACTTGACGATCGGCCTGGGAATCTTCATCTGGACTTGTTCCAAAACCGAATCATTTTCCAATCCAAGGTCAATCTACCTACGGCCGACTATGACATTGACCTGTTGGTATACGGCGGAACTGCCACTTCATTCAGTTTCAGCCGGCAGTTGGTTTTCGAGTACATATATCCGATCGAATACGGCGGAGGTATGCAATCTATGGATAGCTGGGGGGATCTCGTGGCGTGGTCGGACTATCGTGGTTCCCCTTCGGTGATCGCGGTGCTCGACCTGGCGACCAGAGAGGAGTGCCTCGTGACAGGGCGGGGGTACGGCACGGGCAACCCGGCCGTGTGGGACGGCAAAGTCGTGTTCCACGAGGGCAGCCTCGGCCACTTCAACGTGTTCGTCTACGACGGCGCGACCGGGGACGTGAGAGCCATCACCGGTCCCACGGGGGACCAGTTCGGGGCGGACATCTGGCAGGACAGGGTCGTGTGGACCGACACGCACGGCGAGGGCACCATGCTCGACCAGTTCAACTCGGACGTCTACATGCACGACCTGACCACGGGAGAGACCACCGCGATCTGCACCGACCCGGCCATGCAGCCGGCGCCGGTGAGCATCTTCGGAGACAAGGTGGTGTGGATCGACTGCCGTCACGACCTCGAGCACGCCGACGACTGCGGGTACTCGGACCGGACCGAGATCTACATGTACGACATCGCGACCGGGACAGAGACCCGGCTCACCGACCTGCCGACCAAGAAGAACCACCCCAAGGTGTACGAGAACCGTGTCTACTTCACCATGGACGACACCGACGGGGTGAGGAGCATCTTCGAGATCACCCTCGATTGACGCTCACAGCCGGCTGCGGGTGTCTCTCTCTGAAGCGCTGTTGACGATGACATCGTATAGCGAAGACCTCGGAGGACCAACAAGGAGGCGAGGACGGAAGAGATTGGTTGCCGCCAAACCGGATTGGAATCAGGCTCTTTTCGCCAATCCCGTCTCTGAGATCAGGCACATAGCTACGCGGCACAGGTCGAGCAGGGCATCGGCCGCGTCAGGGACTCGATCCGGGGACTCTATGTCCTTGCCCAGGGAGGGACGGCCGTGGGGACGGGGCTCAACACGCGCCATGGATTTGACGGGTTCATGGCTGTCGAGATCGCCAGGCTGACCGGGCTGCCCTTCGTTGCGGCTTTCGACAAGAGCGCGGCTATCGCTGCGCACGACGCGATCGTCGACTGCTCCGGGACAATGAACACCCTCGCCGTCGGGCTTTCGAAGATCGCGAACGACATCCGGCTTCTGGCATCCGGTCCACGGTGTGGGCTGGGCGAGATCGAGATACCGGCCATGGAGCCGGGGTCGTCGATCATGCCGGGCAAGGTGAATCCTACACAGGCGGAAGCTCTCATCATGGTTTGCCAGCAGGTCATGGGGAGCCATGTTACGGTCTCGATCGCGGGCGCCTCTGGCCAGCTCGAGCTCAACACCGCCAAGCCGCTCATGATACATGCGCTCCTGACCTCCATCCGACTGCTTGCCGATGCGTCGAGGAGTTTCGCCGAGAACTGTATCGAGGGTCTGCGTCCGAACAGGAAGCGCATCGCCGAGCACCTCGACCGGTCGCTGATGCTGGTGACGGTGCTGGCGCCTCGCATGGGTCATCGCGACGCTGCGAGGATCTCCCGCACGGCCATGGAGAGGGGAACCACCCTTCGAGAGGAGGCAGTCCGGTCGTGAGCCATCAGTGGGGAGGACTCCGACAGTCTCGTCGTTTTGTCGAGGATGATTGCCCCCCGGACCGATTCCTGAGCAACGGACGGTAGAGCTGGGAACTGGCCGGTGCTCTTCTCGTTGCGGGCCGGGAAAGGAGCACTATCTGCATGCATGCAGATGGAGCCGGCGGGATCTCCGCGTCGAATGGGAGAGGGTAAACGGACTGTACACGGCGGCGCTCGCCTGACCCCGAGGGGACAACGACCCCGGGCATGAACCAGCCGGTGCTTCCCGGGGACGATCAGGTATCGTGCAGAAACGATGGCACTGGCTGCCAGGTACGTGGCAGAAGAACCGGAGGATAGGATGCAGCAGAAGACACAGGAGCGCTACCTCGATATGGCTGTCCTGATCGAGAGGAACGGCCGGGATTTCTACCACACCATGTCCAGGAAGTTCGAGAGGGACGAGGAAGTATCGCGCATCTTCGATCGACTCGCGAGCGACGAGGCGATGCACGAGGCCCAGTTCCGGGAGATCGCGGCCGGGCATGCCGTCTCGGCTCCACTGGACGACGACGCGATGCAGTACCTGAGGGCCACATCCATATCCAGGTTCTTCGCCGCCGATTTCATGCAGAAGGCCGAAACGGAGGTGAAAAAACCGCAGGACGCGCTCATGCTCGCGTTCCGGTTCGAGAAGGCGACGCTGCTGTTCTACGGCGCGATGGAGGCGCTCCATGAGAGTGACGATGCCTTGAAGGAGATCATCGGCGCCGAGAGGAGGCACCTGTTCCAGCTCATGAAGGTCATTCTCAGCGACGCCAGGTTCAGAGGACTCGCCGATGCCTGGTGATGGGACGACAATGAAGCTCACACCCAAGACGAAGATCCACGACCTGATCGACGCCTACCCGTTCCTGGTCGAGTTCCTCGTGGCCCACAACCCGAGCTACAAGCCCCTGCAGAGCAAGCTCATGCGGGCCACGGTGGGGAGGATGGCTACCCTCTCGAAGGTCGCCTCCCTGGGCTCGGAGAACCTCGCCGATCTCATGAAGGCCATCGCCGCCGAGGTGGACAGGCAAAAGGGCGAGAAACTCGTGATCGAGACCAGCGCGCCCGTAGACGAGGCGAAGGTCGCCGAGATGAAGTCAATCATCTCCGATCTGCACGACGGCGCCGCGTTCGAGGAATCGAAGAAACGGTTCGACGAGCTGGCGAAGGACGTGGATCCCGGCGAGATCGCCAGGATGGAAGAGGAGCTCATCAAGGGTGGGATGCCCGTGACCGAAGTGCAGCGGCTCTGCGACCTGCACGTGGGCGTGTTCAAGGACGGGCTCGAGGAGACCGAGGATGCGGAGGCGCCGCCCGGCCATCCCGTCCACACGTACATGGCCGAGAACGAGCGACTCTCGACCCTCGCAGACGAGCTGACCGCGATCCTGTCCGGTATCGAGCAGGAGCCGGGGAAGCTGGAGAGGGAGAAATCGAAGGTGAAGGGCGCGCTCGATGCCATCGCTCCGTTCGAGAGCCACTATATACGCAAGGAGAACCAGCTCTTCCCGGTGCTCGAGAAGCACGGTGTCACGGGCCCCTCGCAGGTCATGTGGGGGGTGCACGACGAGATCCGCGAGCACGTGAAGAAGACGCGCGGGAGCCTCGATGCAAGAGATGCCCGGGGGCTCGTCGAGCACGGGACGGCGTTCGCGCGCGGCATCGTGGAGATGATCTACAAGGAGAACAAGATCCTCTTCCCGCTCGCCCTCTCCCACCTCTTAGTCGAGGAGTGGGCGGCGCTGAGGCGCGGCGACGACGAGCTCGGCTATGCGTTCGACGGCCCGGCTGCGCCATGGCCGGCCGGGGAGGAAGTGGCGGCGGCACCTGTTGCATCGTCCGGTCTTTTCGATCTGCACACGGGCAAGCTCTCGCTCGAGCAGCTCGACTTGCTGATGACCCACCTGCCCGTGGACCTCTCGTTCGTGGACGAGAACGACGAGGTCCGCTACTACTCCGAGGGCCCCGCGCGCATCTTCCCACGAAGCCCCGCGGTGATCGGCCGCAAGGTCCAGAACTGCCACCCGCCCAACAGCGTCCACATCGTCGAGAAGCTCCTCGGGGAGTTCAAGAAAGGCAACAAGGACGTGGCCGAGTTCTGGATCCAGCTCGGGGAGAGGTTCATCCACATCCGCTACTTCGCGGTGCGCGACGCCGGCGGCCGGTACCGGGGCTGCCTGGAGGTCTCGCAGGACCTGACCTCGATCCGCAAGCTCGAAGGGCAGAAGAGGCTGCTCGACTGGGATGACTGATCCCTGCCGGTCGCCACAAGTTGGTCCGCCCAAGGTCGTCGGTGTGGTCAAAGCCGTCGGCGCGAAGGCGACTTGCACGTCGTATCGAGCGCCCTGGCCAAACGGTACCGCGCAACGCTGGATAGGACCTGCGTGCTCCCCGCTTTTTCGGGATGCGTGCCTCAACCGCCGCACCCGGGCCCCCACTGCTCGGTGCAGATGCCGCCCCTGCAGACCGCCAGGACGCCGTCCGTCGTGCAGGAGTTGACGGCGCACAGCGCACCGCCGTCGTAGTCGCAGGGGTCGAGGGCTTCACGCGGGTCCCCGACCGTCACGGCCTGGCAGCCGCAGCTCGAGAAGACGAGCCTGCACTCGAGGTCCTCGAGGCACTCCATCACGACGCAACCCCTGAGCTGGTCGCACGCGTACCCCGGGATGCAGTCCACCACCGCGCAGAAGTCCTCGACGCAGCGGCCCAGCCCGGCCTCGCACGTCGTGCCCGTGTCGCCGCAGGGCGCGTCGCAGGTGCAGTACCCGGTCCCCACCTGCTCGCAGGGGGCCTCGGCGCAGATGCAGGGCTGACAGCCGTTGCGCTCCGGCACGAAGCCGTGGGGGCACCACAGGTCGCAGTACGAGCCCGAGTCGTCGCACGGGACGCACGTCTCGTCCACGCACCACGCCCGACCGAAGCCTCCGGGCTCGCAGTCGGCGTCCACCGTGCATGTGCAACCGATGGGTGCGCCCATGCACGCGTCCGTGTAGATGCAGCCGAAGATCCCCCCGGCGCACCGGCACACGTACGAGGGGTAGGTCTCGCCGCAGCAGGTCTCGCTCCCGTACGCGCACGTCACGCCCTCGGGCTCGCACGGGCTCCCGGAGTCGGGCCACGAGGCGGGGCAGGTGGCCGGCGCGTCGGGTGCCGTGTCCGGCCCCGGCTCGTCGCCCGCCACGTCCTCTGCGGCGTCGTTGCCGCCGAGGCTCCCGACGTCCCCGCCGCAACCCGTCGCCGCCCACAGCGCGCACAAGCTCATCGCCGCTCTCGCCTTCATCGCTCGCCTCCGGCCCTCCGTGAAGGGGCCTTTTTACTCTGACACGGAGCACCTACCCGCGCAATTCGGGATCCCGCCGGCCCTCTTCGTGCCACGGTGCATCAGCGCCCGAGGCCATCACATGGTCGATGGGACCAATGTCCTTCACCACAACCGCATCCGATGTCTCACGCGTCGTTGCCAACGATCCGTACCGGGGGTAGAATCGCCGGCAGAGGCGATTGATGGCCAGACCGCTCACGCGCGACCTCTTGATGGAGGACATGCGACCCTACTTTCTCTGGGACGAGGACACCTCTATTCGCGAGCTCAGACGGATCCTGGCCAGCGGCGATACGGCGAAAAGGAACTACTACATCGCGAAGATCATGAGGGAGGCGCGGGACGACGAGGTGTGGCAGTTCGTTTCGGTTGGGGAGGTCCGCGCAGTTTGGCGGGAGCTGGAACCGAAGCTGGGCCGGAGCCGCGGCTTCTGGGAGTTCATGTTCGATGGATGGGCGCGCCAGAATCTCGTCGCCTAGGGGGCTGCTCACTCCTCTGCAGCGCAGGGTGCTCTCCCTGGTCGGATCCCGGACCACCGCCTTCTTCTTGACGGGGGGCAGCGCCCTTGCCGAGTACCACCTCGGCCACAGGAGATCGCAAGACCTGGATCTGTTCACGACCCGTGAGGACGCCTTCGACGATGCCGACAGGATCATCCGCGATGTCGCGAGCGAGATGTCGGCCTCTGCAACCGCGGTCCGATCCGGAATCGGGTTCAGGCGATACCTCATCGAATCGGGGGAAGAGCAGGCGGTCGTCGATCTCGTGCTTGAATCTGCCGAGCAGATCGACGAGCTGAAGCTGGAGACGGACGCGGTCTTGGTCGATACGCTCAGGGAGATAGCCGTGAACAAGCTATGCGCCCTGCTGAGCCGCACCGAGACGAAGGACCTGGTGGACCTGTTCTTCATTTCGAAGGCCGGGGTGGAACCGCTCGAGCTGCTGCCGGAGGCGCGCCGGAAGGACGGAGGCATGAGCCCGGGGATGCTCGCGTACACGATCTCTCAGGTTCCCGTGAGGCCGCTGCCGGACGGCATGGTGGCGGCGCTCACCCCCGAAGAGCTCGATGCCTTCAAGCAGTCGACGATCGCCCATCTCCAGAAGAAGGCATTTCCCGGGAACCGGTAGGGACGTGCCGTTTGCGGTCCATGTCAGCCCTCATCGCCGCCAGGCTCGCATCGCCATGCTTCGTGGTCTCTTCCATCGGCTTTTTCACCTGGGCGTTTGCTTGCTCGTCCCACATCCCTCCCGTCGCGTTGGCGTCACCGCTGTCCTGGCGCGTCCAGGTAGAAGCGCCTGTTGGACTCGAGGCGGTCTGCCTCGGAGGCCGGCACCTCGCGCGACTCGAGCGCCGCGAAGCAGCGCAGCCCCTCCTCGATCTCCCCGATGTAGTAGAGGTGCGTGCACAGCATGTCGAGAAACCGCCACTCGTAGATGTCCGGCCTCACGCCGGTGCCCTCCCCGGCAGGGAGGGCCAGGCGGCTGCCCTCGCGGGCGAAGAGGCACACGACGGCGTGGGCGTCGCAGCGGTGGTAGTGACGCACGACCTCCCACAGAGGCTCGCCCCTCCATGGCCGCTCGTTCCAGAGCCGGAGCATCTCCTCGACGCCAGCGTGATCGTCCCGCTCGAGCGCCCTCGACGCCTGTTCGAGGCGCGCGTGCCACCCGGGCTGCGTCGGCCCCGGCGCTTTCTCGATGTCCTGGGGCCTCGGCCGGTCGTTGAGGACGTACGCCGAGACGTTCGAGCCGGCGTGCCTGACTCCCAGGTCGTGGACGGCCACCAGCGCACCCATGGGATGGTGCGCCACTCTCAGGGCGTAGTCCGCCTCGAAGTCGCCTGAAGGCAAATCCTCCCTGAACCGTCCCACGCGCTCGCGAAGCACGTCGAGCTCGAAGACCCCCGGGTTCAGGCTGAAGCCGGGCCACCACCAGCCGTGGTCCGAGCGCGGCCGTCCGGGATCCAGGGCTTTCTTGCCCATCATGGACAGGAGGCGGTCCTCCATGGCAGACAACGACTCCGTCCTGAGACGGTGGTCCGGGTTGTAGACGTACCCGAGCCACACTTCGCCGCCCGAAGCGACCTGCGGCCGCAGGCCGGGCCGGCCGCACATGAGGACCTGCACGATGCGGTCGTCCAGGTCGAGGATCCTGAGGATGTCTGCCAGGTAAAAGGGGTGGGGGAAAAGCCAGTCGTCCTCGATGTGCAGGACCCGGGACGTTCGGACCTCGTCGAGGATCGCGTTCATGCTCCGGCAGTGGCCTGACTCGTCGGGCCTTTTGAGCAGGAATCGAAAGCCGGGGTAGCGGCTCCTCATGGCCGCCCTGTCCTCGCTCGACGAGCTGTCGTCCACGACCAGCACGTTTTCGATGCGGTCCGCGTCGAGGCAGGACGCGAAGAACGACTCCATGCAGTCGAAGAAGCACCGGAGCCGGCGGCACGTCGTCACGGTGAGCGTGACGTCGGAAAAAGGAGCGCCGCAAGCTTTCCTCTGGCTCGATCCTCGTTCGGGCATCGTTGTTCACCGGGCCGGCGTGACGTAAGGTATCTCTCCGTGTCGATGGGCGTCAAGCCGCAGCCATGGCCCCGAGGATCGCGTGTCCCCCCGGTGATCCACTTCATCTACTTTTCGGCCAGGCCCTTCTCGTACCTGAACTGGCTCTCGGTGCTCGCGGCCGCCATTCCTTCACGCGATCTCGGCGTCGGCCCTCGGGTCCATTCGTGCGACGCACGTAAGTACGTCCTCGAGCAAGCCTTCGGCCTTGTTCGACCTCGTCCTGGACGAATCGGCTCTCGCATGCCCTGGCCATGGCGGGCTCGTGCGATGGCCTTTTCCTCGAATCGTGGTAGACTTCATCCATCATGACGTCGGGGGTTCCCCGCCACGGTGGCGCTCTTCACTCCGGCAATGCTCATGGCAGGAGTCAGACATGGCTGCGACACCGTTTCTGGACGACCCGTCCACGCCCGCCAGGCTGCGTGACCTCAACGAGGCCCTCAAGAAGGCCGTCGACCGCGACGACCGCGGTCGCGTGCACCATCTCAACCTGGAGCTCAAGCGCCTCAGCGCGAGCATCCGCGACGAGGTCATCAGCCTGCACGGACGGGCCAACCCCGACCTGCTCATCGCCCTGTGGACCTCGGCGCAGATGACGCACTCGCGCGGCCTCGAGTACGCTGGCGAGGGCGCCGTCCTGGAACCAGAGCCCGTCCCCGTCCCCGAGCCCGTCCTGATCGGCTAGTCGGCTTGAGCGCACGTCCGATCGATGTGCGTGAAACCGCGCGTTTCACCCGTGGCAGCTTGATCCGCCGAGGGGCGTGGTTAACTTCGTGGCAATGACGGCGAGGTGACCCATGATCCGCGAATGCCCCTCGTGCGGTAGCAAGAACAGGATCCCGGCGGCGAGGCTGTCCGAGAACGCCCGGTGCGGCCGCTGCCAGACCCCCATCTCGCCTCTGGACGCGCCCGTGCACGTGCGCTCCGAGGAGGACTTCTCGGACCTCGTCTCGGGCTCGCCCTTGCCCGTGGTCGTCGACTTCTGGGCGGCCTGGTGCGGCCCGTGCCGCACGGTAGCGCCCGAGCTCGAGAAGCTCGCCGCCTCGCACGCGGGCCGCGCGGTGGTGGCCAAGGTGGACACCGAGGCCCTCCCCTCCCTGGCCTCGCGCTTCGGCATCCAGGGCATCCCCACCCTCGTGCTCTTCAGGTCCGGCCGCGAGGCCAGCCGCGTGTCCGGCGCCATGAGCGCCGAGTCCATCGCCTCCCGGCTCGGCCTGTGATCGTCACTCCCCGGGCCACAGGCGCGACAGGATCGCGCTGCCGAGCCGCAGGCTGCGGACCTCGGGCCTCGGCCGGCGGCCGGCGAAGGAGCGGACCTGGTGCACGAACGCCTCGAGGACCGGGCGCTGGCCGCCTTCGACGTGCGTGTAGTTGAGGTTGGCGATGGGGATGTTGCCGTTTCTCTCGCGGATGTGCCCGGTGATGGCCGACGACACCGTGCCCAGCATGCAGTTGAAGCAGGCGGCGTTCAGGATGCCGTCCGCGCCGCCCCTCGCGAAGTCGACGATCTTCGCCACGTTGAGCAGCAGGACCTCGTTCTGCTCCTCGCCCAGGTACGGGGCGGCCATGTCCAGGACCTCCTGGTAGCCGGGCTCGTCCACGCGCTTTATCACGCCGCGGAACATGCGCCTGACCCGCCAGCTCTCCACGTCCTTTCGCAGCATGAGCGCGCCCGCGAGCGCCGCCTCGGACAGGCTGCCCCGCTCGAACGCGCGCCTGAGGCCGAAGTCCGTGATGTCCACGAGAAACGGCGCCGGCCACACCTCCATGCCCTGGTCCTCGAGCCAGGCGAACAGGTCCTGGTTGCCGACGGGGTTGGCGCGGGTGAACACGTCTCCCGCCACGCCCACGAGCGGCCGCTGTTTCGACCTGTCCACGGGGATCTCCCTCATCCTCGACATGATCATGGTCAGGCCCGCCGACATCTGGTCCGACGCGATGGCCGTCTCGATGTCGCGCAGGTTGGTGCGGTGCACCTCGTCGGTCTGGCCCCTGTTCTTCTCGTAGGGCCGCGTCTCGCAGACCATCTTGATCATCAGGTCGATGGCCACCAGGGCGCGCCACATGCGGGCGCCGATGTCGAGGCCGAGGATCTCGCGCAGCTCCCCGAGCCCCGGCGTGAGCACCTCGATGCCCGTGACGCCCATCCTCTCGAGCAGCATCCTGTGCCCCTCGCCGTACTGGTACAGGAGGCACGGGATGACCGTGCCCGGGTAGAGGAACACCTCCTCGCGGTCGCGCGGCGCCCCGGCCAGATCCACCAGATCTCCCGTGAGCACGCTGAAGGGGTGGCACTCCTTGCCGGACGTGTGCTGCTCCCCGAGCTTCAGGATCCTCGCCGACGGCTGGGGCAGGATCCTGGCGTCGTGGCCCGCTGCCCTGAGCGCGCCCGCAAAGGCGTAGGCGTGGTCCGCGAAGCGGGGGATCACGAACGAGCGCCTGCGCACCGGGGTCTCCGGGACCTGGACACTCGCGCCGTCTGACCCCGCGTCCGAAAGCTCCACGCGCCCTCGCGGCCGCGCGTCGATCTCGTCGATGAACGCCTCGAGCCTCGTGACGAGCCCGGCCTCGGCGCGGTGCTCGTCGAACTCCAGCGACAGGGAAGGCATTCGCGCGAGGAGCGGCCCGGTGTGCATCTGGGTGAACGCGTCCGGCCCGCACCCGAAGCTCGACACGACGACCGGGTAGAGCCTCTCGTCCCGAGCGCAGTACCTCACGGCGCGCACGATGTCCCGGTTGAGCTGCCAGGGCAAGGTGGCGGAGCTCGGGTCCAGCGCCGTCCGCTCGAACGGCAGGCACCACATGGGGATCGCCAGCTCGCCGAGCCTGCGCAGATGCTGCACGAGGTTGGTGTTGAGGTAGGGGTCGAGCACGTTGTAGGGCTTGCCGATGACGACCAGCGCGCGCCTCGCCCCCTCGAGCGCCTCGCGGCCCGCCTCGATGAGCTTCGCCTCGATCTCCTCTCGCACCGCGACCGCGTCTCTGTAGGCGTCCTCCACGTCGACGTCCGAGACTCCCAGGTCCGCAAGGTACGGCAGCATGCCCTTCACGAACCCGTCCACGCCCGCCGACAGGTTCACCTCGGGCGTGATGAAGGAGGCGTTCATGGCCGCGCGCATCATGTAGGGCACGGTCTGCACGTACGGGCAGGAGTGGGAGAGCTGCGGGTCGTCGCCGGAGCGGTTGAGGATGGACGGCAGGAAGATGCGCGCGATGCCGGCATCGGCGAGCTCCTTGACGTGCCCGAAGGCGAGCTTGATGGGCAGACACGTCTCGGCGGGCAGCCTGCGCAGCCCTTTTTGCAGCGTGGTCTGGGAGCTGGGCTCCGACGCGACCACCTCGTACCCGAGGCTCCCGAAGAACGTGCTCCAGAACGGCAGCATGTCCACGAGCGCGGAGGCCCTCGGGATGCCGATGACGCCTCGCGGCTTCGCGGGCGGCGCGAGGTACGGCCTCTCGATCTCGTGCCAGCGGGCCACCAGGTCCAGGACCGGGACCTCGGGCCTCGTGGCCACGCGGCTCGAGTAGCGCTCGCAGGCGTCGCCGAAGTGGACCTTGTGGCCATCGATGACGATCCTGTTGACCTGGCAGCGGTTCGCGCAGGAGCCGCACTCGAACGACCGCACCTCGTGGTCGCGGCACGCCTCGAGGCCGCGGAACGCCGTGCGCGCGGGCCGCGCCTCGCGCACCAGGTGGGCTGCGCCCATGGCGCCGGAGACCCCCGCGTGCGGGTGCACGTGCACGGGCACGCCCAGGATCCTGCGAAACGCCGCCACGACCGCAGGGTTTCTGGCCACGCCGCCCGAGAACACCACGGATCGGCCGACGGGCCGCCCCGCGACGACCCGGTCGAGGTAGTTCTGCGCCACGGAGAAGGCCAGGCCCGCGCAGACGTCGGCAGCCGGCGTGCCGCGCCTCTGCGCGGCCACCACCTGAGAGTGCATGAACACCGTGCACTGGCACCCGAGCTCCGCCGGCGCCGCGGATCCCGCCGCCACGCGGGCGAACTCATCCACGATGGCCACGCCCAGGTGCTCGGCCTGCTCCTCGAGAAACGACCCCGTGCCCGCGGCGCAGATCTTGTTCATCACGAAGTCGTCGATGTGCCCGTCTCTCACGTGGATGTACTTGGAGTCCTGCCCGCCGATCTCGAGGATGGTGTCCACGTCGGGCGCTGCCTCGATGGCCCCGCGAAGCTGGCACGTGATCTCGTTTCGCACCAGGTCCGCTCCCAGAAGGTGCGACGCCAGGTGACGGCCGCTCCCCGTCACGCCGACGCCCAGCACGCGAAGCCTGTCGCCGAACCTGCCGGCGATGAGGTCGAGGCCCTCGCCCACCGCCTCGACGGGCCTGCCCCTGGTGCGCAGGTAGATCCCCTCGACGATCCTCCCGTCCTCGTCCAGGAGGACGAGGTTCGTGCTCACCGAGCCCACGTCCACGCCCAGCCAGGCCTCGACCGTGCCGGTCCCGGGCACCGGCGCCAGGGCGCCCGCCTCGTCATCGGCCACCTCGAGCGGCCCCAGCGTGGTCGTCCGCCCTGTGGCGTCCACGGCCGCGATCGCGCCTTTCACCTGGCCCGCCGTCGTGGTCCCGAGGTCCTCGCGCGCAAGGGCGCTTCGCGCCACCCCCACGGCCCCCTCGGCGCCGGGGCATCTGGGCGTGATCACCGATCCGGGATCGAGCTCCAGCACCTGCGCGAACGCCCTGACCAGGCCCGGGTTTCGCGCCGCGCCTCCCGCGATGGCCACCGGCCCGGGCGTCTCCCGGCCGCGCACCACCGTGGCCACGAAGTTTCGCGCCATGGCGAGGCACAGGCCGTAGGCGATCTCGTCGACCGGCGTGCCCTTCTGCTGCAAGTGGATCATGTCCGACTTGGCGAACACGCTGCAGCGGCCCGCCACGGTGGCGCCGCGCGTCGCGCTCGCGGCCACGGCCGAGAGCCCCTCCACGCTCAGGCCCAGCCTCGCGGCCTGCTCCTCGAAGAACGACCCCGACCCTGCGGCGCACTGCTGGTTCAGGCCGTGGTCGACGAGATCGCCCGTTGCAGGATCCACCACCACGAACCTGGCGCTCTGGCCGCCCACCTCGATGACCGTGCGCGCACCGCAAAACAACACGGGCGCGGCCATCGCCAGGGCCACCACCTCCGACTCGCGGTGCACGGCTCCGGTCACGATGTCCGCGCCGTGGCCCGTGACGCCCACGGCCAGGGGCTTCTCGCCCGCCATCTCCCGGACCCCGGTGAGCACGATGCGCAGAGCTGCGGCCGGGCTGGCCGTCACGGGCTCGTGCCACAGCCCCAGGATGCGGCCGTCGGGCGCGAGGAGCGCCGCCTTGACTCCGGCCGACCCCACGTCGATTCCCAGGGCGTGCGCCATGCCCCCACCTTGCACGCCATCGCCACCCAGTCAAGGCCGTCCGGTCGCTGCGTGTAGGGAATCGCTCGCTTTCAAGCCTTCTCGAACCGGGCAGCGAGCTTCCTGAACTTCACGTAGTCGTCGAGGGTGGAAAACACCATCAGCGCACCGGGGATGACGAACAGGAGTGTCCCCACGCACATCATGATGATGCCGCCCACCCAGCCCTCGGACTGCCTCTGGCTCAGGATCATGGACAGGCCGCCGTAGCCCATGCCTGCCCCGATGGCGCTCCACCCGACCCCGAGCACGCCGATGACGCAGCCTGCCTTGGCAGCGGACCTGAAGGCCTCGGGCCCGGGCACGATCCTCAGGATCAAGGCCGACGCCTTCCTGGCCGGGTGGAACTCCTTCCATATCTCCTCGGGAAGGTGCACGGACGCGCCGCAGTACTCGCACCTGGTGAGCCTCTTGCTGTCCGGCGTGAGAGTGAGGTTCGCGCGGCAGTTGGGGCATGTCATGACGACCGGCGCCGCGCCTGCCGAGGCCGCTGCCTCTGCCTGGGCCCTGCCAACGTGGGTGAGCGAGGGCGAGACCGCGGCGAGCCACGGCGCGGGAGGCGAGTACACGTTCCTGCTGCCGCAGGACGCGCACCTGACCTCGAAAAGCTGCCCTCCGGGCGCGCTCGCCGGCAGCTCGATGGGTTTGCCGCAGGCCGTGCACTGCGGGGCCGTGCACTCGTGGTCGATCTCCAGGGAAAACCTGGTGCCCTTCACGGTCCTGTGGGAAGGAGGCACGGTCTTTCCCTGGCTGGCCTTCTCGGTCGCGCTCACCAGCAGGGTCGGGTTGTGGAGCAGACCGAGGGCCTCCTCCCACATCTTGCCCTCCACGCCGAAGCTCGACCCGCAGCTTGAGCACTCCACCGTCTCGGCGATGTCCGAGAGCGCCACGGGGTTCCCGCACTCCGGGCAGCTCTTGAGGATGGCCTTGGCCCTGACGAAAAAGACGTTGCTCTCGATCCCGCTCATCGCCTGCTCCTTCCCGCTTCAGGGAATCTTGAAGAGGATGGGTATGGACAGGACGCGGTCCTCGCCGTCCTTGCGCTTGGGCCACGCGTGGTCCTCGAACACCTTGGCCGCGCACGCTGCCAGATCGTCGCTGCCGGTCTGGTTCTTCTCGATGCTCACGCCCTTGACCGTGCCGTCCGGCGCGACCGTGACGACGAGCTTGATCTTGCCCTGGGTCTTGGGGGCGTCCACGAGCGCCGAGCGGTGGCACTCCTTGATGCCCGGCGTGAGCTTCTTGGCCTGCGGCCCGTACTTCTTCATGTCCTCGGGGTGGGCCACCACCATGATCTTGTCCACCTTGGTCTTGGACTTGACGCTCGCCGGGATGTCCGTCTTGACCGTTGCGTTGCCCGCGGGCTTGGCGGCAATGGGCGGCTCCTGCGCTGTCTTCGCGACGGTCTTCTCGTCGGTCTTCGCGGGCGCCTCTTCTCCTGCCGCGGGCTTCTCGGCGGTCTCGGCCTCGGCTGCATCCCCTGGCGCCGCGTCCTCGGCCCCGGTCTTCTCGTTCGCGGCCTCGTCCGCCTCTCTGGGCTCGTCCTTCTCCACGTCGGCGATCACGTTCTGCTCTTTCTCGCCGCCAAGAAACGGGATCTTCTCCTTGAGCGGCTCGAGCCTGCTGCATCCCCCTGTCGCCAGCACCCCGGCCGCGACGATCGACACGACGACGTTGCTTGCCTTCATGACGCTCCTCCTGTGACGGGTGCATGATAGACGCCCGCCCCGGGTCCCGTCCACCCCGGTCCCTCTCCAACAATTGTCGTCGGTGGTCTACAATGTTGCGTGTCGATGCTGGAGGGAACCATGAATGACACGGGGACTCTCGAGGGCCTGCTGGGACGCATCACCATCTTGCGTCTCGAGGTCGTTTTCCGCGCCACTTGCCAGGGCAGGTTGCCGGCGTTTCTGGGATCCAGCCTCAGGGGTGCCCTCGGGCTGTCCCTCAGGCGTGTCACGTGCGTGTTAAAGGATCAGGCCTGCGACTCGTGCATGATGGGCCACAGGTGCCCGTATGCCTACCTGTTCGAGACTCCCCGTCCTCCGGGATCGATCCGGCTCAGGGGGCAGCGGACGATTCCCCACCCGATGATCA
>JBFYZU010000203.1:0-11225 GCA_041309365.1 Myxococcota bacterium
CTCCCAACCTGGCCATCCGCCTGCATTTTCCGTTTCTGGCACGGGGAATGCAGGTGGAAGCGTCAGGTTCGGATGGGCTGCCAGTCGGCAGCCGAGGAGGACGACCCATGAGAACATTCGCGATATCGACCATCGTGACGGCCATCGCCCTTGCGGCGAGCTGCACGCCATCGGCCGACCAGGACAAAGGATCCAAGGCGCTGATGCTCGAGAACCAGGCAGGCCTTTCGAACGGCAACGAGGTCACGGCCAGCTCCCCGAGCAACCCTGACGGATCGAAGTGCGGGTGCGGCAAGGATGGGGCCAGTTGCACCTGCGGCGAGAAGTGCGGCAGCGGCAAGAGCGACGGTGCCTGCGGGTGCGGCAAGGATGGGGCCAGTTGCACCTGCGGCGAGAAGTGCGGCTGCGGCAAGAGCGACGGTGCCTGCGGCTGCGGCAAGCACTAGCAAAGCACCTGGCATTTTTCGAACGCGGCACTAACAGGATCGTGGGATGGGAGGTACCAAGGCCAGAAGCGGGCTCTTCATCGGATTGCTGGTGACCCTCGCGCTGGGTCTGGCCGCCGCGTTCATGGTCATGGCCAAGGGCGCCCTCGACAGCGTGGAGCAAAGCGCCCACGACAGGGCCACGACCCTGGGCCGCACCGTGGTGCGATCCATCAAGGGAGTGATTCGCCACGGCCCGGACCAGGAGGGCCGCGTCTACGGGATCCTCGACGAGGTTTCCAGCGACCCCGAGGTGCTCGGAGTCGGCATCGTGGATCCTTCGGGCAAGGCGCTCGTGGTGCGCGGCGACCCGCTGCCCGACCTGGACAACATTGCACCGGGCCAGGCCGTGACAACGGAGCAAGGGACACTCGTTCTCGTCCTGCACTTCGATGTCCCTTCCGGCTGCATGGCACCCGGCAGCTGCCAGTGCGGTGCCGGCGCCTGCACGTGCGGCGCGGACACGCCCTGGGGCATTCCGCCCGGGTCCTTTGGGCTCGTGCTCGTGATGGACGCCACGAGCACATCGAGGGTCACGGCCACCATCGTGGCACAGGCAGCGCTGGCCATCGTGCTTTTCGCCGGTCTCGTGGTCGTGGCCTTCTTGCTCATGCGCTCGACTCGTGCCCGCGAGCAGCTCACCAGGGACGTGGCCCTGGAGCAGCAGAGGCGGCGCTCGCTGGAGTCGCTCGGCCTTCTCGCCGCTGGTCTGGCCCACGAGATCAGGAACCCCCTCGCCTCCATCCGCGGCTTTGCGCAGCTGATGCACGAGCAGACGGATGACGACGAGAGCCGGGAGCGGTCCGCCCTGATGATGGCCGAGATGGACAGGGTCTCCGAGAGGCTCACCGAGTTTCTCGGCTTCGCTCGCAAGCGAAAGCTCGACGTGAAGGACGTGGATCTCGCGGCCCTGGTGCGCCATGCGGCCTTCATGCTGGAGCCGGACGCCGGGGAAGCGGGGATCGTCATCGACGTGGACGGCGCGGGTGGAAGACCGATCGTCGAGGGGGACGAGCACCAGCTCGAGGAACTGGTGCTCAACCTGCTCTTGAACTCCATCCAGGCAAGCGCGGCCGGCGGTCGGATCACGGTGTCCGTGTCCGAAGGGACCGCCGGCGTCAGCATGATCATCCGCGATCGGGGAAGCGGGATCCGGCCCGACGATCTGCCCCACATGTTCGAGCCGTACTTCACCACCAGGGAGCGCGGGAGCGGCCTGGGCCTTGCCATCTCGCGCCGCATCGCCGAGGATCACGGCGCCGTGCTCACCCTGGACAACGCTCCCGGCGGCGGCGCCGTGGCCAGGCTCGTGTTCGGTCACGAGCGCAGGACCGGCGGATGACCCGCGTGCTCATCGTCGACGACGAGGAGGCCTTCAGGCGGATGCTCGAGGCCACGGTCCGGGCGGCCGGCTTCGACGTGGACACGGCCGACAGCGGCGAGCGGGCCCTGGAGATCGTGGCGGCCCGCGTGCCGGATCTGGTGTTCCTCGATCTGAGGATGGGCGCCCGCAGGATGAGCGGTATCGAGACCCTGCAGGCCGTGAGGGCGTCGGGCATCGACGTGCCCGTGGTGATGGTCACGGCCTTCGGTGACGTGCAGGCGGCTGTCGGTGCCATGAAGGCCGGCGCTCTGGACTTCCTGGAGAAGCCGATCGATCTCGAGGAGATCCGCCGCATCCTGCGCGCGGTGCTATTGCCTGACGGGCGAGAGGCGCCCTCGCCGGAGCGGCCGGCCATCCCCTTCGGCGGGATCACGCCGGCCGATGGGCCGATGCGTGCCGCGCTGGAGCTGCTCGACGCGGCTGCCCGGAGCGACGTGCCCGTGCTGATCTCGGGTGAGAGCGGGACCGGCAAGGAGCTCGCGGCCTCGTTCGTGCACGAGCGCAGCGCCCGGAGCTCTGGCCCCCTGGTCAAGGTCAACTGCGCCGCCATACCGGCGGGGCTCCTGGAGTCGGAGATGTTCGGGTGCGAGCCCGGGGCCTTCACCGGCGCCCTGGCGCGGGAGGGACGGTTCGCGGCCGCGGCCGGTGGGACGCTGCTTCTGGACGAGATCGCCGAGATGGACCCGGCACTGCAGGCCAAGCTTCTGCGCGTGCTGCAGGAGAAGGAGTTCGAGCCCGTGGGACAGACCCGCACCAGGCGGGTGGACGTGCGTATCGTCGCCAGCACCAACAGACGCATCGCGGACGCCATCTCGTCGGGAGCGTTCCGAGAGGACCTCTACTTCAGGCTCAATGTTTTCGAGGTGATCCTGCCTCCGCTGCGTCACCGCCCTGCCGACATCCTTTTGCTGGCCCGCCACATGCTGCGCAAGATGCCGGCCGACAGGCCCCGCAGGCTGGCGATCGGGACAGAGGAGCTCATCTGCGCCCACCTGTGGCCCGGCAACGTGCGCGAGCTGGCCAACGCACTGGAGAGGGCGTCCATCATGGCACGGGGCGGGGTGATCCGGCCCGAGCATCTGCCGCCCGACATCGGGCGGGCCTCCCTTTCGGGGCGCGATCCGCAGCCGTTCTCGCCGCGGGCGGGAGCGTCCGTCCACGAGATGGAGCGCGAGCTCATCGAGAGGACCCTGGCAGCGACCGGAGGCAACCGCACGCGCGCCGCCGGATCCCTCGGCATGAGCCGCCGCGCCCTGCTCTACAAGATCAAGCGGTACGGGATAGATGGCTGAGCGCTGGCCTCGATGTCACGGGGTCGGCGCGTCGTCGTTCCCGGGTACTGGCACGAGCTTCTTTTTCCCCACGCTGATCTCGTCGAAGAAGATCTTGATCTTCGACTTGGGCTTGACCTCGCCGTAACAGACGCCGTCCACGGAAAGGACGCCCTCGTCGATGACCACCTCGCGTCCGTCGAGCACGATGCGGTGAGTGTCACCCACCGAGAAGGTGCCGAACTTGGAGGCGCCGGGGCTGACCAGGATCTCGTATCCGGCCAGCTCGTGCTTGGACTCCTCGACCGCATGGTACGTGACGAGGTCCTTTTTCTCGATGGGCTCGCCCGTGATGTCTTCGCCCCCCACCGTCACCTTGCCGTGATCCACGAGGATGCCTTGCTGGCTCTCGATCTTGCCGTAGTACAGGTCGTTCACCACGAGCTCGGATCCCTTGATCCTCACCACGATGCTGCCTACCTCGTACACGGCCACGGACTCGCCACTCGCAGCCTTGCCGTTCTGCTTGAGCGGGTAGAACGGCTTGATCACCAGCTTGTGGCTGCCGATCTCCCACGAGATGAAGTCCACGGGCATGTGAGCCGCCGGGTCGAGGGGCTCGACCTCGATCACCTGTTCGCCCTCGCCCACGGTCATGGTGACGCGCGCCAGGTCCGGGGCGTAGCGCTGACCCCCTCCCGCGTCCTCGGTTCCCAGGATGCCCACGGTGAGAGCCACGGTCTCGCCGGCGGCGACAGGCTCGCCGCCCGCGTCCGGGTAGGTCCGCTCGAAGGTCGTCGTATCGCCGGGGGTGCAAACCTCGAGATGCATGCCTGCCGTGTAGCTGGACTCCGACAGGTCGTTTCCCTCGCGCTCTGCGTCGAACCTCAGCGATGTGGCCGCGCCCGTCTCCGTCACGATGTCGTGCACGAAGGCGTGATCGGCGCCGTCGAGGATGGTGGGAGTGACGGTCACCTTCACACCGTGGCCTCCGTCCATGGCCACGGGCTTCGCCTCCACGCCGTAGGCCACTCCTCGAAACTCCACAGTAATGACCTTTCCAGTGGCCTTTTCATCGTCGGTTCCTGTCTCGTGGCCCGTGGGCTCCTCGGCCTCGGGCCTGGGGCCGCAGGCCGCCAGGTGAAGAGAGATGGTCGTCGAGATGATCGTGGCGAGATGTCTCATGGTCCCCTCCTCGTGGCCACTTGATACAGCACTTGCCTCACGGGAGCAACCGGGCGCCCTGCGGTCGATGACGCGATCCCCCCTGCTTGACCCGGTGCTCGATAAAGAATAGATAGGTTCAATTCTCATGGGCGAGCC
Organism: Myxococcota bacterium; assembly: GCA_041309365.1. GTDB lineage: Bacteria > Myxococcota_A > Polyangia > DRWM01 > DRWM01 > JAFDER01. The sequence continues at coordinate 4,464 of JBFYZU010000203.1, forward strand.
CACCTTCCAGAGAGTCCGGGGCATGCACGACATATTGCCCGCAGAGGCTCACCGCTTCTATCGTGTGGAGTCCGCCTTCCGGGAAGTGGCGGGGCTGTACGGTTTTTCGGAGGTGCGGGTGCCCCTCCTGGAGGCCACGAGGCTGTTCTCGCGCAGCATCGGCGACGAGACGGACATCGTGGGCAAGGAGATGTACAGCTTCACCGACGCCGGAGGGGATGAGCTCACCCTGAGGCCCGAGGGCACGGCAGGCGCCGTGCGCGCCTACGTGCAGAACAGCGTGGGCGCCCAGGAGCCGGTGACGCGGTGGTACTACCTCGGGCCCATGTTCCGCAGGGAACGGCCCCAGAAGGGCCGCTACCGGCAGTTCTACCAGGCCGGCGCCGAGGTGCTCGGCGCACCGCCGCCCCTGGTGGACGCCGAGCTCGTGATCATGCTCGCCGATCTGTTCGCACGTGTGGGGCTCCCGGAGAGCACCGTGCTCTACAACCACCTCGGCAGCGGCGACACGCGCGCCGTTTTCCGCGAGAGGCTCGTCTCGTACTACTCGGCCCTCTCTGACAGGCTGTGCGCCGACTGTCGGCGCAGGCTCTCGACGAACCCCCTCAGGTTGCTGGACTGCAAGGTAGAGACCTGCGTCGTGCTCAAGGCAGACGCTCCCGCCATGCGCGGCTGCCTCTCCGGGCAAGACCTCGCGATGCTGGGGCGCTACCGGGACCTCATCGACGGCGCCGGCGTGGCCAGCCGCGAGGAGGCGCGCCTGGTGCGGGGCCTGGACTACTACACGGGAATCGTGTTCGAGGTCGAGGTCCGGACAGCCGACGGGCCCGTGGTGGTGGTGGGCGGCGGCCGCTACGACGATCTCGTGTCCAGGCTGGGCGGTCCAGAGACACCGGCCGCCGGGTTCGCCATCGGTCTGGACAGGCTCGTGGCCTGTCTCCCGGAGCCCTCGCCTCCCGGGCTGGATCTGTTCGTCCTCGTGCCTTCCGAGCAAGCCACGGGGCAGGCCGTGAAGCTCATGCGCAAGGCCAGGGCACGAGGGATCCGCACCGATCTGGACCCGCGGGGAGGCAGCTTCAAGTCGCAGATGAAACGCGCCAACAAGCTCGGGGCCAGCCACGTGGCGATCCTCGGAGAGCGCGAGCTCCTCGAGGGCCGCGTTTCCTTGAAGAACATGGCCAGCGGAGAGCAGGCCGAGGTCGGTCTCGGCGACGTGCTGGATCGCGTGCTGGACGGAGGCGGGGCGTGACCTGCCGTGCTTTCCTCGTCGCCTGCATCCTGGCGCTCGTCTCGCGCGAGGCGCTGGCCGCCGGGGATCTCACGGACCACGACCCCGGGCAAGGAGCGGCCCCGGAGGATGTGGAGGCGCCCGGGCCATCCAGCCACGAGCTTCTGCTCCCCATCGGGCCGCTCGTCATCGAGCGGGGGCCCGAGGTCGACCGCAACATCTTCTTCCCGATCCTGTTCCACCAGGTGGGCAAGGGAAAGAACCCCTACAGCTTCCTGGGCGTGGCGCCGTTCTACTGGCGCTACCGTGGCGGGCAGAACGCAGAGCGCAAGGGCGACGTGATATTCCCGTTCGTATGGCTGTTCGACAGGCCTGACAAGCTCTCCCTGAGCGTGCCGCCGTTCTACCTGGAAAAATGGAGCGACGGGGCCGTACGTGCCGGTCTCGCGCCTCTCGTGTTCGTGCAGCGCACGCCGAAGCTCGACTACACCGTGGTGCCTCCCGTGTTCTTCCACTTCGCCAAGGAGAACCGCAAGTTCTTCATGTCCACGCTCTTTTTCTACCACCGCAAGGGGTCGGACGTGGACATGGGGCTGCCCCCGCTCTTCATGAACGGCTGGAACGACAAGAAGGGCTACCTCGTCGTCTTCCCCGTGGCGTGGCATTTCGAGAACTACACTGCGGACAGGACCGACACGGTGGTCGGGCCGGTGTGGTTCGGCCGCCGCGGTACCGACTGGCAGATGCTCGTCTTCCCGCTCGTGTTCGCCAGCGGAGGCAAGAGCGGGGCGAGCTTCAACGTCATCCCCATCCTGCACTGGGACTCCAAGGGCGGCGGCACCCGCGTGGTCTCCCCCCTGGGCTGGTACTGGAAGAGCCCCGAGAAGGACATCCACGGCGGGGGGGTCCTCAACTACCACCGCTACCGCAAGGGCGACTTCACGTTCCAGACGTTCGCCCCTTTCTGGTTCAACTGGCGATCGGACAACGTGTTCAAGCGGAGCAACTTCATCCTGCCGGTGGGGTACTTCTCCAGCGGACCCATCCACCGCAACGTGTCGGTGCTGGGCCTGGTATGGGACTTTTACCGCTTCGAGGAGCATCGCACGACCGTGGTGCTCCCTCTGTTCGCCCACGACAAGGACCTGTATCGCGAGAAGCACACGACCTGGGTGTTCCCCACGATCCAGTACTCCCGCGACGGAGAGAAGTGGCAGTTCAACGTCCACCCGCTCGCCTACTTCAACGGCGGGGAGCCCAAGACGCACCAGGTGGTGTTCCCCGTGTGGTGGCGTTTCGCGAGCCCGGGCAAGATCGCCCAGATCGCTTTCCCGCTGTGGTGGGACTTCCAGAACCTCGGCAAGGGCACCAGGGGAATGTCGTTGTTCCCCCTGTTCTGGCGCTTCGAGCGTCCCGAGGGCGACGGCGACCACACCGTGGTCCTCAACGCCTACCACTGGAAGGCGGACGCCGGCCGCAAGGCCTACCGCTTCGCCCTGTTTCCACTGTTCGGCTTCGGTAAGGACGAGCAGGCGAAGTCGAGCTACTGGAAGATCCTGCTCGGGATGGTCGGCTGGAAGACCACCGAGCACAAGGACTACCTGTACCTGCTCTGGCTGCCACTGAAGGTCCGCGACGACACACCCGCCGTGGTGAAGCCGCAGGGCTGAGGAGCGACCCCGGCGCCGGGAGTACGCAGGGCAGGTGATCTGGAGGGACATGAGTCGAGCCTCCGTAGAAGTGGCACGTGCACTGGCCCGCGACAGGTTCGGGGTGTCCGACCTGTTTCCCGAGCAGGTGGTCATCCTCGGTCACGTGCTCGACGGCACCGACACCCTGGCCGTGCTTCCCACGGGCGCCGGCAAGAGCCTGTGCTACCAGGTCCCGGCCATGATGAAGCTTAGGCCCACGGTCACCATCTCGCCTCTCATCGCGCTCATGCAGGATCAGGAGCGGGCGCTCAGGATGGTGGGAGCGCCCGTGGTGCGCGTCGACTCGACCCTGCGCGTGACCGAGCGGCGCGCGGCCATGGCCACCATCCGCGCGGGCGGGTCCATGGTGGTTCTCACCACTCCCGAAACGCTCGAGTCGAAGGATCTGGGCGAGGCGCTGGAGCGCTCCGGCGTGTCCATGCTCGTCGTGGACGAGGCCCACTGCATCTCCGAGTGGGGTCACGACTTCAGGCCTTCCTATCTCAGGCTGGGGGCGGCGCGCGAGTCCATGGGCAGCCCCCCGGTCCTGGCCCTCACCGCCACGGCCACCCCGAGGGTACGCGAGGACATCCTGCGCTCCCTCAGGCTGCGCACGCCGGCCATGGTCACGGCTCCTCCTCACAGGCCGAACCTCAGGCTCGAGGTGGAGCACGTGCCGGGCGACACCAAGCTGGACATGGCAGGGCACATCATCCGGCACCTCACCCGCCCGGGCATCGTCTACTGCGCGACCACCGTGGCCGTGGACCAGATCTGGGCCGCACTCGTGAAGGCGAAGATCCCCGCCACCCATTACCACGGCAAGATGCGCACCGCGGACCGCTCGCTGAACCAGAAGAGCTTCATGAAGTCCCGCAGGCGTCGGGTCATGGTGGCCACGAGCGCCTTCGGCATGGGCATCGACAAGCCCAACATCCGCTACATCGCCCACTACCAGGTGCCCGGGAGCCTGGAACAGTACGTCCAGGAGGCCGGACGTGCAGGCCGGGACGGGTTTCCCGCTCGCTGCGTGCTCCTCTACGACCCGCAGGATCTCAAGATCCAGGAGCATCTATTGACCCGGGACCGTCCCTCGCCCAGGCAGTTCGCGCAGGTCTTTGCGGCCTTCTCGGCCTGGGTGCGCGACGGCCGGCCGGTCAACGTCAAGGACCTTGCCCTGTCTGCCCAGGTCCAGCAGGTCACGGCGCACGCCGCGATCGCCGCGCTCGAGGAGATGGGAGTGGTGGAGCGGCTCGCAACTGCCGAGTTTCGTTCCCTGGTGGACGAGGAGAGCTTCGGGCAGTCGGCGGGCGATCTCATCGAGCGCTACCGCGTGCTCAGGATGCAGGACGAGCGGCGGCTCAAGATGGTCGCCATGTACGCCGAGTCCGAGATGTGCAGGAGCGTCTTTCTGCGCTCCTACTTCGGCGAACAGGATCCACCGGAGTGCGGCACGTGCGACCGCTGCGACCCGCGCCCCCGCACGATCAGGCTCAGCGTGACGCGGGCCAGGAAACCCGACCGCAGGGAGGCCGGACCCGGCCCCGGCAAGAAGAAGCGCCGTCGCCGTCGCGGCAAGCACCGGGGAGCGCAGGCTCAGGCCACGGCCACGGCCACGACCGTGACACAGCCCCAGCCCGGTCCGGCCGTGACGAGCGCGGGCGAGGCTTCACCCCCCGCGGGCATCCCGGACGGGACCGGCAAGAAGCGCCGTCGCAGGCGTCGCCGCCGGCGAAAGCACGGGCCACCCGCTCCTGCACAGACCCCTGCATCCTGAGTACGTGACAAGCCCGATTCTCGCACGATGAGGCGGTCGGGGTTGCTTGTTCGGAATATCCGCACTAGGCTATTTCCGTTCTCAAGGCATCAGAATCAGAGGTTTCTTTCGAGAGGAGTGGGTCATGAATCTCCACAGGTGCATCACGGGTCTTGCCATGTTCATCCTTCTGGTCGCGCCGGGCGCGGGGTGTACGGACAGCAAGGGGTACGGGACGCCCGATACCACCGTCGACACGGTGGATGAGGACATATCCATCGACACGACAGTCGAAGTGCCCGACGTCGAGGTGGACGGTGAGGATGGCGACGACGGTGTCGACGTGGACACGGACGCCACCGACGTGACCGGGGATGACGTGGTCGAAGAGGACATGGTCGAGGAAGACGGGCCTGCCATCTGCAGCTACGATGGCGACTGCGACAACGGGGTGTACTGCGACGGGGCCGAGACCTGCAGCGACGAGGGGTACTGCGAGCCGCCCGTTGCCGTGGATTGCTCCGACTCGGATCTGTGCACGGTGGACCTGTGCGACGAGGAGGCCGACGTATGCACTCACGAAACCGTGGACGCGGACTCGGACGGGTACGGCGCCGCGAGCCTGTCCACGGGCGAGACCTGCGACGGCACGGACTGCAACGACGGCGATGTGAGCATCAACCCCGGCGCCACGGAGGTCGTGGGCGACGGGATCGACCAGGACTGCAGCGGCACCGACTCGGTGACCTGCTACGAGGATCTCGATCTGGACGGGTACGGCACGACGGAAATCCTGATCTCCGTGGACGACGACTGCGATGACGCAGGTGAGTCGGACGTGAACACGGACTGCGACGACGACGACGACGAGATGCACCCGGAGGCAGCCGAGCAGTGCGATTTGGTGGACTCGGACTGCGACGGTTCCTTGCTCGATGCCCTGGACGCGGACGACGACTTCGACGGCCATCTGGACGTGGACTGCGGCGGGGACGATTGCAACGACGAGGTCGATTCCATCTACACGGGTGCCACCGAGATACCGGACGACGGGATCGACCAGGACTGCAGCGGCACCGACTCGGTGACCTGCTACGAGGACCTGGACGCGGATGGGTACGGCTCGGACGTCGAGGTGCTGGAGGCGGACGGCGACTGCACGGACACGGGCGAGTCGGCCCTGACGGGCGACTGCGACGACGACGAGACCGGCATCAACCCGGGTGAGACCGAGATCCTGGACGACGGCATCGACCAGGACTGCAGCGGCACCGACTCGGTGACCTGCTACGAGGATCTCGATCTGGACGGGTTCGGCACGACGGACACCGTGGCTTCCGTGGACGACGACTGCACCGACGCGGGAGAGTCGGAACTCTCCACCGACTGCGACGACGAGGCTGGCGACGTCTACCCGGGAGCATCTGAGGGTTGCGACGGAACCGTGGACAACGATTGCGACGGCGACACGACCGACGTGGACTCCGACCTGGACGACGACGGCCACGCGCCGGTGTCCTGCGGCGGCGACGACTGCGACGACGCCGACGAGGATGCCTACCCCGGCGCCCCGGAGACGCCGGACGACGGGATCGACCAGGACTGCAACGGCCACGACACGGTGACCTGCTACACGGACCTCGACGACGACGGATACGGCACGACGTCCCTTCTGGCCGCGGACGGCGACTGCACGGACGCCGGAGAGGCGGATCTGACGGGAGACTGCGACGACGCCGACGAGGATGCCTACCCCGGCGCCCCGGAGACGCCGGACGACGGGATCGATCAGGACTGCAGCGGCACCGACACGGTGACCTGCCACGTGGACGCCGACCACGATGGATACGGGTCCACGGTAGAGGTGCTCTCCTCGGACGGCGACTGCACGGACGTGGGCGAGAGCAGCGTGGGAACGGACTGCAACGACGGAAGCGCCGCGGTGCATCCCGGTGCCCCGGACCTGCCGGACGACGGGATCGACCAGGACTGCAACGGCCACGACACGGTGACCTGCTTCGTGGACGCCGATCACGATGGATACGGGTCCACGGTAGAGGTGCTCTCCTCGGACGGCGACTGCACGG
>JBFYZU010000204.1:0-3140 GCA_041309365.1 Myxococcota bacterium
GGCCACTCCATCGGCATGGAGCACAACTTCGGCGGCTCCATCGACTACAAGAACTACAAGGAGTGCTACTGGGACATCGCCGAGGATCACCCGTGGCCGGCGCCGGACGCCTTCGATCCCAACCCGGCAGGGACCTTCGGCTCCCTCTCGTTCGACGACACCCTCAGGTGGAGCCGGGACGTCAAGCTCGTCGACGAGGCGCGCGACAACGCCGGCATCAACAAGTGCCAGTCGACGTCCATCATGGACTACTCGCTGGACTTCCTCTACGACTACGATCCGAGAAACGGCATCGGCACCTACGACGCCGCGTACGTGACCTTCGCCTACGCCGGAAGGGCCGAGGCCTACGACGGCGACCCGCGGATCGTGGAGGGAGGCTCGCCCAAGTGGGAGGAGCAGGATCCGCGCGGACTGGGCAGGGTCTACTGGACATTCTACCAGGGCGGAGAGGTCTGCGAGACCGACTCGGACTGCCCCATGTCCGCCGGAAAGCCGGGACTCGACCCGATGCAGCAGACCATGGGCGTGACGCAGACCTGCAACGTCAACCAGAGGCTGCCCGTGGGCGCGGATCCCGACATCCTGCCCCGCATCTGCTCCAACTTCGACGACGACATGTACAACAAGGTCTCGCGCGAGTGGGGCGCGGATTCGCCCTACTTCCCGATCAAGTACATGTACTGCACCGACAACCGCACGAGCGACATCTCATGGTGCAACAGGTGGGACCGCGGCGGCAGCTTCCGCGAGGTCATCGCCAACTGGGCGGACTTCTACGAGAAGATCTATCCGTTCTCGTGGTTCCGCCGCAACCGCAGGATCTACGGCGGCGCCTCCTACTGGAACATGATGGTCCCCATGGTCAAGATCTACCAGCACTGGCTGTACCGCTACATCTACGAGCCCGGCTACGCCGATCTCAAGGGCCCGCTTTACGCCTACGACCAGTACCTGGCCAGCCTCGACGTCCTGAACTTCTTGGCCCGCATCGTGGGCACGCCCGACGTGGGCTCCTACGACATGGACCCGGTCAGCGGCAACTACTACAAGGTCTCGGGCGAGCTGGGCGAGGGCGATCTCGACGTGCCGCTCGGCGTGGGCAAGCACATGTGGTCGGCCTGGCAGGACGGCCCCATGGGCATCATGGAGCTCGAGCGCATGGGCCTGCACTGGGACAAGATCTACGCGCTCATGGCCATGGCCATCCGCAACTGGAACCTGATGTACTCGTACGACGAGCGCTTCACCATCAACTTCTACGACATGTTCGGGTGGGAGATGATGAAGGTGTTCGGCGGCGTGATCAAGGACGACCCCACGTGGTTCGCGCCTCGCTGGGTCGACGATCCCGACTCGTCGGAGGCCGTGCTCTACTACCCGTACATCTGGGGAGGCGTGTGCGGCTTCCTCAACGCCCCTTGCCCGACCGAGTACTACGACGAGTACTACGACGGCGTACCGGCTTTCGAGAACACGACCAACGAGATCGTCCGCAACTACGCGGCCATCTTCTCTCTGGCCGAGTTCCCCATCTTCTACGACACGACCTTCGAGCAGCAGCTGTTCATCTGCGAGCGCGGCTCGGGGTATTGCTTCGACATCGACACGACCTCTCTGATCGAGCACGAGGAGTACGAGCTGTTCTACTCCGAGAGGCTCAACAAGACCTACCAGGCCGTGGCCGTCGAGGACGACATCCCCGAGTTCGATAGCCCGCCGCAGGTGGACATCTCCATCCAGCTCTTGCAGCATGGCAACGAGCTGCAGCAGGCGGTCGAGACGCTCGAGGCGCACCAGGAAGCGGGCACGTGCCCGACCGGCATGACCGCGCCCTGCGACGAGGAGCTGGCCCAGGCCATCACGCACAGCTCCTACAAGCTGAGCCAGCACGAGTCGTTCCTCATCAACCTCATGGACCTGCAGCGCGCCTACGGCATCACCTCCTGGCTGTAGAGCCGGCCCTCTTTTCCGATACCCCCTTCGAACCCAGCCAGGTGCAGCGCGTTTCGACGTCGCTTTTCACCACCCATCCCCAAGCGTGACAGGCGCGGTCGAGGGCCCACAGCATTGGTGGGGTCTTGATAGGACTCGATGTTCTTTTATCGAAAATTTGACTACCAGGTAATACCTTGTCATATTCGGGGGCAGAGCAGAGGAGGATCCCATGGAGTGGATGGGCACGGAGAGAAGGGACAACGGCAGGGGGCGGATGAAGGTCGAGAGGCCCGTGGCCGTGTTCGTGGGCGGTAAGGAAGGCATCGTGAGGGCGCGCACCGTGGATTTGTCCACGGGAGGCATGCGCATCGACAAATGCCAGGGCCTCGAGCAAGGCGAGAAGATCCTGTTTCGCATCGATCTCGGGGAAGGCTTCGATCCTGCCGTGCAGGGAGGCGAGGTCGTCTGGTCCGCCCCCGACGCCGGCGCTGGCGTGTGCTTCACGGGCACGGCCGAGGTCGAAGGCCCCCCGCCGCAGGTCAAGGCCGCGCCGGCTCCCGAAAGTGGCGACGGCATCAAGCTGAAGATAGAGAAGATGGAGCACGCCCTCAAGGTCGTGTGCATCGAATCCCTGGTGAACGGGATCGTGGTCCGGACGGACCTGCCGTTTCTGGAGCGGGGTCGCAAGGTGTCGGCGAGCTTCACGGACCGCGGCGGCGAGCCCGGCGTGATAGAGGGCGTGCTCACGGACGTGTCGATGCTCCCGGACGATTCCACCGTGCCGGCGATCAGGCTCGAGATACGGACGGACGGAGGTCAGGGACCGTTGATCGAGCACGAGACCGCGGTCTCGCTCGCACCGGAGCCGGAGCCGGAGCCCGAGCCCGAACCCGAGCCAGAGCCGGAGCAGGTCATGGAAGCAGGGCCCGAGGAGGAGTGGGAGGAGGAGCCCACGAGCCCCGACGCCGGACAGGAGACGGAGCCCGTCGAGGCGGCCCAGGCCATGGCGCGAGCTCTGGTTCCAGGGACCTGCGAGAGCCCTTCCAGGCAAGACGATCCCATGTCCGACGCCTTCGGCTCCATCACCGACAGGTCCGCCGGGCCTGATGCCGGCGAGCCCGATCAGTCCATCGAGCCGAGATACGTGGTCGTCATGAAGGCCGTGTGCGCCTTGATCGTCCTTCAGATCGGAAGAGCACACG
>JBFYZU010000205.1:0-8585 GCA_041309365.1 Myxococcota bacterium
ACGTGAGCCCGATCGCGAAGTTCGAGACCGAGAAGGTGGACAAGGTCATCTCCATCTGGGCGGACGAGAACACGAAGGCGCTCACCGGCGTGGACCCGAAGAAGCAGGCCATGAGAAGCGCCGCCACGAGGAAGCTCTTCAAGCGCTTCCTCGAGCGCGAGGCCAAGGGCGAGCTCAAGTGGGTCGGGACGCAGTTCCCGTGCAACGCGTCTGCCCAGGACGCCGAGATGTCCCTGGATGACTATGAGGACTTCGTGCTCAAGGCGTGTCTTGTGCACCTCCCCAACCCGACGGCGGCCTGGCACGCCGTCCACGTGAAGCAGGAGAAGATCGCCCGGTTCCTGAACAAGCGGAAGACCTTCCGCATCGTCACGAAGGACACGGACCTCACGTTCAAGGCCGGCGGGCGGAAGTGGATCAACTGCGACGGCAAGGCCAACATGCCCGACGGCGAGATCTTCACGGGGCCCATCGAGGACTCCGCCGAGGGCACCATCGCGTTCTCGTTCCCCGCGTTCTACATGGGGCGCGAGGCCGCAGGCGTCAAGCTCACGTTCAAGAAGGGGCTGGTCGTGAAGGCGAGCGCGACGAAGGGCGAGAAGTTCCTGAAGACGATGCTCGACACCGACGCCGGCGCGCGCAGGATCGGCGAGCTGGCCATCGGCACGAACTACGCCATCGACCGGTTCACGCGCAACACGCTCTTCGACGAGAAGATCGGCGGCACCATCCACATGGCGCTCGGCGCGTCGCTCCCCGAGTCGGGCGGCGTGAACGAGTCGGGCATCCACTGGGACATCGTGACCGACATGCGCGACGGCGGGCTCATCTACGCGGACGGGAAGGTCATCTACAGGAACGGGAAGTTCGCGATGAAGTAGGAAGGGCCGGCACTCCTCCTGTTGCACGGACACATGCAAGGGCCGCCTCCCACCGGAAGGCGGCCCTTGACGTGAGGCGTGTCGATTCTACCGGTACAGGGCCTTGATCGTCCCCCAGCTGGTGGGTCCGACCGGGGTGATCGACTCGTTGAGATAGAGGTATGTCTCCGTCCAACCATCAATCAGCAGATCGGGATCCCCGTCGCAGTCGACGTCGGGGAGTGCAAGGCCGAATGCGCCGTTCATCGGGTCCATAACGCCGGCCAGCATGGCGTCGTTGCGCATGTAGCTCCACACGTGCGGCGTGCCCACGTTCTCCCAGCACTGCAGGGGGGAGAAGTGTGTCCCGCCGACGATATCGAGATCACCGTCCCCATCAAGATCACCGACGGCCAGCTGAGCACCGCTGTCACCGGGGACCACTCCCGAGATCACTCCCGAGTACACCCAGTACGGAGTCTCGGGCGTGCCTGTGTTCTCATAGAGGACGACGTCTGGTCCTGGCTGGACGGCCACAAGATCGAGGTCCCCGTCGGCGTCGATGTCGCAGAGCCAGGCCCGTGCGTTGGAGTATGCATTCGGGTCCCCCGCGATCGCCCCGCCGTACAGGAACTCGTGCTCCTGCGGCGTCCCAACGTTCCAGACCATGCGGAAGCTGCAGCACAGCCAGCAGGCACAGACGAGATCCAGGTCCCCGTCCGCGTCAACGTCACCCAGCGAGGTGCTCTGCATTCCCCCGCAGGAGGGCAGTCCCAGGTAGGGGATCGCCTCCCCTTGCCATTGCGGAGGCCCTGGACACCCGGTGTTCCAGTGCTGCATTCCAAAGGAGAACGCGGAGACATCATCATCCCCGTCGCTGTCGAGATCACCCCAGGCCAGGTCCCGGGTCAGCAGGTCAGGTGTGAACTCATGCGCCGGGGTCCAGTGGACCACCGTTGCCGGGGCGCCACCAGCTGCGACCAACAACAACGCAGCGATGATCGTGACAGCCTTCGCAGTTCGTGCCATGCGTACCCCCCCCGCTCCGCTTCGCGATCCCGGGCGGCATCCGCGATAGGAAGCCGTGCGAGACCGAGGGCCTCACCTATCGCCTTCCCGGTGAGGCGTGTAGTGGATCGTCAGGGCCGGGGCCTGAGCCTCCACCCCCTGTGAGTCGCAAGGCCCGACGTCCCCAGGCCAGCCGGGCGAGACAGCCAGAACGACGCCGTGGTTCGCGAGCGTCCCCGACGCCCAGCCACTCACCATGTCTGTCACGTCGAACCGCACAACCGACGCCTCGCCGGGCTCCGCGATCCACACCGCGTGCTCCGAACGGTCGAAGTCGCCGCCTGGGTTGCTCCACGTCCCGTCCCAGCCCACTGTGGCGCCGTCCCACTCCGTCGTCAGCAGGAACGCATCGAGGACGACCGGACTTGCGCCATCATCCGACGACACACCAGCCCTGAGCTCGAGAACGGCGAACTCCACCGCACCTGCGCGAAGCTCCTCCGGAATCTCGAACCTGACAAGCAGCCGCCCTTCGTGCGTTGGCTCATCGTTCTCGATGTACCCGACGTCAGCGGCAGAGAGCGTCATCCTGGCTGCGCCGGCGGGCACAGCAGCGACCAGGACCAGGAGGCCGCCCACGAGCAATGACCATCGACCTGCAGATCGGATGCCAGTCATGGCCTCGACCTCCTACTTCAAGACTACTACCTTCCTTGACAACTCGCGAGCCCCCACCTCAAGCCGGCAGAAGTACACCCCGCTGGCCACCCGCTCGCCTCCGTCACCCCTACCATCCCACGTCGCCGTCTGCCACCCCGCAGATACCGGGCCGTCCACAAGGGTCCGGACGTGCCGCCCGGCTAGGTCGTACACCTCGAGCCTCGCCCGCCCGGCCTCGGGCAGGCCGAACCTGAACACCGTCTCAGGATTGAAGGGGTTCGGGGTGTTGGGAAGCAGGGCTAGCGCGGGAGGCTGATCCGGCTCGCCACCCCCGGACGGAAGGCCACGCCTCCCCCTGAGGTACGGGGTCCAGTCCACGTTCCCGTAGAACTGCGTCGAGTCAGGCGGCGGGTCCCAGTAGTTGCACTCCGCCTTGAGCGTATCGGACGGCCCCGAGGCCACGTACACGTACCACTGCGCAGGATCATCCTCGGTGACCACGGAGTTGCAGCCCGCAAGCGTCGTGTCGCTGCAGCAGTCGCCCGCTGTGGCATCCCCCAGATACGGCCTCGTCGCGGTGCTCCCGGCCACAAGGAACGCCGTGTGCAGCGTCTTTCCTGTGATCATGTTCCCACGCACCCGGGGCTTGGACTGGTAGAAGTACATCCCCGTGCCCATGGTGGCGCTGGGGTGCAGCGTGATGGTGTTGTCCTTGATCATCGCCGTGTCCGACGGGTCCGAGTTCTCGTACTCGATCGCCCTGTTCGGGATCCCGTAGGAGGCGTCGCCGATCCAGTTGTGCGCGATGACCAGATCGGCAGCCGAGCCCTTTGCACACAGCCCGCCGAACGATAGGTACCCGTATGTGGGCTGGACGATGTGGTTGTCGTGGATGCTCGACCCCGCGTCGCCGCAGATCTCCATGCCGTAGCCGCTGCAGTCGGAGATCGTGTTGCTGTCGATGTCGGCGTCGCAGTCGTAGAGCGTGATCCCGATGGTGGCCCCGCTGATCGTGTTTCCGCGGATGAGAACCTGGCCCGTCAGGCTATCGCTCTTGCACCTGATGCCACGCAGGTCACTCTCCAGGAGATCTGAGTCCGTCAGCCTCAGCGTGTCAGGCTTGTGGGCGTAGATCGCCTGCTCGGCGTAGGAGATCGTCGCGTCGTCAATGACACCGGTACACCCCGGCCTCAGGCGGATGCCGAGCCAGTCATCCGGCTGCGGCGACTCTGCCGCCGACGTGAACACCGCGTGCCTGAGCGAGTCGCCTCCGGCACGGAGCGTGCCCTCGACGACGAGTTCAACAAGGTCCGAGTCGGCCCCGGCCTCCTGGTCGTCATCGAGGGCGGCCCGCACGGTCGTGCCGGGCTGGACCACGAGCGACGAGCTTCCGTCGACCGTGACGTCGCCGGTCATGAGATAGTTGCCCCACCACGACGCGGTCGTGTTCGGGGGGTACGTGTCGCAGACTGCGGTCTCATAGACCCCCGTGTGCCGCTCGTCGTGCTGGAAGCAGGGCCAGCCCAGAGGCTCCCCTCCACCCCAAGAGCTGTTCTCCAAGCAGTGGACCTTCCCTGCCCCGTCCACAAGCACGATGTCAACGTGCCCGTCACCGTCCACGTCCGCCACGCACGGCGATGACGTCAGCTCACCCCAGAACAAGAGCGGGCGCGAGAGCGCATCGGACCGCGCAAGAATCCCCTGAGTCAGCGTGAACACATCAAGGTGAGACACCCACCGCGTCGTGTCGCTGGGGAGGTACTCGAAGCACGACGATGTCGCCAGGATCTCAGGAGCACCACCGTCGAGGTCGGCGATGACGGGCACACCCTTGGCGGCGTAGTCCAGGGCCACCGAGTCGATGGCGGCACCCGCCGCGCTGAAGACGTACAGATGACCAGCGCAGTCGTCGGGGTCCCCCGCCACTCCGCGCGTAGACACGACGAGTTCGAGATCGCCGTTGTCGTCGAGATCACCTGCCGCAATCCCGCCGATGTAGCCGGAGACGGGGTAGTCCCAAAGCAGTCCACCGTCACGCGAGAGGCACCTGAGCAAGTCAGCACCCCAGAGTGCCTCGAGTCCGGGCGAGCCGGGGTCCACATCCGCAAGCACAGGATCACAAGGAGGTGCGTACGGGCCAGTGGTGTCTTGCGTGGAGTCGATCCAGAGAGTGTCGTGCCCCGCGCTCAGAGCCGACGCGAAGTACACATCACCCTCTACGGAACGACACTGGGAGTACGTGCGTACTGGATTGCAGAGACCGTCGCCGTCGAGATCGCCGCTCGCCCCGGACCTGTCAAGCTGCGACTGGGGGAAGGCGATGCGGCCGGAGACGGGGCCGTACCACAGGATGCGTGTGCCATCTCCCTTGATAGCCACCGTCTGATCAACATAGGAACCCGGGCCCTGGAAGTGCGCGCGCCCGGCGAGCACCTCAAGGCGGCCGTCCCCACCGGAGACATCGGCAAGAACCGGCCCGCTGTTCAGCCCCTCCACGTAGCGGCGGAGTGAACCCCATGCAGCTTGTCCATCAATGCCACGTCGCGCCGAGACGCTGTCGCCATAGCAAACGACGACCTCCAGCGTGCCGTTCCCGTCCAGATCACCGCAGGCGACAGGACCGCGAAGCGCTTGATCATCGGATGGATGGAACCTCCAGTCCGCCAGGCCGGAGGCCGACAGAACCCTGACCTCGCCCGAGTCGCGTGTTGCCGCAACGATCTCCGGCCCCCCGTCGTTGTCAACGTCGACCACCACTGGCGAAAGCCCGCCTTCGCCCTCCAGACTCACCGGGAACCCGGTCCTGTTGGGCAGGACGCCAACGTCGATCATCGCCTCGTTGTTGTCCTCGCGCAGCTCAAGCTGAGCGCCCTCCGGGTCGACGACCACACGGAAACTGCGATGCCCGATGTCCGCCGCACCGGGCGTCCAGAACGCCTCCAGATCCTTGTAGCCCCACGCCGGCACCTCGACGAAGAGCGAGTCGACCAGGATGCACTCTGAACCATCCAGATCGCAGATCTGGAGCAGCACCGTAACGTCGTTGTCCGGCCGGAAGTTGCTCGTGTTGCGCACCCGCGCCGTGAGATGAATCAGGTCCCCGCACGGCACCAGGTCGGGCGTCGCGGACATCTCGGTGCTCCGAACGACGTAGTCCGGGTTGGTCCCGTATCCCTCGCCGTTTGTGAGAAACAGGTCAATGGCGGGATCTCCCAGGAGGTTGAACATCAGGGGATCGCCGGCACCTCCTGCGCCCGTCGCGCTCCAGAGCTTCGCGTACGCTATCGCCTCACCAGGTGTGCACATGTTGTGCTGGAAGAACGCTCTCCACATGTATGTGCCGAGGTATGTCCAGGCGGTGTTGGATGAGAGCTCCGTGGAACCGAAGTACCCGATGGCACCGTTCGCTTCATGGTCCTCGCCGGACCCATGCAGGAGCAGCTCGCCCAGGCAGTCGGTGGGCACCCCGCTCTTCACGTAGTCGAACGAACCTGTCAGACAGGAGTAGGCCATCCAGAACCCCAGCTTGTGGTCGTTGTCGAGGAGCTGTGCGTCAATCTCATTGAATGTGTGCGTCCCCTGC
The DNA here is from genome assembly GCA_041309365.1 of Myxococcota bacterium. Lineage (GTDB taxonomy): Bacteria > Myxococcota_A > Polyangia > DRWM01 > DRWM01 > JAFDER01. The sequence continues at coordinate 6,112 of JBFYZU010000205.1, forward strand.
TCGTACCCGTGCACGCAGAGTTCGACAAGGTGGTAGCCCGGATTCTCCACCGCGGGCCTGTTCAGCAGGCGGGTCGCTTCGCGCTGATCGATGCAGCAGATCCACCCCGGTTCCCACCGCTCATGCGCGTGGATCTCATCGATATCGTAGCCCGGCGGGGCGGCGGTACCGAAGGCATCATGCACGGTCGCGGCAAAGGCCGCATCTTGGATGTCGCACTCGTCGCTTATCTCGTGCCCCCTCCATGCGAACCCACACGATAGAAGCGCCTTGTGCCGCCAGTCATCTGTGGACCTTGCATTCACCTCGTAGTACCTGATCTTGCTCGCTTCAGTCACGAGCTCGGGCGCGTCACCCACCGCAAGTCTGCCGATCATGAGGTCGGCATACTCGTCATCGCCTTCCACGCACGCGTACCAGTGGTCGGTCGTGATCGACGTGGTGTCCGTGGGGGCTTCATGCGCCGGGAGCAGGTCGTACTGGTCGTCGGACCTGGCATCGCCCACAAGAAGGACATACCCCAGCCTCCCGTCCTCCATGTGCTCCGCCGAGTGCGTACTCCCCTGCAGGTCCCACAGACCCTGAATGAACTCCCTGATCACCAGATCGGAGATGGTCTGCGAGTTCGCGTTCGCCATCACCGTGGCATCGGAGACGACCGCTACGTTGTAGCCGTTCCACAGTGAGCGATGCTCCGCCAGCATCCAGATGGAGCCCATCAGATCGCTCTCGACGATCATGAGGTAGTCGGTGTCGAAGGCGTCACAGCCGGCCACTGACGTGCAGACGTCCCATCTGCCCGTGTCGGCCGGGGCGCCTCTCTCCTCGTCCCAGCCCTCATAGTTCGGGAGCACGAGCTCGGCAACCCTCGACAGCGGCCCGGTCGGTTCGGCCAGCCCGCCCCTGCCTCCGGACCACGACACCGTCACCTCAAGCTCCGGATACGCCACAAGCTCCGACGTCGAGCCGTCGAACTGCAGGGGGTACACCGTTACGCGCGCTACCCCTTGGCCCCGGAGGCTTCCCTCACCATCCACGCTCGCCACCTCGCCCGGGTAGTACCCGGTGTCGTAGTAGCCCTCCTCGAGCGCGAACTCCTCCACGAGGTACTCCCACCCCTCGGGCGTGTACTCCACAACAAGGGCGGGCGTCGGGTACACCGCCGCGTCCGAGAAGTACATTGTATCTGCGGAGTCCGGGACGGCCACGCTCACATCGATCTCGGCCCCCTCGGGAACAGCGATGAGCTGACCGATCAGCGGAAGGCAGGCGTATCCGACATCAGGGGAGTGGTAGCAGCCGGGGGCGCTGAGCCTGTGGAACTCGAGCGTGTCCTCGGTCACCGTCTCGCACAGGACGCCGTGCGTTGTCACGCGCAGCACGACTTCGCTGGAGCTCGAGAACATGACCTCGACGCTCGGCGGGGTCGGCGTCATCGTTCCATCGAATGACACCCACCCGTCCTCCAGCGTATCCGCAGATGCCGGCGGCACAGCAAGGAGCAGCACGACGACTGCGATGATGCACGTAATCCCGATGCTGGAGCTCGAGGCGAGGCTGACGAGTCTGCAGACCGTTCGGGGGAGCATCTCGGTCTCCTTCCAGCGACAGGCCGGTGTGGTTCCGGCGGCATCTGGTATGGCGTGACCAAGTGTGCAGGTACGATGGTCGCATGCCCCCCCCCCATAGGTGTCAAGGGGATAGTGCACGACTGGCCCTGAGCCGGGATGCTCGGAAACGGGGAGTCTGCATGATTGGGTTGTTGGTGAGGACCCACAGCATGCGAGCACGGCCGCAGCAGATCAGCTTCTGACCCTCCCCCTCGCCAGCGACGCGAAGATGCCGGCGAACGAGAGCGCCGCGAACACGGCGTAGATGGTGCGCGAGGCCGAGAGGAACTGCGGGTAGCGCGAAGGCTCGATCTGGACCTTCCCCACGACGACCGAGAACACGAGCATCGCGATGCCCATGCTGAGCATCTGCCCCACGAGCCGCGCGGTGCCGAGCGTCGCGGAGGCGACGCCGGAGAACCGCGTCTCGACGGAGCACATGATGGCGTTCATGTTCGGGGACGAGAAGAGCGCGAACCCGAGCCCGAGGACGGCGAGCCCCACGACGATGAACGTCACGCTGGTCGCCGCGCTGATGGTCGTGAAGAGAAGGAGCCCGACTACCGTGATGGCCATGCCGATGGACGCGACCGTCCGCGACTCGACCCTGTCGGAGAGCCGTCCCGCGAACGGGGAAAGCGCGCACATCACGATCGGCTGCGCAACGAGCACGATGCCAGCGGTCGCCGGCGTGAACCCCTTCACGTACTGGAGGTGGAGGCTCATGAGGAAGCTCACCGCCGAGGTCGCGCTGTAGTTCACGAGCGCCGCGAGGTTCGAGAACGCGAACACGCGGCTCTTCCTGAAGAGCGAGGTGTTGAGGACCGCGTACTCGACCCTCCTCTCCCACCACAGGAGCGCGGC
>JBFYZU010000206.1:0-4466 GCA_041309365.1 Myxococcota bacterium
TGCCAGTAGTCCTCGGCGGGGACGTACGAGGCGAGCACGACCTCGGCCTGGTCCGCAGGATCGTCCAGGGTCCCCTGGACCGTGTTCTGCTGCCACGTCACCATGTCGTCGCCCACGCCGTCGACCAGGTAGAGGTACTCGTACGTGTCGTACACGTCGTCCTGGTCCAGCTCGTAGCCCCAGCCGAAGGGCTTGAGGTTGCCCAAAGACTGCACGGGATCGTCATCGAGGCGCATTCGAAGGTACAGGTACGTACCGTCCATGGCGCGCAGCAGGGCCGGGTTGGGCACGTCTCCCACGATGTCGCGGTGTCCCGTGCCAGAGGGCGCGTCGCCGACCAGGTCCGTGGCCGGGCTCCCCCCGCAGTAGAACGGGATGAAGTCGGCGTCGGGTGGCGGCTCCAGCACCATGAAAAGCTCCAGCTCCGGGGGCGTCTCCGTGCTGCAGCCTCTCAGCGCGATCAGGCAGGTGGCCACCATGGCGGTCGTGATGACCATCCGGGTCGGTCTGTTCGCTCCCATGGGTGTCTCCTCCGGTCCTCGGGTCTTTTCCGTGACGAGACGAGGACATATTCAAACAGCCTTTTCGAGCGCCCTCGATCCATCAGCCAGCCACGTGGTGGGCATCGACCGCCGCTGCGGCCCCCACCGATCCTCTCGACCATCTCGAACAATCATACCACGGGAGCGCCCGCAGGTCATTCACACGGCCCGGGGGGCGACACGCGGCTAAAGGCGAGAGCACGGATCCGGCGGGCGGGGAGCGAGGCGGCGCAGGGTCTTCTTTTCGAATCTGGCCACGATCGCTGCGCCGTTCATGTCCGACCAGACGTTCACGGTCGTGCGCATCATGTCGAGCAGCGGGTCGACGGCGATCACGAGCCCGATGTACTTCACGGGCACGCCCAGCGCCGACAGGATCACCCCGATCATCACGAGGCCGGCCATGGGGATGCCCGCCGCCCCGATGGATGCGAGAAGAGACGTGACCACCACGAGCACCTGCTTTCCGGCACCGAGCTCGAAACCGAGCGCCTGCACGATGAAGATGGCCGCCACGCACTCGTACAGGGCCGTGCCGTCCATGTTGACCGTCGCGCCCAGGGGCAGGACGAAGCTCGAGATCGAGTGCGGAACGCCGGCCCGGTTCTCCACGCAGTCCATGGTCAGAGGCAGCGTGGCCGAGCTCGAGGCCGTGGAGAAGGCCATGACGAGGGCCGATCCCATGGCCCTCATGAATGCGAAAGGGTTGGTGCGGCACACGGCGAGATGCAGAATGGGCAGCGTGACGAAGAAATGGATGCACAGGCCAGCGACCACGGTGAGCGCGTAGGCGCCCAGCTTTGCGATAGGCGCGAAGCCCAGCGTGGCCGTGGTCCTGACGATGAGCCCGAACACGCCCAGCGGGGCGAAAAGGACCACGAAGCGCGTCACCCCCATCATCACCGCGAAGGCCGAGTCGAACCACTCCGTCATGGGCCTCCTGCGCTCCTCGGGAAGCTGCCCCACGAAGGCCCCCACCAGGATGCAGAAGAAGATGACCGGCAGGATCTGGCCCTCGGCCATGGCCCGCACGGGGTTGTCCGGGATGAGGCGCATCACGAAGTCCATGACCGAGCCGATGGGCTCGTCGAGCTGCGATGGGGGCGCCGCCTCGATGCCGAGCCTCGCACCCACGCCGGGGCGGACGATGTTGACGAGCGCGAGGCCCGTCAGGATGGCCAGAAGCGACGTGACGAGGTAGTAGGCCGCCGTCGTGAGCCCGAGCCTGCCGAGGCGGCGCCCGGAGCCCAGCCCCGCGACCCCCGAGACGATGCTCGTCGCGATGAGCGGGACCACGACCATGCCCAGGGCCCTGAGAAAGACGTCGCCCAGGCCGCCGAGAAAGACCACGGCACTGCCGCCCGCGCGGCCAACGACCGCCCCTCCCGCGAAGCCGGCCAGGATCCACCAGTGCATCCCGACCCGGGAGAGGACCCCGCGAGTCTTCTCGAACGCACCCATGACGTCAGGCTACCACCCGGGCCGTGCCCCCTCAACGGCCGCGTATCGAAAGGCCCGAAGCTCGTGGGGGCCTGCCATCCTCGCGCCCCAAACATGGTGCAATGCACCCATCTGCCGGCCTCGCGAGCATGGGCAGCTTGCTTCGCCTGGATGGCTGCGGTACCATTTCGAGCCATGAGGATTCGTCCCCGAGAGATCTCTTTGGGATGCATGAGGAGAGCACCGAGGTGACTGTCATGAACGATATCCGCCCGCACATCCAGACGATCGCATGCATGACATTGCTGCTCTTCTCGCATCCGGTCCTGGCCGGGGACACTGCGGAGACGGCCAAGGAGGTCTACGATCACGGCATCGAGCTGTTCAAGAAGAACGACTACATGGGGGCCATGGCCGAGTTCCAGGCCGCCTACGCACAGAAGCCCCACTACAGCGTCCTTTACAACATCGCCCAGTGCCACGTCATGGTGGAGAACAACGAGGAGGCGCTCAAGACGTTCGAGATGTACCTCGTCCAGGGCGGGGACTTCATCGACGCCGACAGACGGAAACTGGTCGAGGACGAGATCGAGCGCCTCCAGGGCCTCCTGTGCCCCATGAGCCTGGAGATCTCTCCCGACGGGGCAGCGATCCTCCTGGACGGGAACGAGATGGGGAAATCCCCCTACACCAAGATCGAGTACTTGAACCCCGGCCAGCACACTCTCATCGTCCAGAAGTCCGGTTTCAAGTCCGTCAACAAGGTCTTCATCCTCAGACGGGAGGAGGCGGACGAGGTCGAGAAGATTGAGATCGAGCTGACCGTGGTGGACAATCCCGCCAAGCTCTTTGTGACATCCCCCGTCGAGGGAGCCTCGGTCCTTCTGGATGGGCAAAATGTCGGCAACGTCCCCTGGAAGGGAATCGTGGACGAGGGCAATCACGAGGTCACTGTCATGGCAGAGGGACACCAGACCTCCACCGTCAAGGTGAGCGCCATCGCCGGAGAGACCAGCGAGGTGAAGCTGGACCTCGAACCCACCGGCCCTTCGGAGGCAAAGCCGGACAAGGAGGACACGGGCAAGGCCTTCGGGGATCTCGGCCTGGCCAAGACGAAAAAAGACCCGAAGAAGCTGGCCATCGGCCCCTTCGCCGCCACCCTGGCCGTGTCTCTGGTGGGCGGCGTTGCGGCTGCCATCACAGGCGCTTTGGGCTCCAAGAACTGGGACGACTACAATGCAACCGACCCTTCGGACACATCACGACTGGACGACCTGGCAAGCAAGGGGCGTACCCTCGACGGCTTCTTGATAGGCTCGCTCGTGGTCATGTCCGCCGGTGTCGTGGCCACCGTCGTTCTGGCACCGTTCACGCACTTCAAGAAAAAGAAGGTGGAGGTACAGGCCGGCCTCGGGGATTTCACTGTAACGCTGCACTTCTGAGGAGGCGATCATGAAGCTGTCTCATGGCATGTTCCCGGCAATGATCGTTCTTGTCATCACCTCTGGTTGCACCATCGACACGCTGCACGACTACGGACACCGGGATGTGCAGACCGATTCTGCCCTCGACACGTCCGGCGACACAAGCAGCGACGCGGAGGATGTCCCGGACACGATCGAGGAACCCACCGACACCTTGGGAGACACCTTTCTCGACATCATCGAAGAGGACGGCCTTCAAGAGGACGTGCTTGAGGATCCACCCACGGACGAGGCCGAGGAGGAGGTGGTCTGCGACTTCGACGGGGACGGCCACGAGGCCCTGTGGTGCAGCGGTGACGACTGCGACGACTCCGACGACTCCGTTTATGCAGGAGCGGACGAGACGGAGTGCGATCTGGTGGACAGCGACTGCGACGGAGACGACTTCGAGCACATCGACGACGATGATGACGGCTGGATCGACGAGACCTGCAGCTTCATGGTCGACACGACCGGCTACGAGGGCACCGGCGACTGCGACGATACGGATGGCTCGGCGTATCCCGGCGCCGCGGAAGGTTGCGACGGGACCATCGACAACGACTGCGACGGGAATGCCACCGAGGTCGAATTCGACGTGGACGGCGACGGTCATCCCCCGCTGTCCTGTGGCGGCGATGACTGTGACGACACGGACGAAACGGTCTACCCTGGAGCCTTGGAGGTCTGCGACCTCGTCGACGACAACTGCGACGGAGAGTGGAACGACGCCACCGACGCCGACGACGACAGCGACGGATATCTGGACCATACCTGCATCGGCGGCGATGACTGCGACGACACGAACGGTTCCATCTTCCCCGGCGCCGAGGAGCTCTGCAACTTTGTGGACGACGACTGCGATGGACAGCCCGACGAGGACTTCAAGACGGGGGGCACCGTGTTCTACACGGACTGGAACGGCTCGACCCTCTTCATGGGAGAATCTTGCGGCACGGGGCCCTGCACGGGGGGAACCGTGGTGTGCAACGGGACGGGATCGGGGCTTTACTGCGACACT
>JBFYZU010000207.1:0-5213 GCA_041309365.1 Myxococcota bacterium
CGAGAGATTCGAGGTCCGCAAGGGATTCAGAGGTGCCGTCGATCTCGTTGCTGGCCTGTGGGACCAGCCGGTGACCTACCTTTGCGAGGATCTGAGCCCCCGTGGCACTTTCCTCAGGACGCAGTTTCCGCTCAGCATCGGTGAGACGGTGGTGTGCAGCTTCAGGCTGCCGGGGTCGAAGAGGGAGTTCGATCTCTTCGGCAAGGTGGTTCGAGTGGAGATGCCCCGGAGGAAGGGCGACCGCGGGGTTTCCGGCATGGGCATCAGGTTCGTGGACGCCTCGGCCAGAGACCGGCTCATCATCCGGTCCAGGCTCAGGAAGGTCCCGCCCCCGGTGCCGGTGCAGATGCGACGGGCTGCCTGAGCCCGGAAAAGGGCAGACCCTGGCCAGGTCCCCCGGTTGTTTGCGTCCTGCCTGTGGTTAATCTATATTCGCGAAGGTCGCACGGAGCGACCACGGCGGACTCATCGAGATGTCTAACATCCTGACAAAGATCTTCGGGACCAGGCACGACCGGACCATGAAGAGGCTCAGGCCCACGGTGGACAGGATCAATGCCCTGGAAAAGGAGGTGTCCGGGCTCGACCAGGACGCGATGAGGAGCCGCATCTCGAGGATGCGCGAGCAGGTGGATAACGGCATGAGCCTCGACGAAATCCTCGTCGAGGTGTTCGCCCTGGTGCGCGAGGCGAGCAGGCGGACCCTCGAGATGAGGCACTTCGACGTGCAGCTCATCGGAGGCATCGTCCTGCACAACGGGCAGATCGCCGAGATGAAGACGGGCGAGGGCAAGACTTTGGTCGCGAGCCTGCCCATGGTCCTGAACGCGCTCACGGGCAAGGGCGTGCACCTGGTCACGGTGAACGACTACCTTGCGAAGCGCGATGCCGAGTGGATGGGCGAGATCTACCGCTACCTCGGCCTGAGCGTGGGCGTCGTGCACCACGGACAGACGGACGGCGAGAAGCGCAGGGCCTACCGGATGGACATCACGTACGGGCAGAACAACGAGTTCGGCTTCGACTACCTGCGCGACAACATGAAGTTCTCCATCTACGACTACATGCAGAGGGACCTGAACTACGCCATCGTGGACGAGGTGGACTCCATCCTCGTGGACGAGGCGCGCACGCCGCTCATCATCAGCGGTGCGCCCGAGGACTCCACGGATCTGTACCGGCGCGTCAACGAGCTCATTCCCAGGATGCGGCGGGACATGCACTACTCCGTGGACGAGGCGCACAGGAACGCCGTGCTCACGGACGACGGCATGACAGTGGCCGAGGGCTTTCTGGCCGTGAGAAACCTCTTCGATCCCGAGAACATAGAGCTCTTGCACCACGTCAACCAGGCGCTCAAAGCCCACACCCTCTACAAGCGCGACCGCGACTACATGATCTCCGAGGCGGGAGAGGTGCTCATCATCGACGAGGACACGGGCCGCGTGCTGCCGGGCCGGCGCTGGAGCGATGGGCTGCACCAGGCCGTGGAGGCGAAGGAGCATGTCAGGATACGTGAAGAACATCGAACACTTGCTACGATATCATTCCAGAACTACTTCAGGATTTACGACAAGCTCGCGGGAATGACCGGAACGGCCGACACCGAGGCCGAGGAGTTCAAGAAGATCTACGAGCTGGACGTGACGGTCATCCCCACCAACAAGACCTGCATCCGGGTGGATCACCAGGACGTGATCTACAAGACGGAGAGGGAGAAGTTCACCAAGATCGTTGAGGAGATCCTGGACTGCCACGAGCGCGGCCAGCCCGTGCTCGTGGGCACGGTGAGCGTGGAGAAGTCCGAGGCGATCCACCGGATCCTCGAGAGGCGGCGCATCCCCCACAACGTGCTCAACGCCAAGCAGCACGAGAGGGAGGCCTACGTGGTGGCCCAGGCAGGCCGGAAGGGCTCGGTCACGGTGTCCACCAACATGGCCGGCCGCGGCACGGACATCGTGCTCGGCGGCAACCCCGTGATGATCGCCAAGATGAAGTTCAACGCGCAGGAGGACCCGCCCGAGCGTTACGACGAGCTCGTCAAGGAGTACCGCCAGCTCCAGGAACAGGAGCGGGAGCACGTGCTCGAGGAGGGAGGGTTGCACATCCTGGGCACGGAGCGGCACGAGAGCCGGCGCATCGACAACCAGCTCAGGGGCCGCAGCGGCCGGCAGGGGGATCCGGGGTCGTCGCGCTTCTTCTTGTCGCTGGAGGACGACCTTCTGCGGATCTTCGGGGCGGAGAAGCTCACGGGACTCATGGATACGCTGGGCATGGAGGAGGGCGTGCCCATCGAGCACAAGATGGTCACGAGGAGCATCGAGAACGCGCAGAAGAAGGTGGAGGCCCGCAACTTCGACATGCGCAAGTCGCTGCTCGAGTACGACGACGTCATGAACCAGCAGCGCAAGACCATCTACTCGCTGCGGCGGCAGGCGCTGGAAGGCAGGTACGAGCGGGCCAGCCTCATCGAGGAGGAGGAGGCGCGAAAGGCCAGGAAGAAGGGCAAGAAGGTCTTGCTCCAGAAGAGCGAGACGACCGAGCGCGAGGTCGATGCCTCGGTGGCCGAGCGGGTCTCGTCCATCCTCGGGATCATGGTCAGGCGCCACGCCATCGTGCCCGTCCCGGAAGGCGCCGTGGCCGCGCCCGTCGGGGAGGACATCGAGGCCGTGGCCGCCCTGCTCGCGAAAGAGGAGTCGGGGGAGGCCACAGAGGAGCGCAAGCTGCCGGAGCTCGACGACATCGATGGCGTCGACGTGCAGGCGCTCGAGCACGAGGTCTACCACGTGTTCGGCGTGCCCGCGCACATCGAGAAGTACGGGAAGGACCCGAAGGGAGTGCTCGAGCTCCTCTCCCGCAAGGTCGGCCAGTCGATGACAGCCCAGAGGGAGAGGCTTCTGGACATGAGCGAGACGCTGGTCTCTGCCATCGTGTCCGAGTACACCGTGGGCATCAGCCAGAACCCCGAGGAGTGGGACATGGACAGCCTGCTGGAGGCCGTCAGGGATCAGTTCGCCCTCGAGATCGAGGGCCTCGCCGACGCGGGATCGGTCCAGGACCTCGAGGACAGGGTCTTCACCGCCATCGAGAAGCTCGTGGAGCACAAGGAGCAGGAGATGAGCCCGGAGCTGTTCCTCCGGGTCTTCCGCCACTACCTCTTGCAGACCATCGACAGGCAGTGGCTCGAGCACCTCTCGAACGTGGACTACCTTCGAAAGGGCATCGGCCTGAGGGGATACGCCTCCAAGGACCCGAAGCAGGAGTACAAGAAGGAAGGCTACTCCATGTTCCAGGACATGATGGGGCAGATAGAGGAGAACACCCTGCGCCGCCTGTTCCGCGTGAGGCTGGCCCGTCGCGAGGACGCGCTGAAGCTCGGTCACAGGCCGCGCCGGCGCACGGTCGAGGAACGCGCCTCGGGCGGGAGCGCCGAGGCGAAGCAGGGCGCCATGGCAGCACCCACGCGCCCTCGCGACGATGCGGGCAAGAAGGTGGGCCGGAACGATCCGTGCCCGTGCGGCAGCGGAAAGAAGTACAAGAAGTGCTGCATGCAAAAGGACCTGGCTGCGGCCGGAGGTTGACGTGACCGACGAGCAGGATAGAGCCGGTAGCCACGCCGAGTCCGGGGACCTGCGCGTGTGGAAGCACGAGTACGGCAAGGCCGTCGACTTCATCGACTCGGGCAACGTCGCAGAGGCCAGGCGCCTCCTCGACCGGCTCGCCAAGGAGGCGCCGTTCGAGGAGATCAGGAACGACGCGAAGGCCAGGTCGAAGCAGTTCGAGATGGACTGGCTCGCGCTGGCCTTCTTCGGCGGATCGTTGCTCGCCATCCTCGCAATCGTCATCAAGTACTACTACTGACTCCGCTGGACCGAGATCCTGCAAATGGTGTAAACTTCACGGCAAGCGGCTTCCATCGAGGAGCCCCGAGTGGAGCAGGATGAGCCACCACCACTGTCCATCCTGCGCGACTCCCGTGCCTTCGAATGCTCGGGAGTGCCCGCAGTGCTGTGTCTTGCCAGGATCCGGCGGGTGGCCGGTGGATCCTCTCGTGGGCACCACCATAGGCAAGAAGTACCGCGTGGACAGGCGCACCTGCGCAGAGGACATCTTCATCGGCCTCAGGGGCACGTGCGTCGAGGACGGCTCGAAGGTCGTGCTCAGGCTGCTGGTGCCCGAACGTATCGAGGACGACGCGGCAAAGCGCAAGTTCGTGTCCGACATGAGGGCGGCCCGTTCCATCGACTCGAAGCACATCGTCCGGATCCTGGACTTCGGCATCGACTTCTCGCACGACGGTGCACCTTACGTGGCCATGGAGGCGGTGGAGAGCGAGACGCTCGCGGACTTCTTCTCGCGCGGGCTGGCCTTCGACATGCCGGAAGCCGTGGACATCGCCTGCGACATCGCCGGTGCGCTCGAGCAGGCGCACCACCGGAACGTGATCCACGGGTTTCTCAGGCCGGACAAGGTCTACGTGCTGGGCGTGAGCAAGGAGAACCCCGTCAAGATCATGGATCTGGGGTTCGCCTCGCTCGTCACGCGCATCGAGGCGAACACGCTCGGTCTCGTGGACGCGCTCAGGTACATGGCCCCGGAGCTGCGCGACGGGTCCATGGACGCTCGCTCCGACATCTACTCCCTGGGGGTGATGCTCTACGAGATGATCGCCGGCCAGCCTCCGATCAAGCAGGCAGGGAGCTTGGCCAGCGAGGCAGAGACCGACGTGGTGAGCCTGCAGCGCTTCGTGCCCACGGTCCCCGGGTCGCTCGACGAGCTGGTCACGTCCATGCTCGCCCGGGTCCCGAAGAACAGGCCGGACAGCATGTCCCTGGTGGTCAAGATGCTCGAGGGGCTCAAGTACGAGCTGCCTCGCACCACGGACCATGGCGGATCGATGCCTCCGAAGGTGACCGTGGCCTCTCCGGCCAAGAAGAACCTGGCCACGAAGCTCGCCAAGGGCCAGGGCACCATCATCGGCATGCCGAGCCCTGCGGCGCGGGCGACTGCCACTCCCGACGTGAAGCCGCCCAGGTTCGTGGGCACGAGCACGCCTCGTCCCTACAGGATGGTGGGCGAGGACAAGGACGACCATCGCGACCCCACGGACAGGCCGACCCTCAGCCCGCCGCCGGCGAACGGGGAGCCAGCCTCGAAGGCCCGGACCGGCCCTGGCACCAAGGGAGCGCGGAAGAACAATCTGGCTGCCATCT
>JBFYZU010000208.1:0-5999 GCA_041309365.1 Myxococcota bacterium
CTGTGGCTCCATCATGGCCCTGCAGCGCTTCCTGGGGCACTCCTCGTTGCAGATGACCCTCATCTACGCCCACCTCGCGCCAGACTCCGTGGAGCAGGAGGCCGCCCGGCTCTGGGGACGCCTGGGGACGCCCCTGGTACCCAAGGAGACCATCCGGACGCCTTCCGACGTCCATGAAGATGTCGGTGATATCGACGCAGTATCAGCAGGATAGGCAGTATTCATGGGGGTTTCGTGGGACCACGGATCTGGTCGGATAGATCTTGTAGCGGATCTGGTTGATGAACATGAGCACTGCGCTGTTTCTGTGCAGGATGCCCGTGAGCTTGCGCAAAGCCTGGCTCATGAGCCGCGCCTGGAGCCCCATGTGGGGCTCGCCCATCTCGCCCTGGATCTCCGCGCGGGGCACCAGCGCGGCCACCGAGTCGATCACGATGATGTCCACCACGCCCGACCTGATCAGTATCTCTGCCACGTCGAGGGCCTGCTCGCCGCTGTCTGGCTGGCTCACGAGGAGCTCCTTGACGTCCACGCCGATGCCACGCGCGTACGTCACGTCGAACGCGTGCTCCGCGTCGATGAAGGCGGCCACGCCGCCCGCCTTCTGTGCCTGCGCGATGGCATGCAGTGCCAGGGTCGTCTTCCCGGAGCTCTCCGGTCCGAAGATCTCGATCACCCTGCCGCGCGGATACCCACCGGTGCCCAGTGCGAGGTCCAGAGACAGCGATCCCGTGGGGATGACCTCCTCTGCCACCCTGGCTCCCTGTTCGCCCAGGCTCATGACCGTGCCCTTGCCGAACTGCTTCTCGATGGTCTCGATGGCCTTGCGCAGCACGTCCGGCCGCGAGCCCGGATCCTGTTTCTCCTTGTTTCTCGACATCAGTCACCTCTCCTGTGCCATCGGTCCGATGGCCGTCTGTAAAGGCGGCTCCCGCTTCCACAGGCCGCGGCAGTACTCCACGGCCTCGGCCACGTGGGCGTGCTCGACGTTCTCTGCGCCGTCCATGTCCGCCACGGTCCTGGCCACTCTCAGAAGCCTGGTGTATCCCCTGGCAGACACGCCCAGCTCGTCCACCACCCTTGCCACCATCTCTCGTGTACCCTTGTCCATGGCGCAGGAACTCTCCATGATCTGGCCTGGCACCACGGCGTTGTGAACCTCCCCCAGGCCCTGCGCGGACCACCTCGCCACCTGGACGGATCGTGTCTTTTCGACCCGCGCCCGCACGAGATTCGAGGATTCCGGGTTGCCCGCGGTGGTCAGCTCGCTGTAGCTCAACGACGGCACGAGGATCCGCATGTCGAACCTGTCCATGAGCGGGCCCGACACCCGGGAGGCATAGCGACGCTGCTCCATGGGGGTGCACGTGCACTCGCGACGCGGGTCGCCGTGGTGGCCGCAGCGGCAGGGGTTCATGGCAGCGACGAGCACGATCCGCGAGGGGAAGACCACCGCCCCGCTGGCTCTCACGACGGTCACGCGTCCCTCCTCCAGCGGCTCGCGGAGCAGATCCAGCGCGTAGGATCCGAACTCTCCGAGCTCGTCGAGAAACAGCACGCCGTTGTGCGCCAGGCTCACCTCGCCTGGCCGGGGGAACGTGCCGCCTCCCACGAGCCCGGCATGGCTGACGCTGTGGTGCGGCGCGCGGAACGGCCTCGCCCGCCTGATGCCGCCGCCGCCGCGAAGCAGCCCGGCCACGGAGTGCACGGCGGCCGTCTCCAGGGCCTCCGCGTCGGTCATGGACGGGAGGATGCCGGCGAAGGCCCTGGCGAGCATGGTCTTGCCCGCGCCGGGTGGACCCACCATGAGCACGTTGTGCCCACCCGCGGCCGCGACCTCGAGCGCCCTCTTGGCCATCGTCTGCCCGCGGATCTGCGCGAGGTCCAGGGCCGAGGCGGCACCCGGCGGGTCGTCGGGTCGGTCCACGACGGGCAGGGGCCTTTTGCCCGTGAGGTGCTCCACCACGGACGCGAAGTCTCGTGCCGCCCACACCTTGATACCGGAAACGCAGCTCGCCTCGGGAGCGTTGCGCTCGGCCACGACCATGCCGGTGAGGCCCTTCTCCCGTGCCGCGAGGGCTGCGGGCAGGACCCCGGTCACGGTCCTGAGGGCGCCGCGCAGGCCGAGCTCGCCCAAGAACATGGTGCCCTCCACGGATGAAGGCGGATAGATGCCGGCCGCGCCGAGCAGCCCCACCGCGATGGGCAGATCGAGGGCGCTGCCGCTCTTGGGCAGGCTCGCGGGCGCTAGGTTGACCGTGATGTTGCGGTCACCGAGCCGGTAGCCCGCATCGTCGAGAGCGGCGAGGACGCGCACGCGGCTTTCCCTCACCGCGGTGTCCGCCAGCCCCACGATATGGAACCCGGGAAGGCCGGTGGAGCGGATCTTCACCTCCACCCCCACGAGCCTGGCGTGCACGCCTTCGAGCGCGCTGGAGAGGACCGATACGTTCATGCCGGCGAGTCATCGCAACGTCCGTGCCGCGCATGCGCTCCTGTCCCCGAGGCAGGTTGGGCGATCGCGCCCTGGCGTCCGCCATCGTCTCGCCGCCTGCCGTCAGCCGATGACCAGCCCCGCGTACCCCACGACAGAGGTCAGATCGCCCGTGACATGCCCGCTGTTGGCATACCGGACGAGCTTGACGCCGACGGCGCCCATCTCGCGGGCAGCGAGGAGCACCGCAGCGGTGGGGATCACGCCGCACATGCTGATGCCGTGCTTGCGGACCGTGTCGAAGAGCCCTCGCGGATCGAACGCCTCCATCTTCTCGATGGCCATCCTGTCGAGCTTCTCGGCCTCACGTGCCGAAACGTGGTGGGACATGTCCGTGGAGGCCACCAGGAGAGCCTCCTTGCCCGACTCGAGAATGGCCTTGCCGATCCCCTTGCCGATGGCCTCGATGTCCCGGTAGCGCAGAGCGCCCAGGCAGATGGGAACGATGCGCACCATGGGCCGGCGTCGCGCCAGAAACGGCAGCTGGATCTCCAGGGAGTGCTCCTGCATGTGGGCGACCGTGTCGGACACGAGCCCCGCCCGCGCGGTCACCAGATCCGCGAGCCCGGTGTCCACCTGCAGGCTCGACCCCGGGATCTTCCATTCTCCCACGGGCCAGATGCTCTTCGGGTCGCCACGCCCGGTGTGGTTGGGACACAGCACCACGGCCACCTCCGGCACGGTCACGCAGCCGTACACCGCGCCGGCCACCTGCCCCGAGTACACCCATCCGGCGTGGGGCGCGACAAGCCCCACGGCCTTGCCGGCCGGCACCGGGGCCGTGGCGATGTACTCGTCGAGCACGCTGTTCATCCTGTCCACGTTGTCCGGGTACCAGCTGCCCGCGTACATGGGCTGACGCATCATGGGTGCACCTCCGTGCCCTGCAGGGCCACGTGACGATGATAGTGCCCCGAGGACACCGTGTGAAGGCCTCCCGACTTGACGCGGGCTTCGTGGCCGGATACTCCATGTCCCATGCAACCTCTCATTCTTCCCTATCGAGGCCTGGTGCCCACGATCCATCCTTCAGCATTCGTCGCTCCGGGCGCTGTCATCGTCGGCGACGTCACCATCGGCGAGAAGTCGAGCGTGTGGTTCGGATGCGTCGTTCGAGGAGACGTGGACCTCATCCGCATCGGATCGCGCTCGAACGTGCAGGATTGCAGCGTCATCCACGTGACGCGGGGGAAGGCCTTCACCGAGATAGGCGACGACGTGACCATCGCCCACTCGGCAACGGTGCACGGCTGCATCCTCGCCGACCGCGTGCTCGTGGGGATGGGCGCCACCATCCTGGACAACGCCAAGGTGGGATCCGACTCCATCGTCGGGGCCGGCAGCCTCGTGCCTCCCGGCTTCGAGGTGCCGCCTGGCACCCTCGTCACGGGGGTTCCGGCAAGGGTGAAGCGCGAGCTCACGCAGGAGGAGCGCGAGGGCATCCTCTGGTACGCGGACAACTACGTGAACTACAGGCTCAACTACATGGGCCGTGAGCACGAGGCGAAGTTCTGAGCCAGAGGCGCTTCACTTTCCCGGGGCGATGGCGATGGCGCGATCCGTGATGACCCAGATGCGGCCGCCCGCGCCGGCCTCCACGTCGAGCACCTCCATGCCCGGCAGGTCCTTTCGCGCCACGACCAGCTCGAAGCCGTCGCCATCGAGCCGCCGCACGGCCTGCTCGTCCGCCATGAGGAGGCGCCCCTGGGCGTCGAGCCCCAAACAGTCGATGACGTTGCCGCGGTAGGGCGCCAGATCCGGGAACTTCCAGGCCCCGCTCTCGAACCAGCCCAGCCCGTCCACGGTCAGGGCCCACACCCGGCCATCCCCGTCGATCACCAGATCGACGACCATGTCGCCCACGAGCCCCTGCTGCTCCTTGTACAGGCTGGGCTCGAGATCCGCGTCGAGCATGATGGCGCCTTCCATGCCGCCCAGCCAGATGTTGCCCTCTGCGTCCACCTGGACGTGCCTCACTCCGTTCGGGATGGTCACGGCCTGCTCCGCCGGCACGGGCACGGAGCCGTGGTAGACGATGTACTCGAGGGCCGGGTGGACCGCGCCAACGCCCATCTCGAGCCCCTCCGTGGCGGAGATCACGGTGAACCAGAAGGAGCCGTCCGGCTTGCCCGCCATGCCACCCACGTCCTTGATGCCGCTCGCGATCTCCACGGCCCTGTCCATGACCTTGACGAAGGCGCCGTCGCGGTACTCGAAAAACTGCAGCGTCTCGAGCTCCTTCACCAGGCTCAGGGCGTAGCCTTGCCCGTCTCTCTGGTCCAGAGCGAGCAGTGTCTCGTGCTCGTCGGAGGTGATGCGCTGGGCGCCGAACGTTGCGCCGCGCACCACACCGGCCTGCCCCGAGGATGCGAGCACGTAGTAGAACTCCTCTCCCGTTCCGAACGAGCTGAACGGGGTGCGAGGCTTGACCTCGTAGGGCGCGATCACGGCCTCGATCGCCCCTTCCTCGAGCACGTAAACGCCCGTGGAGCGCGTGCCCACCGCGGCGAGCCTGCCGTCGCCGGCGAGCGCTGTCACCGTGGACAGAAAAGCGGTGGGCACCGGCACGAGCGACATGGGATCGCCCGCGTACTTGTGGCCAGGGGGCACGTCGAGCGAGGGGACCGCCTCGGGCAGGGTGCCCGGGGTGAGCGGACCGGCCGCACCCTGGGCCTCGCCCTCTTGCTCGCCCGGGGCCACCAGCAAGGACATGTACGAGAACCCGAGGGCCAACGCGGGCTCGAAGAGCGGCTCCATGGCGAGGGCGCCCTCGGCCGGAGACGGGCGCAGGTCGAAGAGCCCGGACGAGGTCTGCAGGTAGACGTCCCTGCCCGAGCCCAGGAGCCTCACCAGATCTCCGGCCGGGTCCGGCACGGCCCAGGCCTGCCACGAGCCTTCCTCGAGCCTGGCCACGTATCCTCCATCCCCTGCCGTCCACAGCGCCCACACCTGCTCGCCGCGTGCCACGAGGCTCGTCACCCGGCGCCCGCCGGAGCTCTTCGCGTCGAGCGGGTCGGGGTACTCGGTCACCTCCTCGCCCTGGATCCTGGCGAGCCCCTGCGGGCCTGCCGCCACCCACAGGGCGTCCCGGGTGGAGGCTGCCGCCTCGATCGAGAAGGGCAGATCCTGGATGGCCCACTCGCCGTCGCGGCGCGTGGCCACCTTGCACCCTCCGGCCACGTGCACGCCGCCGTCCGTCTCGGCGAGCCCGCTCACCGTGCCCAGGCTCTCCTCGATGGTCGTGTAGCGCGAGGCCGTGCCCTTGCCGACCTCGGCCACCATGGCATCCCCGCCGGCCCACAGGCTGCCGGACGAATCGACCATGAGGGCCCGGAAGGGGTGGGGATCGCCCTCGGGCACGAGCCCCTTGATGGACACCCACGCGCCTCCCTGCACGTCCGTTCGCATCAGCCCTGTCGAGTCGACGGCCCAGATTTTGCCGTCCCCCACGGCGAGCAGATCCACCGGCAGCCACTCGCTCACGTACGTCCAGCCCGACGGGTCC
>JBFYZU010000209.1:0-24597 GCA_041309365.1 Myxococcota bacterium
CCACGAGCGCCGACTGCCCGGCAGGTTACATATGCGATGGCGGAACCTGCGTGCCCGATCCCTCTCCTCATTTGCCCATGTGCTCGCTGTGCACGTCCCACGAGGAGTGCGGCGGCCCCAGCGACCTGTGCATGGGCGGCTTCGTGGACGGGACGAGTCGTTGCGGAGTCGCCTGCGAGAACGTGGGGGGGGACTGTGGAGATGGCAATGTGTGCTTCGATTTCCCGGATCTGCCGGATCAGTGCGTGCCGGCAACGATGGACTGCACACCGGATTGCAGCACCGACGCGGAGTGTCCCACGGGTGAGCATTGCGAGGGTGGGTACTGCACGAGCTTCTGCGATCCGCGAGGTGGGTCGTCCTGCCCGGCGGGCTACTACTGCCGCTTCACGTCCTGCACGACCGGTGTGTGCGATCCCGCCCCTGCCGGGCCAGGGCCCCTTCCCGTGGGAGAGCGCTGCGCATCGGACATGGACTGCCAGACCTTGTGGTGCCGCGAGATGGTGGACGGCTCCTACTGCACGAGCCTGTGCACATTCGTCCCTGGCGGGGTGTGCCCCGCGCCCATGAGCTGCCAGCCGCAAGATGGTGGGCTGTGCGGGTACTGCAGCTGCTCTGCCGGACGCCTCGGGGACGCATGTCGGGCCGACGAGGATTGCCAGACAGGGGTCTGCGGCGAGGAGTACGGGGTGGGCCTCTGCGTCCAGGACTGCACGGATCCCGGGCTCGGTTGCACCGCGGGCTATGCCTGCACGCCGATGGGTACGATGGTGGGGCGTTCACTGTGCATCCCCGTACGAGCCGGCATCGGGCAGAGCTGCTCGGCCAACGAGGAATGCCTGGATGGCCTGTGCACGAGCTTCAGCGGCAGGCAGTTTTGCACAAGGACCTGCAGCCAGCTGGGTTGCACCTGCCCTTCAGGCTTCGAGTGCCTGGCGACGACCGAGCAAGGGACGTCCATCTGCGTGGCCAGCCCCACCGTGAGCTCGGGCTGCGGGTGCGAAATGCTGGCGGGTGCAGGCTCTTCACCGGGAAAGACGCTTGTACTGATCTCGGCGGTGCTGGCAGCCCTGGCTCTCGCGATCCGCCGAAGATCACCGTAACCTACCGGTATCGTTTACGATTACTCGATTAGGGGCAGAGAGTATCCCACGGATGTCCCCATCTTGCCCCGTGATGGCTTGAGAATTCCATACTAGCGAGAATGAATCGACCTTGATCTCTAGTTGAATATGAACGATAAAAAGGTGGGTTCCGACCGGGTACCCACCACGTAATAAACACGAGGAGTCAGCCATGGCCGAGGACAAGGTCGTCCATAACTTCAAGAGAACTCCCACCGAGGAGGTCCGGGCCACGGTTCGCGAGTACCGCGGGCGGACCTACATCGATCTCAGGATCTACTACATGGACAACAGCGGGGAGTGGAGACCCACCCGTAAGGGCATTGCCCTGTCCACCGAGTTCTTGCCCGATCTGAAGACCTGCGTGAGCAAGTTCGATGACGAGCTCAAGGCCCTCGAGAAGGGGGAGTAGCGAGCAGCGTCCCTTCGTCGATTCACTCCGTCTCGATGGCTATTCCCAGCTTGCGCCTGAGGATGAAGTAGTCCTCGCTCACCGAGAACAGGTTGAGCTCCGTCAGCCGATCCTTTGTCGCCGCGATCCAGGAGTCCACGGCGAGGTTCTTGATGACGTTGGTCCCGACCTTCATCTCCGTGCACAGCAAGAGGCCTGCCCTGTCTGCGGTGAAGTCCACCGTGCTTGCCCATAGCTTCAGGTCGATTCCGCCGGATGCGGACTTGAGAAACGCCTGGACAGCGCTGGAAAGCACCTCCTGGCCACCCTGGTCGAGCCCCTTGCGCAGCACTCCAACGGCCTCTGTGACCTTCGCACCGTAGTCTGCGGGCACGGGGAACTGCGGGACGGCGCACTTGATGGACGCCAGGATCCACGTGGACAGCGCCGTGCCCGATTGCAGGAAGAACCTGAGCTTGAACCCCGGCAGGTAGTAGGTCATCTGCCGTCCTGCCACGAAGGCCAGAAGCTGTGGATCGTCCTCCTCGAGGGCTCCACCGCCCGTGGCGAGTGCCGGAGGCCACGTGGGGGCGAACACGATCCCCATGTCCTTGTCGTCACGCATCATGTAGAAAGGTGGAACCTCTATGCCAAGCACGCCGGATGCGTAGTGACAGGTGCGGGGCAAGAGCTCGGGCTGCTCCGAAGGGTCGCAGCGCATCTCGTCGCGCAGGCCGGCGGTCTGCACGCTCTGGGCCTTGGCCCGCATGACGACGTTCTCGATGATCCTGAAGATCCCGGTGATCTTGTCGTCCAGGAGCGGATGGCAGAGGTAGCGGCTCCACATGTCCTCCGTGACTCGGTCATAGGCGGCCGCCGGTTCCTCGGAGGCATAGGCTTCGTAGATCTCCATCTCGTCATCGTCGGCCATGTTCAGCGCGTGGAGCGTATCGGCGATGCACCACGACTCGTCGTACTTGGACTTCTTCCGGTAGATGCGGCAGAGCGTCCGGTAAGAGTTCGCCCTGAAGGGATTGACCTGGAGCAACTCTCGGTTGAGCTTGACGGCCTTCTCGCTGTATCGCAGGTCGTCGCCGTACAGATCGGCGAGCATCTCGAGCCATCCCCTCTGATCGGGGTCGAGCTCGAGCGCTGTCTCGTATGCGTTGATGGCGTCTGGCACCATGTCCAGGCGGTGGTGATTGACCTCTCCCAGCGAGTGCCACAGGTTGGCCTTCGTCGACGAGTCGACGCCGTCCGGGAGCCTGTCTATCATCTTCTGGTACGCTCCCTGCAGCCCCTTCCAGTCCTGCTTCTCCGTCAGGATGGTGACGATGGAATCGAACAGCTTGAGCTGGCTGGCATCGTTGTCCAGGGCCAGCTCGTAGTAGGTGAGCGCATCGTCCTTGCGTTCCAGATAGTGATCGTTGAGCGTGGCGGCCGTCTTGTAGTACTTGGCCAGCTCCTTCTTGTCCTCTACGAGATCGGCGAGCTTGAGCACCACCTCCACGACCTTGCTCCAGCGCTCCAGCCCCATGTAGATCTGCATGATCTTGAGCAGGGTGGCCCGGTGATCGGGGTCGATCTCGAGAGCAGCCTGGAGGCTCTTCGCTGCCCTGTCGGCATCGTCGAGCTTCTCGCGAAGCATGTCACCGATGCGGACGAGCAGCGCGAAGCGCTCCTTCTCCTCGATGTTCGTGCCGAGCAGGGCCCGCAGATCCTCCACGGCGGGCTCGTACTGCTCCCGTTTCTCGTGGATCTGGGCCCTGAGCTCGAGAGCCTTCCTGTTGCCGGGATCCATTTCCAGAGCCGAATCCAGCGAATCGACGGCCTTGGGAAGGTTGTCCAGGGCTACGTGGGAGGTGGCCAGCTTCACGAGGATGTCGACCTTCTCCGACGGCGGGATCTCGTCTCCCATCCGCAGCAGAAAATCGTCGTGCAAAGCGGCGGCCTCCGAGTGCTCCGCCCTGAGGAAGGCCACCTCGGCGCAGGAGCGAATGATGCGCGCATCCTTCGGCCCGAATTCCCGCGCCTTACCGAGCGCCTTCTTCGCCCCTTCGAGATCGTTGCGGTGCAGGCTTGCCTCTCCATAGCGCAAGAACAACTCTGATGCCTTTGCCGGCTCCATGGCCTCGGCCGAGGCCGCGAACTTCTCGAAGATCTTGAGGGCCTTGTCCCATCTCTCCGTCTCCCTGTAGAGCTCGGCCAGAGGCTCGCCTGCCTCCACGAGCGTGGGGTCGAGCGAGTGGGCCTTCTCGTAGAACTCGATGGCCTTGCCGTTCTCGTGCAGCTCCTGCCTTGCGATGCGGCCCATCTCCGCGTAGAGCCGCGCCTTCTTGAGCTCGCCTTCGGTGGCGTCGATCTCTTTATGCAGCATGTCCAGGGCGGCGCCGTGGTCACCCTTGCTCGCGAAGGTCGTTCTCATCGCCGCTGCGGCACGCACATTGCTCGGATCCGCATCCAGTGCCCTGCGGTACAGGCGGATGGCACCTTCCCTGTCGTCGAGCTTGTCCTCGAGCAAGGCACCCGCACTGACGAGCCTCTCGGCCTTCTGCCGGTCCTTCTCGATCTCGGCGATTCGCTTGAGCCATTCGACCGCCTCCTTGAACCTCTCCGATTTCTCGCAGGCCTCGGCGATCATCTCCATGAGCCCCACGTCACCGCCACCGGTGAGATCGAGCGCCTTCTCGAGCCTGTCCGCCGAGTCGGAGAAACGACCGAACTTCTCCACGAGAAGCGTGGCCTGTTGCCGGTACAGATCGGCCCTTTCGGCATCGTTCTCCGTGAGCACGATCTGGTGGTCGAGCACCTCGAGAAGTGCGTCCCATCTCTCGAGCTTCTTGAGCAGACGCGCCTTGGCCGCGAGCGCCTTGCCGTTCTTGGGGTCTATCTCGAGCGCCTCGCCCACAAGCGCGAGGCTGCTCTCGTTGTCGAGGAACTCCTCCTCGTGGATGGCGGCGCGCCGCAGCTTGAGCTCCACCTTCTGCTTCGGCGTCCCCTGGAGCCCCTGCTGGCGATCGAGGATCCCGTCGAGCCCCTTGAAATCCTCGGTCTGCGCGTAGATGACCTCGAGGGCCTTGAGGGATGGCACGTGATCTGGCTCGATGCCCAGCACCTCGTGATAGAAGCCCGAAGCCTTCTCCAGTTCCTGCAGGCGCGTGTCCCATATCTCGGCCAGCAGATAGAATGCGTCACGACGCACGACCTTGTCCGAGGCCGCCTTGGCACGGGCTTCTGTGAAGCGTGCGTAGTCCTCCCACTTCTCCTGCTTGACCAGAAGCCTCTCCATGGCTCCGAAGGCTTCCTCGTGCGTCGGATCCTCTGCAAGGATCTCCCGGTACAGCTCCACTGCGGTGGTTTCGTCTCCGAGGTAGGTGAGCTGCACGCACGCGAGCTCTGCCTTGAGATTGCGCTTCTCCATGGGCGCCCTGGTGGCCTCGACGCGACGCATGAGCACGCCGGCCAGCTCTGCGTAGCTGGCCTGTGCCTTGTAGAGCCGCTGCATGCCCGTCAGGGCCGTCTCGTCAGCGGGAACGATGGTCAGCGTCTTCTGGTAATAGGGCATGGCGATGTCCGGCCGGCCCATCTCCTCGATGTACCAGTTGGCCACGAGGTTGCACAGAAGCGAGGCCTTGAGCGGCTCGCCCGGCTGGGCGAGTGCCTGGTTCACCGTGCCGATGACCTCGTCCCACCTGCCGATTGTCCTGGCCAGACGCGTGACAGACTTCACGATCTCCATCCTGGCAGGGTCTGAGACGAGAAGAGGAAGCAGCACCACGAGTGCCTTGTCCAGCTGATCCAGCTCGTGCTCGTAGATGTCCGCGATCTCGATGAACATCCTCTCCCGTACGGAGGGGTCATCCTCCGTGGCCACCCTGTCGAGCAGAACGTCGACGAGATCCTCGTACTGGCGGGCCCTCCTAAGGCTGTCCTCGAGCAGCTGGCTGGCTTCCTGCTCGCCGGGGTCCATCTCCAGGATCTTGCGATAGCAACCGGCGGCTTCCTCGAAGTCCTTGACGTCTTTCTCGAAGACCTTTGCCAGCCTGTACAGGAGCACGGTCTTGAGGATGTCGTCGTCGACCTTGTCGATGGCCTGCTTGAACACCTCGATGAGCCTGGCCCAGGAGCCGGATCCCCTGGCCAGATCGACGGTCTCCTCCATGAGCTCCTCGTAGTCCGGATCCTCGATGAACTCGGCGGCCATGGCCTCGAAGTCCTCGACCGTCGCGGGCTTGACCTTCGTGGCCGCCTCTTTCTCCTCCTCGTGGGCGACGTATACCCGCTCGAGCGCCTTGATGAGGGATGCAAAATCCGGAAACCTCCGGGAGGGCTCCTTCTCCAGACAGCGAAGCACGAGCTCGTCGAAGCCTTTCGGGATCTCGGCACGTGGGCGCAATTTGATCGGCGGTTCCGGTGTAACCGAAAGCTGGGCCACGAGATACTCGGCCGCGTTGCGACCCGTGAACGGGAGCTTGCCCGTCACCGTCTCGCAGGCGAGAAGTCCGAACAGATACACGTCCGTGCGGATATCTGCAGGTTCCCCCCGGCACTGCTCCGGCGCAAGATAGGCCGGCGCACCCCCTGGCGGAACGATGGTGTGCCGCGCCTCGCCGTGCGGCCTTTGCAACGTACGGAAATTGCCGGGAGGCAGCAGAGTGACCTTCAGCGCGTCACCTTCTCCGGAGATCATGACCTTGGATGGCCTGAGATCGGCATAGACGAGGTGGAGATCGTGCAGCGCCTTCAGGAGCGCCGCCAGAGCGAGAAGGGGCTTTTTCGCCTCGCCGAACCCGAGGCCTTCCTCTCCTATGCGCGAGCCGAGCGTCTCCCCCTCGACGAGGTCCATCACCGCAAAGGCAATATCCCTCTCCGAGATGCCCGCGCGGTGTACCGCGGCGATGCCGGACGCTTGCTGCTTCGCCAGCAGCTTCATGTGGGTGACCCACCTGGTCCGTCTCGCCGCAGAGCCGGCCATCTCGTGACGGACGAACTTCACGGCGCGACGCTGGCCATCTCCTTGCTGCCTGCCCTCGACCACCACGCCGAAGCCACCCGACCCGATGACCTCACCCAGGGTGAGCCCCTCCACGGGGATGGCGTCGGGGATCTCGAAGTGTGGAACGGTCTGCCCGATCTGCTGCACGCGTGGATCCACCATGCGCCCCTTCAGACCCAGCACCACGTCCGCCAGGGCCTCGACGAGCCCCTTCCGGGTGCACTCGTCGAACAACCTCGCGACGCGTGCAGCCTTTCCCGTGTTCTCGGCTCCGAGAAGCCCGGGATCGATGTCGAGGTAGTCGGACATCAGCGCGTTGAGCTCGGAGAGGGTGAACAACCTCTCCACCTCGCTCTTGAGCGTTTCGTACAGTGGGTTCATGAATCGTCCTCCAGTTCGACTGGAATCGGAGCACGATGCCCGGGCATCATGGCACGGACCATCGGGGTGCCCATAATAACCGCAACGCGAGCCATGGAAAAGGGAAATCCCAATGAAACGGGATCCAGGGTGGTACCCTGGTCGATAGCATCAGAACGGCATGTCGTCGTCTGGCCCCGAGCCACCCGAGCCACCCGAGCCACCCGAGCCACCCGTGTCACCGGTGCCACCATCGAAGTCCGAGGAGAAGGGATCCATCACGTCCGAGAATCCGCTGTCGGCCGGGGCCCTGGGACCACTCCCCTCCGAGGCCCCTTCCTCCTGGCGGCCCCCCAGGAAGAGCACGCGCTGCGCCACGACCTCGGTCGTGTAGCGCTTGTTGCCCTCCTTGTCCACCCACTGACGGGTCTGGATGCGCCCCTCGAGATAGACCTGCCTGCCCTTCCGGAGAAACTTCGAGACCGTCTCGGCGGTGCGCCCCCAGACCACCACGTTGTGCCACTCCGTGCGCGTCTGCTGGGTCTGCGTCTTGTCCTGGTACGTTTCCGAGGTGGCCAGTCGGAATCGTCCCACCGCCTGGTTTCCCTGCGTGTAACGCACCTCTGGGTCCGTCCCCAGATGCCCGATGAGCATCACCTTGTTGAGTCCTTGTGCCATCTTGCCCTCCCGGATCGAATGTGTCCGTGGGACTAACATCGCGCAGGCTAGCCGAAAAGTTTCCAACCCACAACAACACAGAGGTGAAAAAATCAGGGTGACGGGCGAGACCATCGCCCTTGTGCTCGGGTGTGATGGGCGATTATAGTCGATCCCGGATTCGATCCCGGGATCGTCGAACCTCGTCTTGAAAAATGCGGATCACGGCAAACCAGCTGACCGTTTCGCGCATCGTGCTCATGCCGCTGCCCGTGGCCTTGGTGCTCACGGAGATCCGATGGGTCCAGCTCCTGGCCTGGGTCCTGTACGTGGCCATAGGCGTCACGGATTTCTTCGACGGCATCCTGGCGCGCAAGTACGGTTCGACCAGGTTCGGCCGCCTGACGGATCCCATCGCAGACAAGATCTACGTGGCCCTGATGTTCCTCCCTCTGGCCCTGCTCGATCTTCTGCCAGTCTGGATGACCGTGCTCGTGCTCATGCGCGATCCCCTGATCACGGCGCTGCGGTCGCTGTCCGAGCGATACGGCATGACGATGAAGACCGCGACGCTCGCCAAGTACAAGACCGCCATCCAGATGATCGCCGGCGGCTACATCATGTTCGCCGGCATCGTGCGCGAAAGGTGGCTGGCACTGATCTGCATGGGCCTCCTGGCCGCGCTGGCGTGGCTCGGGTACGTGCTTCTGGGCGTGAAGCGCAAGAACTGGGATCCGCGGATGCTGACCATGGGCGGCCTCATGACCATGGGTGCCGGCATCCGCGCCGTCTGCAACGTGGAGCTGACGCTGATCCTCTACGGCGTCCTCATCATGGTCGTGACGTGGATCTCCGCATGGAACTACCTGATCGGGTTCTTCGGCGGGCTCGGCAAGGCGACGCGCAGGCCGGGAGCGACCTGGTGGCTGCTCTACCCGGTGGAGTCGGGGATCGTGCCTCTGTTCGTCCTTCTGACCTGCTTTGCCAGTCACGTGCCCGTCTACCTGCCGATGATCATTTGCAGCGTCGAGCTGGCCGTGGGTGCGCTGGACAACATCCTCACCTCCGAGGGTCACGAGAGGTCGGCGAGGCATGTGGCCATCAAGCTCATGCTGCAGCTGGCCATCGCAGCCGTCTTCGTCCTCATGAGTGCGGCCCGGCTCCCCACCTTGGTGCTCGGAGTGGCGCCGGCCATGGTGCTCGTGCTGGTGTTCGGGACGGTCAGCCTGATCTCGGGTGTCGTTGCATTCCTGAGGTACGCACCGAGGATCCTCTGACCCCGGCAGGATGGAGCTACTTCTTGGGCTTGTCCGGGGAGGCCGTGCCGCACTTGATGTAGAGGATGAGCTGCCCGCCCTTGAAGGGCCTGACGTAGAAGAAGGGCGCCGCACCCTTCACCGCGAAGCTCGTCTCCTCCTCCTTCTTGTTCTTTCCCGTTCCCTTTATCAGGTAGAGCTTGAAGTCGAGCTCCTTGAGCGCCTTGTTCTCTCCCTTGAAGACGAGCTTCCCGACGAGCCCCGCGGCCGCGGGGAGGCTGAGCGTGATGGGCACGTCCTTGACGAGAGAGAAGCTCTTCTCGCTGAGCAGGTGGAACGTCTTGTACATGTTGAACGGGGGTTTCGAGAGCTCGGGGATCTCCTCGAGGCGAGGATCAGTCGTCCCCTCGCTGTTCGTGGCATGGATGGTCAGGACCGAGCACGCGGCCTTGTCCGCCGCGCTGCCCGGTCCGGCCGTGACGAAGATCGCCGCGGCGACGGCGACCGCTATGGCTGTTGCCCCTCTGGACATGGGCTCTCCTCCTCTTAAAATCATGGCTCCTCGATGGTCCGGTCTTCGGCCTCGAGGGCATCTGGACCCTGCTCGTCCTCGTCCGCCGTGACCCACAGTATGGCCGCGGTCCCACCCGACCCCGTCTCCACCTCGAACACGAGAGTCGAGGCGGAATTGAGCGATATGTCCGTCACGCGGCTCCTCAGCTCCGCAGCCTGAGGCATGGTGATGGGCACGCTATCCACCGGCACGTACATGGCCATGACGATCGCCGCCACGGCTCCTGCCACCGAGGCGCCCAGTGCGGGGATCCAGTATCGCTTCCTGTGGGCCACGACCTCGGAGACCCACACCCGCGCATGACCGGAAGGGGCGATGTCGTCGTTGCGACCGCTCGCGAGGCCACCCTCGATCCTGGCCCAGATGGCGTCCGTGTCCTTCTCGAAGGCCTCGGATCGCGCGAGCTCCCGCATCAGATCCCCGAGACGGCGGTATCTCTCGGCACCGGCCGAGAACTCCGGATCCGTGGCCATGAGCGCACGTGCCTCTCGAGCTTCCTGCGGGGACAGATCCCCATCCAGAAACCTCTGCAGGAGCTCGTCTCGCTGTAGATCCTTCTCGTTCATGGGTGTTCACCGGTTCCGGGCTCCTGGACGTCCAGCTCGCCCGTTGCGCCCGTTTCCCCTCCCGACGCCTCTCCCTCTCCCTTCTCGACCCCCCTGAGGTAGGGCACGAGCCTTTCCTTCACCTTGCGTCGCGCATGAAACAGCCGGCTCATGATCGTCCCCTTCGACACCTTCATCGCCCTGGCCATCTCGCTGTAGCTCATCCCCCCCACTTCCCTCATCAGGATGACGTCTCGGTGGTAGTCGGGGAGCTCCTGGATCGCCTCCTCGAGCTTCGAGAGAAGCTCCCTGCGATCGGCGGACCTCGCCGGGTTGTCCCCGTCGATGGATCCCCGGCCCATCACCTCGGCACCCCTCTCGACCGCGACCCTGAGCTGCTTGCCCTCGACGAACTCCACCTGGTGATCCCTGCCCGCCTGTCTCTGCCGGTCGATGCAGAGGTTGGCGGTGATGCGATACAGCCACGTGTAGAAGCTCGAGTTGCCCTTGAAGCTTCCGATGTAGCGGTACACCTTGACGAAGGCATCCTGGACGATGTCCTGGGCGTCCTGCTGGTTTCGCAACCTGGAATAGGCCAGGCTGAAGACCTTGCGATGATAGCGTCGAAACAGGCAAGCATAGGCATCCGTGTTTCCCTGCTGAACGAGCCTCACCAGGTCTGCATCCAACAAACCGTCGAGCGCTTCTGGAGATAGCTGTTCTTTCAGCCGATTCGACGGCATGCCCGGTTCCTTTATTCAGCCTTTATACTTGGGCTGCGCCGGGGGCACAAGCTCGGGCGGCGCCCTTGCGACACACCGACAGGATCGCTTATGCTCGCTTTCCGAGAATGTCATCCACCATGAGAAGAGCCTTGCTGGTGTGCACGGTCCTGTGGACCGCGACCTGTGGTCCGGCGGGTGCACCAGGGCCCGCGGTCCCGGCAGGGATGACGGTTCCCGGCCTGGCCGTACCCACCGAGGTGAACCAGGACAACATCGAGCTGGCGCTGCGCCGGCTGGAGGATCTGGAGCAGGACACGGAGCAACGGGCTTCGCTCAGGTCGGCCATCATCCACGAGCTCGCCCGGCAGTTCGACGAGGACATGGCGGCCGGGAACGAGGAAAGAGCCTCGGGCGCCTTCGAGACAGCCCTGAGAACCCACACGGTGGAGGAGATCCTGGCATCGGAGATCTCCCCCCAGGTGTCCGCCATGGCCCGTGGCGTGCGCGACTCCTTCTCGCCGCTTGGAGACGAGGCCAGGGTCATGGTGGCGCTGCTCGTGCTCGGGTTCAGCGATCCCGACGATCACGAGATCGCCCGGGAGTACGAGCTGCTCGTGGGCTGGACCGAGGAGGCCCGCATGGGCCTCGGTGACGACTCCATGCGCGTGGACGATCTGACGAGCCTGTACGAGCAGGTGGCCATGGCCATACCCGTGCCCACGGTCACGGACCGGCTGCTCGAGCTGTACACCGAGCGCCAGGCCCTCAGCGAGGCGGCCTACGGGCAGATGCTCGCCTTCAAGCCGTCCGACGGGATCGAGGGGCTCAAGAAGGCTGCCATGGCGGTGAAGACCTACGAGCAGCTCCAGCCCAAGGTGAGGTTGACGAGCTATCTTCTGGCCAGGATCTTCACCAGGCTCGGCACGCCCACTGCGGCATTGACCCTTCTCCACGAAGGAAAGGAGGGCGCGCTCAAGACGGGCCAGGTCTCCTCCGACGTGATCGACGTGCTCGAGTCGCTGGATGCCGACCCCGGAGACCCCGTGAACTGGCTCGCGCTCTCGCGCCTTCTCTCCTCCTATGGCGATCTGGACCTCGCGCGCTGGGCAAGCCGTCGTGGATGGAGGCTCGACCCCTGGGGCCCCACGTTCCCGCTGGAGATCGGAAGGCTGTACAGGTCGCAGGGTGTGATGGACGGAGCGACCGAGTACATGGACCTGGCCCTGCTGCTCGATCCGGAGAGACCTCTCATCTACCAGGAGCTCATGGCGCTGCACCTCGAGATCGTGGGAAGCGCCCTTAAGGATGGTGAGCCAGAAGGGGCCGCCTCTTCTCTCGACAGGCTCGAGGAGCTTCTCGCCGACTTCGAGAGCCGCTGGCCGGCCAAGCCTTCCGGGATGCACGAGGCCGACCTGGAGAGGCTCCGTGGGGTCGCGGCATTCCAGCTCGGCGATGCCGACATGGCCGTGTCCCATCTCAAGAAGTCGCTGGCCAGCGCAAAGGAGATACGGGCCCTCCATCTCCTGGCGCTCGTCCAGGTCCGCACGCTCGAGCTCGACGAGGCACGGAAGACCATCGCCAGGGCGGACAAGTACCACTTCAAGAAGCACGGCGAGGCCTACTACTGGAAGACCGTGATGGGGATGCTCGACGGTGACGTTCTCGCGCTCATGCAGCATCCCCAGGAGGCAGAGAAGGCGTGGAAGGGCGCCGTGGAGACGGGGCTCGAGGGGCTGCCGTTCGTGCCTCCGGACCTGAAGCCGGAGATGGAGGCTCGCATCGGGCTTCTGCTCGTGCGCATCGGCCGCAGCGAGGCGGGAATCGATCACTTCAAGCGCAGCGTCGCGAGCGGCGCGGACGACGCGACGTTCGAGCTCATGCTCTCCGAGCTCACGGCACGAAAGAAGGTCGACATCGCGGAGGTGGTCTGGCACTTCGCCGCCACCGACTCCGATCTGGACGACGACAGCAAGCTGCGCTTCTGCCTGTGGTCGGTGGCCCTGCAGTGGGCCAGCGGCGCCGCCGCTCCTCCCGGCGCCATCTCGCTTCTCGGCGGATCCGCCGACGGCGCCTGGCCAGGGCCGCTCCACTCCCTGGCAAGAGGGGAAACCACGATCGAAAAGGCCGCCGAGGCCGCCGGGGACGACCCAGGGCATCTGGTCTGCCTGGATTTCCTCATCGGCTGCAAGCTCATGGGAGAGGGTGACGCCCCGGGGGCCGCTGCCAGGTTTCTGGCCATCCTCGGCGCCGGGCTGGTGGCGGATCCCCATCATGCCATGGCCATGGAGATGCTCGCGAGCATGGGTCAGCTCCCGGTGAAATGACCCCACGGCTCAAGCGACTCGAGCTCGCCGCCCTTGCGGCGCTGACGATGGGCGCTGCCCCGGCCATGCCACCCGTTTCAGCCTGTGGAGTGTACGGCGATCCGGTCGCGGGCCTCGACCTGGACCCGACCGAGACCGCATCAGGCCTCTCCATGGCGCCGCAGCCCCACGGATCGGGCGAGCCCGCAGCCATGGCCCTTGAGGTCGTCGGAGAAGCCGACCAGAGCCCCGTGGTGCAGATCCGCTTCGCTGCACCGTCGGCCATCTCGAAGAGGTGGGGATGGCTGCTGGGAACATCGGCCGTGCTGGGGCCTGGCAGCGGGCCTTCCATCACCCGGCTGGCCGGGGACGTTCCCTCGTGGCTGCTCGTGATGTCACGCATTGAGGGCGAGGCCTCTCGACTCGTGGCCGTGCACGTGCGCGCGGACGAGAAAGCACGGCGGCTCGAGCTCGAGAGCCTCGTTCTCGACGCCGCGGATCACGTATCCTGCCCCACGGTCCTGGCACGCGAAGCAGGTGGTCTCATGATCTGGGGAGAGTCCAGCGGGGCACTGGACCGCATCGTCCAGCTCGATTGGCCCACCGGGCAGAAGGACAGCCCGGTGACGCTCGCCACCGGGAGCATCGATCCCAGGTTCGCTGCCCGGGTGGAGCCCCAGGGACTGCTCCTGGCCTGGAGCATCTGTCCATCCGAGGGGAGCGAGGCTCGAGAGCTCGTCCTGGGCCGCTTCGACTCCGGTGGATCGATCCTGCAAGGTCCGGTGACCGCGGCGACGAACGATACGACCATGCGAATCCTCGACGTGAGCTCGGGGTCGGGCAAGGTCGTCGTGCAGCTCCTTGCCGGCGATCCCGTTCTGCTCGAGCCCGTCGAGGTGACGGCCGGCGAAGATCTCACCGACGCGCAGCGCAAGGACTGGAATGGACCCGAGCTCGTCCCTGGCACGGCCGCTGCAGGGGTGATCTTCGATGAGGGCCCGTCTTTCCTGCTATGGCCCGGCACGGTGGAAGGATCGGACGCGCTGGCAGGCTTCAGCGGATCGGGAGTCTGGGCCGTTTCGGCGCGACCTGCCATGGCGCCCGTCTGCGCCGCAAGGACGAAAGAGGCCCTGCTCGTGGCCTGGACGAGACAGGAGGAGGATCGCCAGGCGATCGAGCTCGCGCAGGTGCAGCTCATCGATCTGGATGCGGACACGGTCCCCGACGGGCTCGACCTGTGCCCCACGACGCCAGAGACCATGGATGGGAGGATGGATGCCGACGGCTGCCCCGACCCCCTGGCCCAGGTCGTGGACCTCCTGCACGATCACGTGTGGTTCCCCCTGCACGCGGGCCAGATCCCCTGCACGGGAATGGGGGCCTCGGCACGTTCGGCGAACGGTGAGCTGCTCGCAGGAACGATCCTGCCCGGGTCGAGCATGGTGCGAACGGCCGGCGGGAAATGGCATCGGCTCGAGGATCTGCCCGGCCCGGTCACCGGAGCAGTGGACCTGCCTCAAGGAGGCTTCGTCGTGCTCGCCGCGGGCAAGCCGTATCACGTGGATCCGGGGCTCTCGGTCGTGCCTCTGGACGTGCCGCAAGACGAAAAGGCCGGTCCTGCAAGGCCCTCTGCCATCGTCAGGCTGGGTCAGGGCAGGATAGGCATCGTCACCGACAAGGGTTGCGCCGTGCTTTCGGCGGCCGACCTGTCGCTCGTGAAGTGGCTGGCCCCGGGCACTGCGCTCGTCGCGGCACACGAGGACCCATCGCTCGGCACCCTGCTTTTGACGACCTCGGGCCGCGTCCTGGCCCTGGACGGCGAGGGCGAGGTCCTGGAGAGCATCCCGCGTCCGGCCGGGACCAAGGACCAGACGCCCGTGGGGCTCGTGGTGGCCTCCGGCGTCGTGATGGCGGCCTGGTCCGGCTCGGGCCTCTACTCGCTCGCCAGGCTCGATGCCAAGTGGGTGAAGGAGCATCTCGCGGACACTGCAGATCCCGCTGGGGGCGTGGCGTCGCTGGCCGTCACCGGCGCGGGCCAGGTGCACGCGGTCACGGCCAGTGGCGCCCTGTTCACGGGCTCGGCAGGATCCTGGGCGCAGGATTCGTCGGGGCTGGAAGGAACCTGGGTCGAGCGCGTCTTCATCGACGGCAGGGGAGAGGCCCTGCTCGTGGGCTCGGACGGCCGGCCGAGGTTGCTCGCGCGGATGAGCGTGGACGAGCGAGTCGCCATCGACGTCACCCACCTCTCCAAGTCCGGGGCCAAGGCCAAGGACAGCATCGCGCAGCCGCTCGCTTCGGCGCTCGAGAAGCTGCTCGGAGGGGGCCAGGCGGTGCGCATCGAGGGGTACTCGGACCCGAGCGGACCGTCTGACAAGAACCTCGCGCTGAGCCTCGTGCGGGCAATGGCCGTGGCATCGTGGCTACAGGCACGGGGTGTCCACCCCGATCTGATCCGGGTCATCGGTTTCGGCGAGCTCGGCCAGGAGAAGGCCGGCGCCGCGGCCGTCGCCGGTAGCCGCGTCGAGGTGCTGCTCCTCGTCCCCTGATTGCAATTGATTGCCCGGTGTGCTTCGATCCCGCGGATGTCCATCCAGGGCTTCTGGCATCCCGAGAACGTGGCCGTGGTCGGCGCCAGCCCTGGCCGCTACTTCGCTGACAGGCTCGCCGAGAACCTCGCGGCCGGCAGCGGCGACCTCAGGGTGATGCCGGTCCACCCGAGGCTCAGGCGCGTGTGGGGCCACAAGGTCTTCGCCTCGCTCGCCGCCTTGCCCGCGAGGCCCGACCTCGTGATCCTGCTCGTCGGCGCAAGGGAGGTCCCTGGTCAGGTCAGGACCATGGCCCGGCTCGGCATCCAGCGCTGCATCGTGCTGGCAGAGGGTCTCGACGACCGTTCGGCACGGAACGTGGCAGAGGCCTCTGCACGCGCCGGCGTGGCCCTGCTCGGTGCCGAATCCCTGGGAGCACTGGACGTCCCGGATGGCATGCTCCTCTACTGCGGCCGGCTCGTCTCGGTTCCGAGACCGGGAGACGTGTCCATCGTGTCGCAGTCCGGAGGCCTGCTCAACGAGCTCTTCAGGGCCACGTCGAACGAGGTGCGGTTCGGGTTTCGCAGGGTGGCGTGCGTGGGCACGCAGCTCGGCATCAGGGCCTGCGACGTGGCCGCCAATCTCGTGGACGACGACCGCACCGCGACCATCCTGGCGCTCCTCGACGACGATCCAGCCACCATGGCGGCCATGGCCGCTCCTCTGGCCCGGGCGCGCGACGTGGGAAAGAACGTCGTGATTTTGGGCACTGCGCTTCGCGACTCCATCGATCCGTCCTTCGTACGCGACAACACACAAGGCCCATCGCTCGCCTCGGGAGTGCTGCATGCGCTGTCCAGGAGCACCGGTGCCTTCCTGGCGCGCGACGTGGACGAGGTCGTCGAGGCCGCGGCCCTGCTCGCGCGAAAGCCGAGGACGTCCTCTCGCTCGAGGAGCGTGGCGCTTGTCAGCGTGAGCCAGGGGGTGGGCAAGCTCATGGCCAGCGCAGCCGGGGAAGCGGGCCTGAGGGTCGTGCCTCTGGGAGCCCGTCTCGCGAGATCGCTCAAACCTTTGATAGGGAGGGTGCCTGCAAACCCCCTGGACCTCTCCGCGGCCGGGGTCACGGATCCCGCAGTCATGGAGAAGGTCGTGACGAGGCTCGCCGCGATGCCCGATCTGGGCGCCATCATGGTCGCCATGCACCCACCCAGGGGAGACGACTTCTCGGAGAAGCGCAACGCGAGGTGGCTGTCACGGCTGACGGCCCCGGCGGGCGGCCCCGGGCCTCTTCTGGTCCCTGTCCAGGTGACACGCTCGGTGGCCCTGCCCGAGCAGGGGCTCGTGCAGGGCCTGCACACGGCCATGCGGCTGGTCGCCTGGTGGATGACGGGGCCGGATCTCTCGCCCGAACCGGATCCCGGAAAGCCGGCCGACGGCGGGCCTCGACTCGAGGCGCTGAGGATCCTCCACGGCCCGGCCCGCACGCTCAGCGAGCCATCGAGCCGGAGGGTCCTCGAGACGTACGG
Organism: Myxococcota bacterium; assembly: GCA_041309365.1. GTDB lineage: Bacteria > Myxococcota_A > Polyangia > DRWM01 > DRWM01 > JAFDER01. Next base: position 16,983 of record JBFYZU010000209.1, read on the forward strand.
CCTGCCGTTCGACGACTGGTTCGTGACCGAGACACCGTCCCAGGCCTCCCGGCGCGCACGGCAGCTGGGCGGCCCCGTCTGCCTCAAGCTGGCCTCTCCGGACGTGCCGCTGAAAAGCTTCACCCGTACGGACCTCGTGGGGGATGCGGCCGTACGCGACGCGTTCATGGAGCTGACCCAGAGCGCCCGTCACGATTACCCCGGGGCGCGGATCCTTGGAGTGCTCGTCACGCCCCACAGACCCGGGTCGCCGGGGCTCCTGGCGGCCACGGTCTCGCTGGGACCCGGCCTGCCGCCTCTTCTCGTCTGCGGCCCTTCGGGTCCATGCGCTCCCCGGACGGGCCAGGGCATGATCTGCGAGCTACCCCCCCTGAGCCGCGCCAGGGCCATGGCCATGGCCTCCGGGGTCCTGGCGGGCGTTCCCGGAGACCCGGCCTCGATGGCAGACCTTCTTCTCGGGCTGGGCCGGTTCGCGAGCGACCTCGCCTCCGAGGTGGCCACCGTGGAGCTGGACGGCATCGTGTTCGTGGACGGCGGGTTCCGGTGCTCGAGCGCCCGGGTCAGGGTCCTCACGGACGTGGATGCACGACCGGCCTGAGCACGCCCGGAATTTGCCCTGCAGGTAGTACTTGATGTTACAATGTGATCATGAGACGTACACTCATGGTACTCGTGGACTCCCTGATCTTCGCCGGGGTGCTGCCGGGCTGCGGCACGGCGATGATGACCATCGCGGACATGTCCGGTCCGGTCCTGCACCCGAGCACGACTCTGGTGGTCATCGCGCCCGCCATGGCCGTGAGCGATCTTTCGACATCTCCCATCTTGCCTGGAGACGAGCCCTGCGAGGAGCAGGGCTCGGCGGCCTGTGCTCCGGCACCTGGCGAGGAAGTCGCGGCCGGCTCGTGGGGCGCAGCGCCTCTTCTCGAGCAGACCGGGGATCCTCCCGTGGGAGGGCCTGACGATCCCGCCTGGGGCATGTCCGTCGATCCACCGCAAAGCCCGGTCCCGGACGACGTCGAAAAGCCACCCACTCTCTCGGTGCAGCCCATGTGGGACAAGCCCATCCTCGCCGCTTTGGCCCACCCTGCAGGTCCGGTGGAAAAGTCCGTGACCTCTCCTCTGGGCGAGGTCCAGGCCACGATCACCGAGCTCGTGGCCAAGCTCGGCGTGCCCGCGCCAGTCAGGACGACCCTGTTTCATGCTCCCGGCGACACCGCAGGCCTGGTGGCACTCTACTCCACCAACACGCGCGAGGTGCTCGTAGTGGATCCGCTGGACCCGGAGGGGCGCGTGCTTCCTGAGGCGCTCGTGCTGTTCGATGACCTTCTGCGCAGCCCCAAGACCGGGGCCACCCACGAGACGAGCCCCGCGCTCGTCCGGCTCCTCTACGCGGTTGCCCTGGCCCACGACCGCGTGCTCATGATCTCGTCGAGCTACCGCCAGCCCGGCGCGGGCACCAAGCCCACGAGCTACCACACGCAGGGCATGGCCGCGGACGTCAAGCACCCCTACCTGCCCGCCAAGAGCATCGTCGACTTCGCGCGCGAGTGGGGAGCGGGCGGCATCGGCTACTACCCCAAGACCCGGTTCGTGCACCTGGACGTTCGCGACGAGCCCTACTTCTGGGTGGACTACTCCGGACCGGGAGAGCACGGCCCGGTGCTGGCCGATCCCCATGGCACACTGGCCGCCGAGGCGGCCTGCATCTGGGAGCCCGACACGTGGCCCGCTCTCGAGGCCTTCGAATCCGAGCCGTCCTAGCCCTCTACTCCAGGAAGATCTCCCGCAGGTCCGAGCCGGCCGGGTACCCGTAGCTGCCCGCTCCGTAGTAGCCGTACACGGTCACGCCCACGGGCTGCTCGCCCGCGTCCACCGTGTGCTGCACGGACTCGTCGATCTCGCAGTAGTAGGAGTAGTAGGTCTGCCCTCCCAGGTCGCCGTCGAGCTTGCGCGTGCAGGTGCTCGCCACGTCGTCGCCGTCGATGCTGGCTGTCGTTCCATCCGGCATGGAGACCACGGCCCAGTGCTCCGAGAAGTTGAGGCCCGTGGTGAACACGTAGAACGAGCGCCTCTCCTCCACCGCGGGGAAAGGCACCATGGTGGGATCCCCGGAGTAGGTCTCGGTCTGCTCGCGCACGACGAGCAGCTGCACCACCTGCACGGGCTGGGTGGACTCCAGCGTGAAGCCCGTCTGCGAGTAGAAGTCGTACCACTCGTTCTCGTTGAGGTCGAAGGTGGGAAACGACCCGAGCGAGGTCACCACGTGCGTTCCGTCGCGCACGGCCAGCACCCTGTAGTAGTCCGGCTCGATGTGGCCGCTCCCCCTGAAGGCGGAGTGGCTCACGACGAACCTCTTGCCCATGGCCACCTTGGGGATGACCTGCATCTCCAGGTGCTCCATGCAGCAGGAGCAGTCGTTCTCGGGATCATGGGGGATGCAGCCAGGGGGCATGAGATCGCCGCCGACGCCGGCCAGGTCGACTCCCGAGTACACCGCGACCGGGAGATCCGACTCCACGATGGTGCCCGTGGGATCCATCTTTGCCGTGGCGATGGCCGCGAGGCCGGCCGGCTCGAGGTTCTCCAGGTTGAGCACCTCGTAGCGGTTCAGGATGAAGCCGTACTCGTTTCCGGCCAGCATGGGCGCCACGCCGCTGAAACCCGCCGGGATGGGCGGCACGCTGCCCTCCACGTCGAAGGTCGGGGTCACGGTCACGTGGGTGGCGTCGAAGGCCGCCACGATGGTCACGTAGGAGCGGTTGGGGTTCTGGATGAGCCCGGCTATCTTGATCGGGTTGGCCGGCGGCCATCCCACCACGTGATAGAGCGTCCCGAGGGCGGCCGTGGGGATGAGGAGCGACGCGTCGTTGGAGAACTGCTGGTCGATGGGGTTGAACTGGTAGGCCACCACGGGCACCGAGCTCACGACCCTGAACGTGCGCTTGCTCAGCGCGGTCTGCGGACCGTCGTCGTAGTGCGGTGTGACCTCGGGCCCATCGACGTCGTAGCGCGGCAGGTTGAACACGTGGACCATGCCCGGGCTGATGGCCGTGTAGTCCACCTGCACCTCCACCGTGGGCGAGCCGTACCCGGCCGTGTCCGCGTAGACCCACACGTCGGCCGCGTACACGTTGTTGACGTTGGCGACCGCGACCGCGAACTGCCCCGCCGCCGCGTCGTCCATGCTGTTCTCCGCGTTGTCCAGGTCCACGGCCCAGTACTCGCAGCCCACGTTGGACTTCTCGAGGGCCGCCTGGCCGCACTCGTCGATGCACACGCCCGAGGCCTCGTCGCACCAGGTGTTGGGCGACAGCGTGCAGTCCTCCTCGACGGTGCCTCCCATCCCGTCCTCGTTGCACATCATGGACGTCTCTCCCTCGCAGTAGGGCCGTCCTGGAAGACACATCACGCACCCGAGATCGTCATCGCAGAGCATCCCCGATTCCGAGCAGTCGGTCCCCTCCACCCAGGTGCCGTCCATGCAGCGCCACACCACGAGCCCGTAGCAGTAGGTGTCCCCGTCGACGCACGGCCCGAAGTCCGGCGCAGCGTCCGTACCGTCTCCCGTGATCGCGTCCGCGCTGGGGGTCTCTTCCCCGCAGCCGCACCCCACAGGTCCGGCGATGACGACAAATCCCAAGGTCAGGGCAGCCAGTCTTCCGGTCATGTCGATCTCCTCTTCCTCGCCAGATGGGCAAGGAGGCATTATTCAATGTTACTGCAACCTGCGCAAGCGTCCAGTGCAGTGCCAGGTTCTGGCACGGGCCGGCCCGGCTGATGTATCCTGCCCCGGATGACGGCACGTCACGTCCTTTTCGCCCTCATGTCGCTCTGCACCACGGCCTGCGGCTTCGACAGGGGCCGGATAGAGGGGCAGATCCAGTACGTGGACTCCAGATGGGATCCGGCCGGCGCGCCTCTGCCCGTTCCGCCGCTCCTCGTGCACGTCATGCCCGGGACCGAGGTCATGCGCCGCGACATCCTCTCGGCCTACGCCGCCGTGGTGGCTCGCGGCATCCCCGGCAAGGACGTTGCCGGCATCGTGGAGTACGTTGAGGACGTGCATGCAGGGCCCGATGCCCTGACGGCTGTCGCGGCGAGGTGCGACGGCAGTTTCGAGCTCGACAAGCTGCGCAAGGGGAGCTACCTCGTGTTCGCGGACTACAGCACGGACCTGGGCTACGTGGGGTGGCTCGAGGTGGTCGACGTGGAGGGTACGCGCACGACCACCATCGACCTGACGTTCGACAACCGCCTGCCCATCGTCATCCCCCTCGAGGCCGCATCCAGGACAGGCCCCGAGATGCCTCCTCTCGATCAGATGCAGGCAGAGACCCCTCCTGCGCCCCTGCAGATCGAGGTGCCGATCGACCAGGTGCCGTCCGTGCTCGAGAAGCTCGGCATGGACGCGAGCCCTTGACATCGGATCCCGGATTCCAATAAATAGTCACCTGCCGTGCAGCACGGCAACCGGCCCCATCGTCTAGCGGTTAGGACGCCGGCCTCTCAAGCCGGTAATACGGGTTCAAATACCGTTGGGGTCGCCAATCTTCCACTTTGATCCCGGGCCATTCCCGATGCTAACCATCCCGGGGTGCCAGCTTGGTGCCGTGACCATTCATATCATCGAGCCATTTTTCTATCTGGTATCGTGTAGTGTAGCTCATCGATACGACTCTGCGAAAGTTCACGGCATTCTGGTCCCTCCATCCCTGCTTCACTATGCTATGGGCATCAAGGGGTGTGGATGTGTCCACCGCCAGATCCAGCACCACAACGGCCCTCTTCCTGGGCCTGGGGCTCATCTTGTGGGCATCTACGGGCTGCGGCCACCGACAGTCCGTGGAAGGAGACCCGGACGCGAGCGAGGATGCAACCTCGGACGATTCGGCAGAAGTACTGACTTGCACTGCGGACTCGGATTGTGACGACGACCCCTGCACCACGGAAAGACGAGGGCTTCACTTCAGACGGGCTGCTCGCTTCGCGATCGTCTTGCGGATCTTCTCGTAGCTCGGGGGCGGGCCCTTCTGGAGGTTCTTGCCATCGACCAGTACGGCATCCAGGATGCCCCACTCCGTGAACGCCTCTCGCGAGGAGGTGTCGATCTCGCGGAAGGCCACCCTGTCGCCGACCTCCGCGGCCGCGCGCTTGGCCCGCTCGTAGACCAGATTCTGCGCGAGGCACCAACCGCTGCTGAACGCCGTGACGTTGACCTTGCCGGGGGCCGGCTCGAGCAGCTTGCCAGTCTTTTTCAGCCAGCGCGGCGGCCGCGCATCGTCAGTCAAGGGCTTCCAGAGCAGCACCGCGATGCCCTGGCGATCTGCCTTGCGGTACCCGTGCTTCTTGAACCAGGAGGCCTTCATCCAGAAGGGCAACCAGACGCCCCAGGCCGCCATGCCCTTGGCGCCGAGCCGGCGGGCGTCCTCCTCGGCGGCGGTGAGCAGCGCCTTGCCCATCCCGTGCCCCTGGAAGTTCCCTCTGCCCTGCTTGTAGCCGTGCACATGGATGCAGTAGATGAAGTAAAGCCCCTCGCCGTCGACGTGCGAGTGCTCGATCGGCCCGTACTGGATCATCCCACCCTCGACACCGTGGTCGTCGAGAGCGAGCTTCGCCCGAAGTCCGTGGTGCGCCTGGCAACGGTCCAGCCACTCGCGGCGCTTGGGTCCCGCCTCCTTGGCGTCGTCCGACCAGTCCTCCAGGCACAGGCAGAAGAGGTCCTTCCTGTCATCCGGGAGGTCGATGACCTTCATGGCTCTTGCGCTCCTTTCCACGGCTCGCCCGGCAGCTTCGTGATCAGCTCGTCCTTGACCATCTCGGCGGCCTCGACCGGGTGGTACTCTACCTCGGGCGCAACCAGCAAGCGAAGGTCCTCGAGGAACGTGGCGCTCGCGAGCTTGGCCTCGAGGTTGGCCTCGAACTCGGCGCGCGACACGGCTGCGCCGTCGTGCTCCATGTAGCGCCGGAAGCACTCGACGACGCGGTCGGGGTTCACCTTGCCCGTGCCGAGCGCGAGCCAGAGATCGTAGAGGTCACGCCCCTTCTTTCGCTGGTAGAGGGCGCGCAGCTTGGCGCCGAGCAGCTCGTCGAGGTGGTACACCGCGAGCGCGGCCGTCCCTGTGAACCACGGGTTCTCGACGGTGAACGGTCGCGTGTCGATCCCGAGGACCGCGAAGTGCTCGCGGGTGTCGATCCCGATCTTCAACCGCCTGGTTGAGACCGGTGCGAAGGACGTCTCGAAGCGGTAGTAGAGCGTGAATCGTCCCTGGCCCTGCTTCCACCTCGGGCTGCCGAGCCACGAGTCGAGGGCTTCACGGATGGCGTCTATCAGCTCGCCGATAGGACCGGCGTCGCGCTGCACGAGGTCAATGTCCTCGGAGTACCGACCACCAGCACCGAAGAAGAGCTTGTGCAACGCGGTACCGCCACGGAAGATGGCCCGGTCGGCAACGACCTTCTGGCCGAACATGACGACCAGCGCGCGGGAGAGCACCAGGTCCTGCTCCACCTGCTCGTTGGATGGCCACGGCGCGAGGGCGCGCCACGCGGTGATGTTGGCGCGCGGGATCATACGTCCATCTCCAACTCGGAGTTCGGCACCACGTGCCACCGGGGATCGACGTCGCCGTCCACCCCTTCTCCCGGTTCCAGGAGCACGGCGCGTGGCTGCTTCTTCGCGAGCCACTCGGCCAAAGGCGCGGCGATCTCGCTCTGCCCGACAGCGTCGAGCATAAACCCGAGGCGCTGCACGTCAGGGAGCCGAACGATCGGGGCGATGTCCACGAGCTTGCGGGCATCCAGGCGCTCGGCCAGCTCGGCGAGCACCGTGGCCGCGTTACCCAGGTGACCGGCCGCCTCCGGATAGCGGACCAGGTCGAAGGCGCAGGTCTCGGGAGCCGCGACGCGCATGGTCCCGGTCTCGGTCTGCTGCTCGACCACGGGCAAGCTCTCCACCAGGCTGCTCATCGAGAAGCGGATGGCCACCTTGCCGGCGCGCATCTCGCGGGTCGGCTTGCTGGTCACCACCTGGAACACCATCGGCTGCTGGTGTCCGGCGCCGTGCACTACAGCCGCGCTCAGGAGCCCGACGTAGTAAGGCTGGCCGAGGTAGCACATCAGGTCGTCGATGAACCAGCTCGCCGGGGGTGAGCCCGCGGCACGGTACTCGGGTGGCACCACCACGTAGAACCCGCGCCGGGGCGAGGTGACTCGACCCTGCTTCTTCAACCTACGCAGTGCGGTCTGCGCCGCGACGAAGGAGCGCTCGGTGTCGGATTCCGCCCCGGCACGGGTGAAGGTGTAGCGGCCCCTGGATTGGAGCTGCTCGACCCACAGAGCCATGGCGGATTTCGATGGCATTCCGTGCTCCTTCGCGATGCCAAGCCTCATTGCACTCACAAAGACTAGCGCATATAGCTAATTTTTGCAATCAAACAGCATGACAGCCCGCGGCTTGGCGGTGTGGCTCCCCTTGCTGGACGCGAACCAGGGATCCGATGGTCAACTCTCAGCACCCTCTGAATACCAGGGTGCCAGCAAGGTGCCACGAGCCTGCACCGCGGGCTGTCATGTTGTTTGATTGCAAAAATTAGCTATATGCGCTAGTCTTTGT
>JBFYZU010000210.1:0-2604 GCA_041309365.1 Myxococcota bacterium
TGGTGTCGCCGGACTTCTTGGTGTCGCCGGACTTCTTGGTGTCGCCGGACTTCTTCTTCTTCTTGGAATCGCCTTCCTCGAAGGCGCTCGGCTCGTTGTTGTACTCCTGGATAACCTTGTCGGTGATGTCGGTGTAGTTCGGTGCCCAGGCCACGGCCTCCTTGCGCAGGATGACGGTGTAGCCCTCCTTCTGGCCGATGCGCTTGAGGATCTCCTCGAGCTTGAGCAGGATGGGCTCCGTGAGCTTCATCTCCTTGTCGAGGACCTGCTTCTGGTACTCGGCGTAGGTGTTCTGGAGCGTGACGATCTCCTCCTGCAGCGTCTCGACCTCGCCCTGGTAGTCATCCTCGTCGAGGACCTTCTCTTTCTTCTTGAGGTCCTCCATCTTCTCCTTGAGATCCTCGCTCTTGGAATCGAGCTTCTTCTGCTTCTTCTCGAAGTAGCTCTCGAGCTGCTTCTTGGCCTTCCGGCCGTCCTCGGTCTCCGAGATGGCCTTGTAGAGGTCCACGACGGCGATCTTGAGCTCCTCCGCTTGCGCGTTTCGCGCCAGCAGTAACACCGTGCCTAACGCGAGGCCCACGGCAAGCAGTTTCACGTCGCGCATCGTATCTCCTTTCCCTGATTCCGCTGTGGGGTATCAGATTGCGTTGTCTTTGTCGAGTCCTGCGATGGCCAGCACGACAACCCGTGCGGGCCCGGCTTCATTCCACGGATCCGTTCACGCCCCTGGTTTCGGTTCGACGATGACCTCGATGGAGTAGCTCCCCGAGGCCGTCTCGTCGCGCCCGTCCACGAAGACCCAGTACGTGCCCGCTTCGAGGACCAGATCGAGGATGGACGCTCCGGCGAGACCCTGGTCATCGTTGCAACCCACCTCCGCGCCGGGCTCCGGGCACCGGCTCCTGAGGTGTAGGACCCCGTCGAACCCCGTGGAATTCAGTGTCAGCCGCACCCTGGACCGCTCGGCCAACCCGATGACGTGCACGGCCTCCGGTCCGGGAGCGCCAGCCCCGCAGCTCGCCTCGAAGTCTCCCTCGCCGCCGAGATCCCCCGCGCTCGGCTTGCCATCCACGAGCAGGCTCGCCGCATCGCACCTGGCCTCGAGGTGCGCCAGGCTCCACGTCACGACCTTGATGGTCACGTCTCCCCACTGGTCTGCGCCGAAGCCATCCACGGCCAGGATGTGCGTTCCCGCTGGCAGGGTGGCGCTCACCCGTGAGGCCCCGCAGGGTGCTCCTGCGTCCGTACACCCTGCCAGGAGCCCGAGGATGGGAGAGGAGAAGTCCGCTTCGACGACCCTGGCCTCGACAACCGAATCCTCGTGGAGCGTGAACGAGTGGAAGGTATCGGGACCGCCCGGCGACGAGGAGCAGGAAAGGGTCATCGTGTCGGTGCTTGCGAACGTGCTGGTCATGACGGTGTCGCCGGTGACCGGGCCCAGGGCCTGCCCGCAGCTGTCCCCGGGGCCTTTCGACCCCGATGCCGGCGCCACCTCGAACGAGAGGCTGTAGGGGCCCTGCTCGGCCGCGCTCGATCCGTCCACCACGAGCAGGTACCGGCCCGCGTCGAGCCGGACCGAGACGAGGCTCCTCGTGCGGTCCGGTGCATCCTCGCTGCAGCCCACCTCCTGGTCGGGGTGTCCAGGCGCTGCCCTCACGTGAAGGGCGCCGTCGTGGGCCTGCGTGTCGAGCTCGATCCTGACGCGCGACTGCTGGTCGAGATCGAAGCAGTACACGACCTCCGGTCCACCCGCGCCTGCCCCGCATCTGGAACCGAGCTTTGCCCCCGAGCCCGTCGTGTCGCCCGTGGCGACCTGACCTGGCTCGATGGTCAGCGGCGACTCGAGTGTGCCCTCCGCCGTTTTCCACGGATCCGGTCCCTGGGTCGCCTTCACCCGGGGTGGGCCAGCGCAGCAGCACAGAAGCCCTGCCACGATGACCGTTTCAGCCCTCCCCACGGCCGTTCCCTCCTTCCGGATCGAAGAGGGGAAGACGTGCCTCGAACGTTGCGCCTCCACCCTGCCGGTTGAACGCTGACAGGCTCCCGCCGAACCCGTGCACGATGCCCTGGCACACGGCGAGCCCCAGCCCGGTGCCCTCGTGCTCGGGCTTGGTGGTCACGAACGGATCGAAGATGTCGTCGAGGATGGCCGGGTCGATGCCCGGGCCGTCGTCCTCGAACGTCATCACGACCTGCCCCTCCCCGTCCGGCGCACGGATGATGATGCGCAGGCTGCCCTCGCCCACCATGGCCTCTGCCGCGTTGAGCACGAGATTGACCACGAGCTGCGTCATCCTGTCGCGCGTGGCCATGGCCGCAGGCGCCGGCGACGGACCGTGCACGCTCACCGTCACGCCGCGCATGATCTTCTGCGGGGCGAGGATCGCCAGCGCATTCTCCACGACCTCGCCCAGATCCACGGGCGCTGGCGTCCCGTCGCCCGACCGGGAGTAGGCGAGGAGGTCGCGGATGATCCTGTTGACCCTCTCGGCCTCGGACTGCATGCGGGCCAGATACTCCTCTTTCTCGTGCTCCGGCATCTTCGTGTCGCGCAGTATCTCGAGGAAACCGAGGATCACGGAGAGCGGATTTCCGATCTCGTGG
>JBFYZU010000211.1:0-6828 GCA_041309365.1 Myxococcota bacterium
CGGCTCATCGGCAAGCGGACCGGCAGGGTGGTGTTGGCGATCACACACCCGCACCAGCAGCTCACGCTCCTCGCAGGCGTGCTGGCGCGTATCGAAAAGGAGCCAGTGGCCTCGCAGATGCTGGCACGCATCAAGGACGAGCTAGGATCGGGAACCGGACGCGCCTCGGCGAGCATCCGGCACCTCGCCCGGCTCGTGGGGTGGCTCGACGCGCCACGAAACGTCCTTTTCGCCGTCGTGGCGCATTTCCTGATGTGGCGCCAGCTGTTCGCGCTTTTCATCGAGAGGTGGCGGGTGACCAGTGGCCGGCGCATCGGTGCCTGGCTCGATGCGGTGGGAGAGTTCGAGGCACTCTGCTCGATCGCCTCGTTCCGTTACGAGAACCCGTCAGATGTGTGGCCCGTCATCGTGGACAAGGGAGCCGTGTTCGAGGCCGGGAGGCTCGGTCATCCGCTCGTCGGCGCGGACATGTGCGTGCACAACGACATCCACCTCGGAGAGCCTGTGCGTGCCATGATCGTGAGCGGCTCCAACATGTCGGGAAAGAGCACTCTCCTTCGGACCGTGGGCGTCTCCGTGGTGATGGCCTTGGCAGGGGCTCCCGTGCGCGCGGAGTCGATGCGGCTATCACCGCTGGCCGTGGGTGCCACCATCCGCATCCACGACTCGCTGCACGGCAAGACCTCCCGGTTCTACGCCGAGATCAAGAGGCTCAGGCAGCTCGCGGATATGGCGCAGGAGGGGCTTCCCTTGCTGTTCTTGCTCGACGAGGTCTTCCACGGTACGAATTCGCACGACCGCCTCGTGGGGGCCACCGCACTTCTATCCGATTTCCTCCAGAAGGGCTCCTTGGGGCTCGTGGTCACACACGACCTGGCCATCGCCGAGGCGGCCGGGGAGTTCGGCGATCGGGTCGAAAACGTGCACTTCGTCGACAGGCTGGTGGATGGGAGGCTCGTGTTCGACTACAAGCTCTACCAGGGCGTGGTGCAGCGCTCCAATGCCCTGGACCTGATGCGAGAGGTGGGACTCAAGGTGTAAAGTGAAGGGGATCTTCGTCCAGAGGTCACCAGCGGACAGGGTCCTCGGTGCCTTCTTGCCCTACGCGGGCCTGCTGTCGGGTCTTCTGCTCGTGCGCAGCGGCTGGGCCGCCATCCTGGGATACCACGCGTCCATGGTGGTGGTGCTCGCCGCGAGAGAAGGCCGCGGCCTCTTCCGTCTGGCCTCCAGGGGTTTTCTCGCCGGGAAGTTCGCCTGCATGTCCATCGCATGTGCCGCGGCCGGCCCACTCGTGTGGATCCTGTGGCCCGTCATGCGACTGCCTGAGCCGACCCTCGCGGAAAAGCTTGGCGCGCTGGGGCTTTCCGGGGCGTCATGGGTAGGCTTCGTGGCGTACTACGGCCTGGTGAACCCCTTCCTGGAGGAGGTCTACTGGAGAGGGTGGTACGCGGAGGACACATGGTGGCCGGCGCCGTCGGACCTGCTCTACACGGGGTACCACGCGGTTGTGCTGCTTCTGTTCGTGGAGCCGCCCTTCGTGCTTCTGGCCGTGGCCGTGCTCCTGGCTGCGGCGTGGCTGTGGCGGCAGCTGGCGAGGGCCGCTCCAGGTCTCCTCGTGCCCGTATGCACTCATATCGTCGCCGACGTGAGCATCATCGCGGCTGCCATGGTGCTCGTCCGCTGATTCGGGCTCAGGGCATCAAGAAGCCCGAGAAGAACTCCCACATGTGGGTGGAGGCGTCGATGTCCCCGCTCCAGGTTTCGCTCATCCTGTCGCACATCCTGGGGTCTCCGCCCGGCCAGCAGGAGGCCATGCGATCCATGGTGCAGAACGAGACCTGCGCCCCGTCGTTGCAGCTCACGTGGGTTTCGCAGTAGGAGGCGCCGTGGATCGCCCTCGTGGGTTCTCCCGCGCAGCCGTCGTTGAAGATCCAGCTCATGAGCCCTAGCTCGCCGTGCTCGTAGTCCACGAGATCGTCCTGGGTGCCGTGGAAGCCTATGACGGAGACCCCACGGGGAGGCGAGCATGTCGAGTCGAAGTTGCGCGCGCCCACGATGCCCACGGCCGCGAACACGTGCGATGCGTCGCATGCGAGTCTGTGGGCCATGGAGCCGCCCGTGTGGAAGCCGGCTGCGTAAACACGGTCGGTGTCCACGCACAGCCGTGTCGAGACGTCCTCGACCACGCTCACGAGAAAACCCACGTCGTTTACTCCCATGATGCCAGCCGCACCGCAGCACGAGCCGGCGTTCCACGACCCGAGAAATCCCTCCGGGTACGCCACGACGAAGCCATTCTCGTCGGCCACCCTATCCATGCCGCTGAATGAGGCCATCTGGTCCGGCGCGGGCCAGGATCCGTGCAGGTTGACGACCATGGGGGCAGGCAGGGCGCTATCGTAACTTGCTGGCACGTGCAGGCGATAAGTGCGATCCATTCCGTCGTGAACGATGGCGATCGTATGATCGCCTGGACCGAGATCGCCGGGTGGCGGGCACATGGTCGGCTCCAGGCCCAGGGCCGCCTCCATCCGCGCCTCGGATTTCATGTCCAGCCGGTCAATCTCCCCTGGTGGCCTCTCCTGGCCGTCCCCCGGCTCGGTGGCGAGGCTCTCCGGCCCGAGCGAGATGCCCGCCATTCCCATGCCCGCAATCACCATGCTGTAGATAAGGGACGTCCTCCCGCTCATCACCCACCTCCGCGAATCCCACGACTCCCGTGGGGATGCTACTTGATAGCAGGAGAAGCCCCCCTTGAACAAGAAACCGGCGATGCTCCCCGGTGGACATACCTCCCATCGGCTGCTACACAGTGTCGACCGGGAGGTTTCACGTGAACAGAGCCATGGGATTCGGAGTTGCGCTTCTCCTTATGGCCTGCGGCCAGACGAGCAGTAGCACTGGCGACGTTGAGGACGACACGGCGCTCGACGTGGCGGAGGATCAGGCACCGGATCCTCTTGACGACGACGTGACCGATGTGGAGCCTGACGGAGAGCGTCCCCTGTGGCTCGACGTGGGCGACGTGCTCACCCTCGATGGCGTGGACGGCAGCTTCACTGTCGAGTTGGAAGGGCCCACCGGCGGTGGCAGCTACGGGATCGTGCTCATGTCCGCCCACTGGGCACTGGGCGGCCAGTACACCTTCAGCTCCTCGATGGTACCAGGAGGGGCCGGGACCGAACTCGCGGCCCCCATCGTGACGGCGCCTCCCGAGGTGTTCTGGCCGGCCCGCCACCCGGTCATGACCGAGGCGGACTACGCGAGGGTCATGGAGTGGGCCTCGACGCATTACGTGCCTTTCTGGGATGCCTGGCCGCCGGATCCCCCGCCGGCCGTGGACGAGGTAAGGCAGTTTCATGTACAGGATGCCAGCTCCGCGGTCGTGACCATCGACGCCCGGTGCCAGTACGTGGACGACGAGTTCGCCCTCTGGTACGACATCACCAGCACGCCCCTGCCGGTCATCGATGACATCGCCGAGGTCGCGCGCCTGTACTCCGAGATCGTCATGCCCCGTGAGAGGATCTTCTTCGGCCAGGAGTCGGACTACAACGAGGACGGCATCATCCACGTCCTCGTGAGCAGGCTCGTCTCCGACGTGGGGGCCTCGGCCTACTTCTATCCCTGCGATCTCATCGAGGACCCTTCCATCTCCATGGGGTGCCTCTACGGCAACCATGCCGAGATGGTCTACTTCGCTCCGCCCGAGGGAGGCATGATGGGCCGCCCGACTGCCATCGCGGAGACCCTCGCGCACGAGACCTCGCATCTCATCTACTTCCACAGGAAGTTCCTGCTCAACGAGCAGCCCACGGTCCAGGAGAACGTCTACGTCACCGAGGCCGGGGCCGCGCTCGCACAGGATGTGACGGGCATGGCCGGAGGCAACTTCTTCGTGACCCAGTACGGGCTGGAGCAGATCGAGGTATTCAGGGCCATCGACATCCTGATCCCCAGCTCCGGCTACGATTACTCGCGCGATGGATCGCTGCGAGGCAACGCCTACCTCTTTTTGCGCTACCTCTACGACCAGAACGGCGGGGACGAGGTGCAGGCCGACGGCAGCTTCATCGATCCGGGCGGCATCGCCTGGCTCAACGGCTTCGTGGACTCGGCCGATACGGGCATCGACAACGTCGAGGTGACCATGGGTGGTCAAGACATCGACGACATCCTGTTCGATTTCTACACGGCGCTCATCATGAGCAACCGCGGTCCGGACTCCTCGCCCATCACGGACGAGCCGGCCTACAACTTTTTGCCCACTGCCACCGACCCGCTCACGGACCGCACCCGAGGCGTGGACATGTTCGGTTCGTTCCGCGACATGTTCTACCTGACCGGCCCGGCAACGGCCACCATCGAGGTCAACGACGGCATCTTGTACTCGACGGGCGTGCAGTATCTCACCTTCGACGCCTCGGGCGTTGTGACCGTCGCCATCGAGGTGCAGCCCGAAGCCGATGCCTGGGTGCGCCTGGTCCGCCTTCAGTGATGCGGCCCGATCCCTGAGAAGGGCACGAGGTGTTCTCCAGGGCCATCGTGTGGCATGATCCGGCCCATGTCGCGAAGACGCGTGGTCGTCATCGGAGGTGGTGTCGCAGGGCTCTCCGCGGGAGCCTACCTGCGCATGAACGGCTACGACGTGGAGATCCTGGAGATGGCCGGCCAGTGCGGAGGCGTTGCCGTGGGGTGGAAGCGCAAGGGCTACGTGTTCGACGGCGCCACCACGTGGCTGCCAGGGTCGGCGCCTCCTCTGAACATGCACTCCATCCTGTCGGAGCTCGTGGACTTCGATCGCATGCGGATCGTGGACTTCGACGAGTTCATCACCGTGGAGCACGGTAAAGAGGTACTGCACGTGTACACGGACGCCGGCCGGTTGCGCGACGAGATGCTGCGGATCTCGCCCGGGGACCGGAAGCCCGTCGAGGAGTTCACTGCCGCCATCCTCAAGGCCTCGACACTGTCATTGCCCGTGGACAAGGACCCCTCGCTGTACGGTGTCCTGGACGTGCTTCGCGCGCCCCGGCGCTTTTCGGGGTTGAGGTCGTTCATCGGGCGTTGGGGTCGCATCACCATCGAGGAGTACTCAAGGCGTTTCTCGAGTCGGAAGCTGAGCGATCTGTTCCTGCTCGTGTTCCCCCGCCACGGCTTCTTCAGCGTGCTCAGCGTGATCTTCTCTTTGAGCTGGATGCACCTTCGCTGTGCAGGCTATCCCGTCGGAGGGTCGGCGCACATCGTGGGGCTCATCGAGGAGCGTTACCGGAAGCTGGGAGGCGTGCTGAGGCTCGACTCCAGGGTGGACCGGATCCTGACGGAAGGGGACAGGGCCGTCGGGGTGCTCCTCGATGGCGGTGAAGAGGTGAAAGCGGATCACGTGGTGAGCGCGGCGGACGGGCACGACACCATCTTCAGGATGCTGGGCGGCCGGTACCTGAATGCCGAGGTGAGGAGGCGCTACGAGACTTTGAGGCTCTTTCCCGCCAACATCCAGGTGTCTCTGGGCGTGGCACGGACCTTCGAGAAGGAGAACTTCCGCGTCCTTTTACCCTTCGACGAGCCGTTCGAGGCCGGCGACGACAGGTCCATGACCCACCTCATGCTCAAGCTCTCGAACATCGATCCGACGTTCGCGCCCGAGGGCAAGACGAGCATCGTGGTGCAGCTTCGGACCCACGACCACGCCTACTGGTCGAGGCTCAGACACGAGAATCGGGACGCCTACGCGGCCGAGAAGAGGCGCGCCGCCGAGGCGGTCATCGATGCCCTCGACAGGAGATACGGCGACGTGAGATCCCGGGTGGAGGCCGTGGACGTGGCAACCCCTGCCTCGTACGTGCGCTACACGGGCGTGTGGAAGGGCAGCTACCAGGGATGGGCGCCAGCGCCCGGGGTCCTGGGCATGCGCATGGACAAGACACTGCCAGGCCTGAAGGGCTTCTTCATGGCGGGCCAGTGGGTCGAGCCACCGGGTGGCCTGCCGCGAGTGGTGATCTCCGGCCGCAACGTGGCCCAGCTCGTGTGCCGTGCCGACGGCGTTCTCTTCCAGGTCACTTGATGCCTCGTGGCCACAGATCATTCGTGAATCCAGGAGTTCGTCGAGACCCCATGCAAGATCACTGTCAGGTCTTCCTCGCCATGCCGTGCCAGTGGCACGCATCGGCGATGGTCTCTTCGAGCGGGCGCGGGGAATGTCCCAGCTCGTTTCTGGCCTTGGTGCCCACGAACCTGCTGTTGCTCGCGAGCGTATCGAGAGCTCCACGGGTGTAGATGGGGCGGCGTCTGGCGAGCCTGGAGCCGTACTCCACGAATGGAGCTCCCAGCCTGGCCATCCACATCGGCACCGTGGTCGAGGGTGGCTTTTTCCCGGACAGCCTCGACACGTGAGCGGCGATCTCGGTCACCGATGCCCAGTGGCCGGACAGGATGTAGCGCTCGCCGCTCCTTCCCCTGTCCATGGCAGCGATGGTGGTGGTCGCCACGTCCCTCACGTCCACCCAGTCGTAGCCGCCGGGCACGAGCATGGGGATCTGGCCCCTGTGAAGCATGATGAGAGTCTCGCCCATTCGCGACAGCTTGAAATCGTTCGGCCCCAGCATGCCCGATGGATTGAGGATCACGACGTCGAGTCCCCTGTCGAGCCCTTCGAGCACGACCCTCTCTGCCAACGCCTTCGTGCGGTCGTAGGTCTGGCAAGGCGACGTGTCCGCCAGGGCGCGGTTCTCGTCGATGGGCTCGTTCATGGGGTGCTGGCAGAACGCGTGCACGGAGCTCATGTGCACGAGCCTCTTCACGCCTGCCCTCAGGCAGGCCTCGACCACG
>JBFYZU010000212.1:0-10577 GCA_041309365.1 Myxococcota bacterium
TCAGGTGGGAGACCCTCGATCTGATCACCCACCACCTCGTCGAGGACCGCACCCTGCGTGGCGAGATCGATTGCCCCTTCACCGGGTCCGACTACGACCGCCACTTCGATCTGGAGTAGCCGGGTAGCTATCCGCGACGCAAGGTAGAATAAGACCGCGTCGTCCAGCGGCACGGCCTCTTACGATACCATCGAACCGGCCTCGTATTCGGGTTTTTCCTCCTTTCCTTCTCTTCGTGGACCTCTTTCGTCCGCTTTTCTGTAACTGCGCCGCCGTGGGGCAGTATCGCTTCCAGATACCCACGAAGGAGGTTTCGAGATGTTCGCAGGGCGTTTTCCTCTCGTCATCGTGTGCCTTCTGACCTCGTCCGCGCTGGGTGCCTGCGGGAGCGGCAACGAGAAGTACTCGGATGCCGACGTCCAGATCGACGTGCCCGGCGACCTCGCCGATCTCGATGTGACCACGGACATTCCCGACGTCTCGCCCGATCAGGAGGATCTGCCCGCCGACACGGCCATCGACACGCCGGAGGAGCCCGACGTCGTCTCGGACACGGCGGACGAGGATGCGCCGACCGACGCCACGACCGATGGCGAGGTCGCCTGCGAGTGCGCAACCGACGACGAATGCGACAACGGGCTGTCCTGCGACGGCGAGGAGACCTGCGACGGATGCTCGTGCGTGGCCGGAACCGCCGTGGACTGCGACGATTCGGTCGCCTGCACCGTGGACTCGTGCATCGAGCCCACGCTCGCCTGCCAGAACGTGCCGGATTCCACCCTGTGCGCCGCTGGCGAGACCTGCGACGAAGATGAAGGCTGCGTGACCGCGGCGACGTGCGCCGGCGCGGCGGAATGCCAGGACGGCTTCTTCTGCAACGGAGAGGAGATATGCGACTCGGTGACGTCCCGTTGCGCTCCGGCGCCCTCCCCGGTCGACTGCTTGGACGAATGGTCCTGCACCGCCGATGCGTGCAACGAGGGCACGGACACGTGCGACAACGTGCCCGTGGACGCGGCGTGCAGCGACGCGGCCTTCTGCTCCATCGATACGTGCTCGCCCGCCTCGATCGACCCGGCACCCGACGCGAACGGCTGCACCAGCGTCGCTCGCGACTGCTCCGACGGCGTGGAATGCACGACCGACTCCTGCAACGAGGATGGCAACGTCTGCACGAACACCCCGTCGGACATGGCCTGCGACGACAGCCTGTTCTGCACCCTCGACGCGTGCGACACGACCCTGGGCTGCACGCGCGAGGCCAACACCTGCCCGGACACGGTGACCTGCACCGTGGATACATGCCAGGAGGACGGGGACACGTGCATCCACACGGGAGACGACGACCTGTGCGACGATCACCTGTGGTGCACGCTGGATACCTGCGACGAGGTGTCCGACTGCCAGCACGCGGCCAGGGACTGCGCCGACACCGTCGCGTGCACGGTGGACTCGTGCGACGAGGACGAGGACGAGTGCGCGAACGCCACGGACGACACGTTCTGCGAGGATGGCGAATTCTGCACGCTCGACACCTGCGACGCGCTTCTCGGCTGCCAGGTGGCCAACCGGACCTGCGACGACTCCGTGGACTGCACGGACGACTCCTGCGACGAGGCCGCGGATTCGTGCGTGAACGCCGCGGACGACACGTTCTGCGAGGACGAGGACTGGTGCACCATCGACACCTGCAGCGCGCTTTTCGGCTGCCAGGTCGAGGACCGCGACTGCTCGGATCTCTGGGCCTGCACCGTGGACACGTGCGAGGAGTCCTCGGACAGCTGCTCGAGCACGGCAGACGACGGCCTGTGCGAGGACGGTTTCAGGTGCACGGACGACGTCTGCAACCCGGGCGCAAGCTCCGACTCGGAAGGTTGCACGTTTTTGGCCGTCGTATGCGCCGACGACACCCTGTGGTGCACGGACGACACGTGCTCGGAGAACACGGCCGAGCCACTCTGCCCGTACAATCCCGTGTCGGGCTCCTGCCTCATCACCTCGACGCTCGGCACCTTGACATGCTACGTGGCAGGAGATCCCAACCCGCTCAACCCGTGCGAGCTCTGCGACCCCGACGTGAGCCAGACGGACTGGTCTTTCGCACCCATGGGAACGAGGTGCACGGATCCGAGCCGCAACACGGTGCTGGATCACTGCGACGGTGCGGGCACCTGCGTGGGCTGCATGAGATCGACCCTGCACCCCGGCGGCCACGGCGGGACCATCCCCGAGTGCACCGACGGGTGGGACAACGACGGAAACGGGTTCATCGACTACCCTGACGACCCCGGATGCAACAACGCAAACGGCGCGGAGAGCGGTCTCGTGATCGTTCCCACCGAGTGCCTCGACACGCTGGACAACGACGGAAACGGCCTGTCCGATTTCGGCGAGGATCCCGCCTGCTCGCACGCTCTGGACAACCACGAGGCCGACCCGCACACGGCCTGCAACGATGGCGTCGACGGCGACTCGGACACCCTCGTGGACTTCCCCGACGATCCGGGTTGCACCAGCCTGATCGACGACGACGAGCTCAACGGTGCCATGGTCGACACGTCCTGCAGCGACACGGTCGACAACGACGCCGACCTTCTCATCGACTTCTCGGCGAGCGTCGACCCCTCGGACCCTGGCTGCTCGTCTGCGATGGACAACGAAGAGTTCGACTGCGAGATCGATCCCATGTGCTCGGACGGCCTGGACAACGACGGCGACACGATAGTGGACTTCCCGGATGAGCCAGGCTGCGTCTCGTTGCGCGACGACTCGGAGGACGACTCCCCGGGCGTGGCCACCGAGTGCTCGGACGGCGTGGACAACGACGGCGACACCACCATCGACTGGGACGGAGGATCCTCCGTGACCCCCGATCTCTCGTGCAACGGCGAGGACATGGACAACTCCGAGCTCATCTGAGGAGCGAGGCGATCCCACATTTATTACCTTCCATGAAACAGCCTTCCGGCAGATCGGGGCTTGCACGCCGGGCAACTTGCGATAGCATGAGGTGGCCCCTTCCCGGGGCAGGGAGGCTCCTCATGCGGATAAGGCACGTTCTCCTGTTTTCCTCTTTCCTGGCATGGGCCTGCGGTGGCGAGGGCACAAGCCCGGGAGACGACGCCGCAGCGGACATCGTCCCGGATCCGGCCGCCGACACCAACCTGGACACGGGAGCGGACGCTGCGGCGGACACGGACACGGACCTCGAGCTGCCGCCGGCCGTGGACATGGGGCCGGACACCTCCATCGTCTATCTGCACCACAGCACGGGAGAGAACATCTGGAACGGAGGAGTTCTCGAGTGGTTCGAGGCGTACAACGGCGCCCACTCGACGAGCTACGACATCACCGAGATCGCGTTCCCCTCTTCCGGTGGCTACGGATGGGCGAACTACCCCTACGACTACTGGAACATATGGGTCGAGCACGCGGGCCCGGACCCGTACATGACCGAGCCCACCCTGGAGATCCTCGCACCCCTTTACGACGTCATCGTGTTCAAGCACTGCTACCCGGTGAGCCAGATCCAGGAGGACACGGGCACCGGGGACGTGACCTTGGAGACCAAGAGCATCGAGAACTACAAGCTCCAGTACGCGGCCCTCGCGGACAGGATGCACGAGTTTCCGGACAACCGCTTCATCGTCTGGACCGGGGCGGCCCTGGTGCAGGGCAGCACGGACGTGGGGCAGGCCACCAGGGCACGGGAGTTCTTCACCTGGGTCAAGGAGGAGTGGGACCAGCCGGGCGACAACATCTTCGTGTGGGACTTCTTCGAGCTCGAGACGCAGGGCGGCATCTACATGCTCGACGACAACGCGGCGGGCACGACGGACTCCCACCCCAACGCCACGTTCTCCGCCTTCGCGGCACCGCTCTTTGGCGCACGCGCGGTCAGCGTGATCCGGGGAACCGGCGACTCGACGAGCCTGACCGGCGAGTGACAAGGCGTCAGGGCACGACCCACGTCCCCTCGTGGAGCTCTATCAAGGCACCGCTGTCGCCCACGGCCACCACGTCGTCCGGGCCGCTCCCCCAGACGTCCCACAGGGTATCGTCGACGCAAGTGGCCTGGGTCGTCCAGGAACCGCCGCCATCCGTGTGCAGGACGAGGCCCTTCTCGCCCACCACGTACACGTCGTCCGGCCCGCTCCCCCAGACGGCGAGAAGCATGCCGGTCGAGACGTCGGAGTACGAGATCGTCCAGCCACCTCCGTCGAAGTGCACGATCACGCCTGCCATGCCCACCGCGTACACGTCGTTAGGCCCGCTCCCCCACAGCGAGGACAGATCCGATCCGGTCGGGCTCTCGTGCGCGTGCCAGGCATCGCCGTCGTGCTCCAGGATCGTGCCCCCCTCTCCCACGGCGAACAGCCCATGGCCGGGCGTGGTGCGGATCGCGAGGAGGTTCTCGCTCGTGCCGGAATCGTGGGCCTTCCACTTCTTGCCGTCGTAGTGGACCATGGCACCCTGATGGCCGCAGGCCCACACGTCGTTTTTCGACAGCCCCCGGATGCTCGTCAGGGTCTGCCCGGTGCCGGGTGACTTGGCGGACCACTTCTTGCCGTCGTGATGGAGCACCTTGCCCGCCGCGCCCAGCACGAACACGTCGCCCGGACCGCTCCCCCACACGTCGAACAGCATGGCCTGCCATCCCTTCACGCCGCTCTTCTGCAGCGAGAAGCCCGTGCCGTCGGAGTGCAGGATGACGCCGTCTGAGCCGACGGCGAATGCGTCCAGATGGTCCGTTCCCCACACCGCATGAAGCGCCATGAGCGTCGGCGTTTCGACCTTTGCCCACACCCCATCGCGCCGCTCCATCAGGGTACCGCACCCACCGGCCGCCAGGACGTGACCGCCCGAGCTCCCCCACAGGGTTCTCAGATCCGATCTTCCGTACGCGGGGCTGTCCACGAGCCTGTCCCACGCGTTCCCGTCGAACCGCATGAGGTCCCCGCCTCCCACGTACACCTCGTGCGGGCCCGCGGTCCAGACGGTGGCAAAGCCCGAGGGCGATGAAAAGCGCTCCACGCAGTGCAAAGGGACCCACGCCTGCCCCTCGCGCGAGAGCACGATCATGGCGTCGCCCACGACGTGGACCGCCCCTGGACCGGCGCCGTCCACCGCGAACAGGTTGGCATCCGTACCTGAAGGCTGGGCGCGAAAACCGCTCCCGTCCCAGTGGATGATCTTGCCGTGCCATCCCACCGCGTACACGTCGTCCGGCCCGCTCCCCCACACGTCGAACAGCTCGGCCTGCGTGCCGCTCTTCACCCTCTCGAATTTCTTGCCATCGCCGTGCAGCACCGTGCCCGAGTACCCCACGGCCCACACGTCGCCCGGGCCGCTCCCCCACACCGAGTGCAGCCCCTCGCCCGGCTTGCCCGAGCGCATCACGCTCCAGCCCGACCCGTCATTGTGCAGCACCGTGCCGAAAAGGCCCACCGCGTACACGTCGTTCGGGCCCGTGCCCCACACGTCGTCGAGATCGCGATCCGTGACGGCCGGCGAAAGCTCCCAACCTTGCCCATCGAAATGCAGGATCGTGCCGGAATGCCCGACCACGTGCACGTCATCAGGACCCGATCCCCACACGTTCCTGAGCATCTGCGTCGTGCCCGTCTCGACGGCCCTCCATTTCCCGTCTTCGAGCTCGACCACCGTGCCCTCGTATCCCACTGCCACGACGCGCCCTGCGTCGTGGACCCAGACATCGAAGAGGTGCTGGGTGGTCGGGACGTCGTGCCTTGTCCAGCTTCCCTTCTCGTACTCGAGCACGGTGCCGCACGACCCCACGGCGAACACGGCTCCCTCGCTCGTCCCCACGACCCTGGAGATCGAGAGCCTCGCGATGGCCGGGCAGCACTGATCTCCTGGCGTGCAGGCGGGATCCTCGGCGTTTTTGGCATGGTGCTCGCTCGCCTGCACCGCTGGCGCCGGTGTCGGCGAGGGCGCCGTCTCCCTGGCGCCCGAGCAGCCCCATGCCAGGACCGACGCCGCGAGAGCCAGGAGCGACGCTCTCTGGAAGGTCATCACTCGTTGTCCGGCTCGAAGAACAGCCACTTGACCTGCGCGAATCGATCCTTGAACAGCCTCTCGATGCGGTTGATCGTATCCACGAGCTGACGGGAGTCCATGTCCTTCATCCTGGCCTTCACGGCCACCATCACGTCCGGCCCCATCTGCACGGTGATCATGTCGATGACCTGCAGCACGTCCGGCTGCTCCGAAAGGTACGCGCTCATGGCGTCGCGTATCTCGGCATCCACGCTCTCTCCGATGAGCAGGCTCTTGACCTCCTTGCCCACGGCGAGGGCCACGAGGATGAGCAGCACGCCGATGGCCATGCTGCCGAGCGCGTCGAACAGGGGATTGCCGGTGACCCAGGCGAGGACCACCGCGATGGCGGCCAGGGTCAGGCCGACCAGGGCCGCGAGATCCTCACCGAACACCACCAAAAGCTCGCTCTGCCTGCTCTCCTTGAACCACCTCGCCAGGCTCCTCGACCCGCGGACCTTGTTCACCTCCCTGACGCAGCCGGCGAAGGAGATCGTCTCGAGAAGGATGCTCACCACGAGGATGATCAGGGCCAGCCAGGGCCTCTCCAGCGGCTCCTTCGAGGACAGCTTGTGGACCCCCTCGTACACCGAGAACAGGCCTCCCAGGGAGAACAGCATCACGGCCACGATGAAGGACCAGAAGTAGGTGGCCCTGCCGTATCCCAGCGGGTACTCGATCGAGGCCGGTCTTCTTGCGCGCTTCATCCCCAAGAGGAGAAGGAGCTGGTTGCCCGTGTCCGCGAACGAGTGCACGGCCTCGGCCATCATCGACCCGGACCCGGTCAGGATCGCGGCAGTGAGCTTGATCGCGGCGATCGTCAGGTTGGCGAAGAGGGCCAGCAGTATCGAACGCATCGATCCCGAGTCGTGCGACATGGCTCAAAAGCTCTCCGGGTCCATGGTGGCCGTGTAGACTCTCCTGGCCTCACCGCGAAGCCAGATCACGTCGTCGCTGTCGAGCCTCACCCAGAGCGTCCCACCGGGCAACCTCACGGGCACGGGCACTTCGCTTCCCACCTTCCCCTCCCACATGGCCGCCACCGCCGTGGCGCACGCGCCGCTTCCGCAGGCCCTCGTGAAGCCGCACCCGCGCTCCCACACGACCAGGTCGATGCCGCCGTCCGGCGCCACGCGCGCGAACTCCACGTTGACCCGGTCGGGGAACATCGGGTCGATCTCGATGGCAGGGCCCAGCTTCTCCATGTCCCCGGGGTCCACCTGGTCGAAGATGACGGCATGGGGGTTGCTCACCGACAGGGGTATCACGTCGAGCTGGTGACCCAGAACGGACAGGCCGAGCCTGTCTGGCTCCCCCTTCGCCCCCCTGCCCCTCTCGGGGCTGCCGATCTCCACCTCCACGAAGCCCCGGCGGCCGTCGGCCTGCTCGATGACGCATCTGCGCCTGCCTGCACCCCTCATGTGCACGGCGAACATCCGGCCGGCGCCCACGAGGCCGGTGTGGTACATGAGAAGGCAGGCGCACCTCAGCCCGTTGCCGCACATCTGGGCTGGCGTGCCATCGGCGTTGTAGTAGCTGATGCTCGCTGTCACGTCGCCGCTGCCTTGCGCCACGAACATGACCCCGTCGGCACCCGCGCCCGTGTGGCGGTCGCACAGGGCGGCCATCCAGGCCTGCCTGTCACGGACCCGGGCCAGCACGTCGTCCTCGGATCCCATGAAGAAGATCAGGTCGTTGCCGAGCCCCTCGTACTTGTGAAACTCCCTCACGCGACACACCTCGTGCTCGAGACGGCCAGTGTAGTTTCGGATTGCCGTTTTGTCACTCGCCAGTCGCCCATTTAGGCCAACATGACCTCCGGCAAGGGCCAGCGCTCTCGGCCAACCCGAAACCCGCATGGATATCCTTTTGCAATTGCCAGGAGTTGCAGTCTTTCGCGTGCCTCGCTTCGAGGCTGGCACGCCATTCGCACCGACGAGCCCGTGGTGACACACATGCACGAACCTGCACGCGCGACAAAGGGCCTTCTCGCCATCCTCCTTCTCGCCACGATCACGACGGGCTGCTTCGGTCCGTCGGACGGCGATCGGATCGGCCAGGTCGTCGACGATCTCATCCTGCACATCGAGGGCAAGGACTCCGCCAGCATCCTGCGCCACGTGCCTCTGGACCCGACACGGATGAGGATCTCGATGGACTCGGGCGACTACTCGGTCGAGCCCGACTCGCTGAACGAGGCGGAAGAAGCGCTCTGGGACTTCGCCACGATCTTCAACGGCGACGACGTGAATCTCACCCAGGAGAACGTGGTGGTCTCGGGCGACACGGCCCGCGTCAGCCTCACCTTCAAGGTGGTCGATCAGAGCTGGGAACGCACCATCCCCGTGCGCATGGATCTCCGAAGGCAAGGAGACGACTGGGTCCTGGTGAGCCTCGAAGCTTTCAACTAGACTCCCCGAGCGTGCCGGACCTCCAGACCTTCATCAACGAGGCCATCGGGCTGGGCCTCGTCGTCCTGTTCATCCTGCTGATCCTCTGGTTCTTCGGTTCTCGAAAGAAGGACGACGACTAAAATCCCCAGAGTGCAGCGATCCTGGTGGCCAGCTCGGCCGGAACGCCCTCGATGGCTATCCGCTTGCGCCTCCCGTGATCGCCGCTCTTGACCGTCACGCAGGCCCGGGGCACGCCCAGCTCGCGGGCCAGCCACCTGACGAGCTCATCGTTGGCTGCTCCCTCGCGTGCGGCCGACCCGATGCGCACCCTGGGCACGCCGTCGAACAGGCCCGCCGGGCCGGGCCTGCGCGACCCGGGCTGCACGTGGACCGTGACGACGATTCCCGATCGGGTGAGAGAGAGCCACGTGGGGTGGGACACGGGGAGCTACTCGATGACCTTCTTGGCACCCGAGTCTTTTTCCTTCATCGACTCGGGCAGGTAGTCGCCGGCAGAGAACTCCACGAAGAAGAAGTGATAGCCGTCCTCGGTGGTCAAGAGCTCCTCGCGAACGGGCTCCGCGGCGACGCGCAGCGCGAGCACCATGTAGACCTTGCCCTTCTTGCGGACCATGCGGACCCAGTCCACCGGCGTGTCGAACGAACGCGTGACGAGCGGGTTGAGATTGTTCGAGATGAGCACCACCTGCTTGGGAAACTCGTACACGAGGCTCGGCCCTTGCACCTTGATGGGCGGCTTGGTCACCCGCACGGGAACCTCGACTTCGTTCACCTTGGTGCCCTGGACCATCTGGACGAACACCCTGGAACCGCCGTGCACCATCTGGAATCCCGGCCAGGTGATCACCGTCTTCTTGCTGGCCTTGGCCTTCTCGATGAGGGGCGCGATTCCCGTCTGCTTCTCCGGATCGATGCCAGGATACTCGACGGGCTCGAGCTTCTTCTCCTCGTCCTGGGTGCCTCCAGACCACCCGGGCTCGTCCTTCTCCCCCTCCTCCTGTGCACCGGCCCTCACGGCCGCTGCAGCAAGGATGAGCAGAAGCGGCAATGCAGCCGCTGGCATCCATGTTCTGCGGGTTTTCATCGCTCGCTCCCGTGTATCGCTTGATATCGCCTGCATTAAACCATAGGTTCCAGCCACGGGGCAAAAATCGATGCGGATCCTCGGCATAGAGACATCGTGCGACGAGACGGCCTCTGCCGTGGTGACGTCACAGGGGCGAGTCCTGTCGTCCGTGGTCTCGAGCCAGGTGAAGCTCCACGGCCCCATGGGCGGCGTCGTGCCGGAGATCGCCTCGCGCGCACATGTCAGGTCGATCCTGCCGGTGATCCGGGCAGCGCTCTCGGAGGCCTCCATCGACCTGGGAGGGATCGATGGCATCGCCGTGACCCGGGGTCCTGGGCTCATCGGAGCGCTCCTGGTCGGCGTACAGACCGCCAAGGCACTGGCATGGTCATCGCGAAAACCGGTAGTTGGAGTGCATCACCTCATGGGACACATGATGGCTCCCATGCTGCGCATCGAGGGCAAGCCCTGCCCGAAGCGACCATGGGTCGCCCTCGTGGCATCGGGCGGGCACACGAGCCTCTACGCGGTATCGGATGGCAGTGGCGTGGTCGTTCTCGGCCAGACCCGTGACGACGCTGCAGGAGAGGCCCTGGACAAGGGCGCCAAGCTGCTCGGCCTGGGGTATCCCGGCGGGCCTGCCATCGAGGCAGAGTCGGCGTTGCACGCCGGCAACGACGCACGACCCTTTCCCAGGGGGCTGAACCGCCGCGGCGTGCTGGACTTCAGCTTCTCCGGGCTCAAGACCGCCCTGGCGGTGAGAGTCGGGGCCCTTGGCGAGGGTCTCGATTCCGTGACGCGAAGGGCACTGTGCCGGGCCTACGAGGAGGCGGTCGTGGACTCGCTCGTCACGAAGTCGCTGGCCGCCTGCCTGGAGTCGAGGATCCTGCGGCTCGTGGTGAGCGGTGGCGTCGCCGCCAACTCGAGGCTCAGGCGGACCCTCGAGGAGAGGACCGGGAGAGCCGGCATCGAGCTCTTTCTGCCGCCGCCGGAGTACTGCACGGACAACGCGGCCATGATAGATCGGAAGAGCACAC